>JAWOLC010000043.1:0-28692 GCA_033853925.1 Candidatus Eiseniibacteriota bacterium
ACCTGATCGAGCACCGCGGCCGCACCGTGTCGCGCGAGGAGCTGCTGGAGGAGATCTGGGGCGTGGACGAGGAGCTGGGGGTGACCACCCGCACCGTGGACACGCACGTCTCGAACCTGCGCTCGAAGCTGGGCGCGGGCTTCGCCCAGCCGTTCATCGTCGCGGTGCACAAGGTCGGCTACAAGTTCGTCGAGCCGTAGCGGCGGCTCCGCGCAACCCGGCCCGGTCCGCCGATCGGGCCGGAGCGGCGGCGCCCCCCGCCGGCCCCGCGGCGCTCAGGCGCGCGTGCCCTCGTCGCGCGCGTCCGCCGGCGTGCCGTCCCGCAGCGGCTCCGCGGCCCGCGCGAGCCTGGCGAACTCGTCGAGCGTGAGCGTCTCGCCGCGCCGCCGGCCGTCGATTCCCGCCGTGCGGCAGAGGCGCTCGACCTCCGCGGCATCCAGGCCGAGCGACTCCTCGAGGGTGTTGGCAAGCTGCTTGCGGCGCATGTGGAACGCGCCGCGGATGATGCGGAAAAGCAGCGCCTCGTCCGCCTCGACCGGAGGCTGCTCGCGCAGGAAGAAGCGCACCAGCAGGCTGTCCACCTCGGGGCGCGGCCAGAACGCGGAGGCCCGCACGCTCATGAGCGGGTCGAGGAGGGCGTGGTAGCGAGCGAAGAGCGTGACGGCGCCGTACTCGGGCGTGCCCGCCGCGGCCGCCAGGCGCTCCGCGTACTCCTTCTGCACGAGCAGCACGGCGCTGCGCACCACGCGCCGCTGCGCGAAGAGGCGCTCCAGGACCGGGGTGGTGATGTTGTAGGGGATGTTGCCCACCACCGCCAGGCGCTCCGCCCCGTGGGCGAGCGCCATCCGCGCCAGGTCCAGTTCGAGGAAGTCGCCCTCCACGATCTCGACCTGGCGGATCTCCGCCAGCTCCTCGCGCAGGAAGGCGGCCAGCCCCGGGTCCTTCTCCACGGCGACGAGCGCGCGCACCCGGGCGGCCAGCCGCGCGGTGAGGGCGCCCGCCCCCGGCCCGATCTCGACCGCCACGTCGTCCTCGGTGAGCCGGCAGTGATCCACGATCCTCTCGGCCAGGTCTTCGCGCACGAGGAAGTTCTGCCCCCAGCGCTTGCGGGGCGCGAGACCGCGCTCGGCGAGCGTGCGCTTGAGGCGGGCGATCTCGCTGCCCTCGGCGGCGGCGCGGCCGAGCAGCCAGGAGGAGGCGCGGCGGCCACCCCGGCGGGGGCGTGGCGTGGGGCTCATGCGGGGAGTGTACGGTCGCGCCGAGGCTCGGAGCCAGCGACGGCCCGGAGATCACGATGACCGCCGCGAGCGTGGCGGCGCGGGGCCGTGGGGGCGCCCCTCGCCCGCTCCTCCCGGCGGAGTTCATGGTACATTCCCCGCCCGTGTTATCCCGCCTGAAGCGGCTGGTTCTCGGTGCGCCGCGCAACTTGAGAGACCCGCGCACCTTCCACACCATCTCCCTGGTCGCGCTGCTGGCGTGGGTCGGGCTCGGAGCCGATGGCCTCTCCTCGTCCTCGTACGGACCCGACGAGGCCTTCCGCGCCCTGGGCACCCACCACTACCTGGCGATCGCCCTCGCGCTGGCCACGACGGTCACCGTGCTCGTCATCTCGGTCGCCTACTCGCAGATCATCCACCACTTCCCCTTCGGCGGCGGCGGCTACATCGTGGCCTCGCGCCTGCTGGGGCCGCGCTGGGGCGTGCTCTCGGGCTCGGCCCTGCTCGTGGACTACGTCCTCACGATCGCCACCTCGATCGCCAGCGGCACGGACCAGGTCTTCAGCGTCCTCCCCCCCGAGTGGGCGGGAACGAAGGTCCTGGTCGAGGCGCTGGTGATCGGCCTCCTCGTGGTGATGAACCTGCGCGGGGTCAAGGAGTCGGTCACCGTGCTGGCGCCCATCTTCGGGCTCTTCGTCCTGACGCACGGCGTCCTCATCTTCGGCGGGATCGGCTCGCACGCCGCCCAGCTACCCGCCGTGGCGCACGAGGTCCGCTCCGGATTCAGCGCCGGGCTCGCGACCCTGGGCCTCGCCGGCATGTTCGCCATCTTCATGAAGGCGTACTCGATGGGGGCTGGAACCTACACGGGCATCGAGGCCGTCTCGAACGGGCTGCAGATCATGCGCGAGCCCAAGGTCCACACCGCGCGCCGCACGATGACCTACATGTCGATCTCGCTCGCCCTCACCGCGGGAGGGATCCTCGTCTGCTACCTGCTGTTCCGGGTGGTGCCCGCGCCGGGGAAGACGATGAACGCCGTGCTGCTCGACAACTTCGCGGCCGGCTGGCGGCCCGCCGGCCTGCCCCTCGGGCAGTGGTTCGTGGTGATCACCCTCGTCTCGGAGGCGGCGCTGCTCTTCGTCGCCGCCCAGACGGGCTTCATCGACGGGCCGCGGGTCATGGGCAACATGGCCGTGGACTCCTGGTTCCCGCACCGCTTCGCCCAGCTCTCGAGCCGGCTCACCATGCAGAACGGCGTCTTCCTGATGGGCCTCGCCTCGATCGCCGTGCTCGTCTACACCCGCGGGAACGTGACCGCCCTGCTCATCATGTACTCGATCAACGTGTTCGTGACCTTCTCCCTCTCCCAGCTCGGGATGCTCCGTTACTGGTGGGGGAAGCGCGAGGTCGGACGGCGGCGGGGCTTCCTCATCCACGGCGTCGCCCTGCTGATGTGCCTGAGCATCCTGACGGGCACGATCGTCGAGAAGGGGCGGGAGGGCGGCTGGGTCACCCTCACGGTGACGGGGGTGCTCGTGGGCCTGTGCTTCTGGATCCATCGCCACTACGCCGCGGCGCGCAGCAACCTGAGGCGCCTGGACGACGCCATGGCGAACCTGCCCACCACGCCGCACGCGCCGCCGCCGCCGCTGGATCCGGCGAAGCCGCTCGCCGTGATGCTGGTCGTCTCGTTCGGGGGCCTGGGCATGCACCAGCTCCTCGACTCGCAGCGCCTCTTCCCCGGGCAATTCCGGCAGTTCATGTTCGTGTCCGTGGGGGTGGTGGATTCGGCGACCATGAAGGGCGTGGAGGAGGTGGACCGCATCGCCGCGGAGACGGAGCAGGCCCTCAAGCGCTACGTCGAGCTGACCCGCGGCCTGGGCCTGTCGGCGGACTACCGCATGGCGGTGGGCACGGAGGCCGTCTCGGCGCTGGAGGAGCTGTGCGCCGAGGTGGCGCGGGAGTATCGCCGCGCCATCTTCTTCACCAGTCGGCTGGTCTTCGAGGAGGAGCGCTGGTACCAGCGCTTCCTGCACAACGAGACGGCCTACGAGATCCAGCGGCGCCTGCAGTTCCGCGGGCTCAACACGATCATCGTGCCGGTGCGCGTCTTCCGGCCGCGCGCGGCCTGAGGGCCCCGTGGCTCCCGGCCCGCGGCGCGTGGCGGCCGCCTCGCGGCGGGCGGGAGGCGGCGGCGCCAACCGGCTGCTGCCCGAGGATCGCGCCGTCCACGACTGGTACCGGTTCGTCCTCTCCTTCCCCCCGCACCTCGTCCGCGAGTACCTGGGGCGCTTCGCGGTCGGCCGGGGCGGGACGGTCCTGGATCCCTTCTGCGGAACCGGCACCGTGCTGGTCGAGTGCGCGAAGCGCGGCGTCGCCAGCATCGGGCTCGAGCCCAATCCCATGGCCCGCTTCGCCAGCTCGGTGAAGCTGGACTGGGCCCCGAGCCCCGAGGGGCTCCTCGCCCATGCCCGACGCGTGGGCCGGCGCGCGGCCGCCGCGCTCCGCGCCGAGGGCCTGGAGGACGCGGCGCGCCCGCATCCCGCGGAGCGCGCGCGGACCCGGCTGCGCACGCTCCCCGAGGCCGCCGAGTCGCTGCTGCTGGCCGGCAGCATCAGCCCACTTCCCCTGCACAAGGCGCTCGTCCTCCTCGACTCCCTGTGCGCGCTGGACGACCCTCGCTACCGCGGGCACGAGCGCCTCGCCCTGGCCAAGGTCCTGACCACCTCGGTGGGCAACCTTCACTTCGGCCCCGAGGTGGGCGTGGGGCCGGCGAAGCCCGACGCCGCCGTGATCTCGGCCTGGATGGATGCCGTGAGGTCCATGGCCGAAGACCTCGGCGCGGTCGGTGGACGGCGCCCCCCGGCGGGCCGCGTGCTGGCCGGGGACGCGCGGCGAGCCGGCGAGGCCCTGGAGCCGGCTTCCGTGTCCGCCGTGATCACCTCGCCTCCCTACCCGAACGAGAAGGACTACACGCGGGCGACCCGCCTGGAGTCCGTCCTGCTGGGATTCGTCCGAGACCGGCGGGAGCTGCGGGCGCTGAAGCAGGGGCTGGTCCGCTCGAACACGCGCAACGTCTACGCGGGCGACGACGACGAGCGCTGGGTGGCCGACCACCCCGAGATCCAGCGCCTCGCCCGGGCGATCGAGCGGCGCCGCGCGGCGCTGGGCAAGACCTCGGGCTTCGAGCGGCTCTACCCGCGGGTGACGAGGCTCTACTTCGGCGGCATGGCTCGTCATCTGGCCGCGCTGCGACCGGCCCTCCGTCCGGGGGCGCGCCTGGCGTACGTCGTGGGCGAGCAGGCCTCCTACCTGCGGGTGCTGATCCGCACGGGGACCTTGCTCGCCGGCATCGCCCGCTCACTCGGCTACGAGGTCGAGGGGCTCGACCTCTTCCGCATGCGCCGGGCCACGGCTACGCGGACCGAGCTGCGCGAGGAGGTGCTGGTGCTCCGCTGGCCGGGCGCGTAGCCCGTCCGGCCTCAGGCCGCCGCGGGCCAGCCCTCGAGCACCTCGCGCGCCATGTCGCGCGCGTAGGGGTCGGGCGAGCCGTGCGCGATCTGCTCCAGCTCGTGGCGCCCCTCTTCCCCCAGCTCGCGCAGCGCGTACGCCGCGTGCCGGCGCACCCACCAGGCGGGGTCCGCGAGCCGCGGGGGCAGCACCAGCAGCGCGATGCGCGCGCGCGTGTGGCCGAGTGCCCAGGCGGCCTGCGCCCGCACCTGCCACGCCTCGTCCTGCAGCGCGCCCATCAGGGAGGTGGCGCAGTCCTCGGCGTCCATGCGGCCGAGCGCCCGGGCGGCGGCCACGCGCTGCTCGAGGTCGCCTTCGCGCAGGCGCCGCTCGACCACCCGCCGGGAGGCGTGGTGAGCCGCGAGGCCGAGCGCCTCGATGAGGGCGCGGTCCATGGCGGCGTCGCCGCTGCCGCGCTCGAGGGCGGCCGCCAGCTCGGGCAGGCCGCGCCGTCCGAAGGCGCGCAGCACGCCCAGGCGCGCGCGGGGGGAGCGGCGGGCGAGAGACTCGGGATGGGCGAGCACCCAACGCAGCGCCTCGACGTCGCGGTAACGCGCCAGGGCGGCGGCTGCGGCGGCCGTGACCAGCTCGGGGCCGTCGCGCAGCGCCGCGCGCAGCGCGCGCCGCGAGGCGGGCGCGAAGAGCAGGGCGAGGCGGCGCGCGGCCAGCTCGCGGCGCCAGGGCGACTCGTCGCGCAGCGCCACGCGCTCCGCCTCGAGGTGGGGGCAGCGCGCCAGGGCCCGCGAGAGCGCGATCCAGCCGTCGCCCCGGGTCGTCAAGGCCTCGAGCGCCGACCAGAAGGAGCCGGCATCGGCCGCCGCCGCCTCGGCCGCGAGCGCTTCCGCCGCCAGCCGGCACTCCAGGAAGTCGCGCAGGGACTGGGCGAGATCGGCGGCCTCGCGGCGCGAGCGCTCCCGCTCGCGCCGGCGCAGGAGGCGCAGGGTGTAGCCCGCGCCCGAGACCCCCGCCGCGACGAGGAAGAGGATGGAGAGCAGACCGGGGTCCGCGGACGGCCCTGAGGGATTCATGGCTCCGAGGTTATCGGCGGGCCGCGGCGGGGCCTTGAGAGCGATCAGCCCGCCGGCAGCCGGAACAGCTCGCGGGCGTTCGCGGTCGTGATGCGCTCCCCCTCCTCGAGGGTCCAGCCCTTGAGCGCGCACAGCCGGGGCAGGACGCGGGTCAGCAGGCTCGGCTCGTTGCGTCGAAGCGTGCGAGGTTCGGGCTCGAGGTAGGGGGAGTCCGTCTCGAGCACCAGCATCGCCGCGGGCGCGGCCCTCACCGCCTCCTCGAGGGGCGCGTGACCGTAGGTGAGGCAGCCGCCGATGCCCAGCCGGAAACCCAGCGCCTGCGCCCGGGGGATCGCCTCCGGCCCGTCGTCGAAGCAGTGCAGCACGCCCCCCGCGCGCGGGCGCGCCTCCTCGAGGATGGCGAGCGTCGGCTCGAGCGCGCTTCGCTGGTGGATCACGAGCGGCAGCCCCAGCTCGTCGGCCAGTCCGAGCTGGGCGCGAAACCAGCGCTCCTGGTCGGCGCGGGGCGCGCGGTCGCGATAGTAGTCGAGCCCCATCTCGCCCAGGGCCACCACGCGCGGGTGGCGGGCCTCCGCCCGCAGGGTGGCCAGCCACTCGAGGGGGACGCGGCCCGACTCGCCGGGATGCACGCCGAGGCACAGCGACACGGCCGCGTGCTCGCGCGCGAGCGCCTGCGCCCGGGGCAGCACCTCCGGGGAGTAGGCGATCTCGACGAAGTGGGTCACGCCGGCATGCCGGGCACGGTCCAGCACCAGGTCGCGGTCGTTGTCGAAGCGCTCGTCGGCGAGGTGGCAGTGCGTGTCGATCAACGCCGGCGCCCCCAGAGCCCCGAGGCGCCGCTAGCGCGAGGCCGGCGGCTTGGCCGGACCCGTGGCCACCGCCTCCGCCTTGAGGTCGATGCGGGGAAAGAGGATGACCGGCGCGCCCAGGGCCCGGGACGGCGCCGGGCCGAACGCGGTCCGGATCGCGTCTCCACGCTGCTCCCCGGGCCTGCCCGGCAGGCCCAGCACTCCCCAGAGGGTCTCGCACTTGTCCGGACACACCGGCCAGGTCCAGATGGCCACGAGGCGCAGCGTCTCGAGCAGGGCCCCCAGGGCCGTGCCCAGCTCCGCGCGGCGCGCCGGATCCTTGGCCAGCTCCCAGGGCCGGGCGCGGTCCACGAACTCGTTGGCCCGCTCGACCACCTCCCAGGCGCGGCCCAGGGCGTCGTGGAGCCGGACCTCGGCATAGGCTCGCGGCACCTCGTTCGCCGCCGCCTCGGCCGCCGCGGTCAGGGCGCCGAAGGCCTCCTGCACGGCGGGATCGGCGAAGGACTCGGGCGCCCACTCGGTCGGCGTGGCGCCGCCGAAGTTCTTGTGCACCAGCGTCAACGTGCGGCTCGCCAGGTTGCCGAGCTTGTTGGCCAGGTGCGTGTTGCAGTGCTCGACGAACTGCTCGAGCGTGAACTCGCCGTCGCCGCCCGTGGGAATCGCGTCGATCAGGTAGAAGCGCAGCGTGTCCACGCCGAACCGGTCCGCCATCTCGACCGGGTCCACCTGATTCCCCAGCGACTTCGAGAGCTTCTGCCCGCGCGCGTAGATGAAGCCGTGCACGTAGACCTGGCGCGGCAGGGGCACCCCCGCCGCCAGCAGGATGGCGGGCCAAAGGGCGCAGTGGAAGCGGCTGATGTCCTTGCCGATCAGATGGAAGGCGTTCGTGAACAGGGTCTGGCCCGTGCCCGCCCAGGCCGCTCCCGGCCGGCCGTTCCCGTCCAGCTCCTGGAACTCGTCCTGCCGGGCGGACCCCGGGCCGCCCACCTCCGCTTCCTTCGCCAGCCACCACTTCGCGTACGTGCGCTGCGGCCAGCCGAGGGCGGACAGGTAGTTGAGCAGCGCGTCCGCCCACACGTAGACCGTGTGCCCGGCGCCGCCCTCGATCTCCTCGGGCAGCGGCACGCCCCAGGTCAGGTTCGGGCGCGACACGCTCACGTCCTCGAGCCCGCTCTTGACGAGGCTGACGACCTCGTTGCGTCGGTAGTCGGGCTGGATGAAGTCCGGATGCGCCTCGATGTGGCGAAGCAGGGCCTCGTCGTACTCGGAGAGGCGGAAGAAGAAGTTGGACTCCTTGATCTCCTTCGGCTTCTTCTTGTGCTCGGGGCAGCGCCCCTTCTCGTCCAGCTCCTTCTCGCTCTTGAAGCCCTCGCAGCCTTCGCAGTAGAGGCCGACGTACTCCCCTTCGTAGATGGCGGGCTCGCCCGTGCGGGGGGTGCGCGCCAGCGACAAGCGCCGCATCAGCTCCTGGACGGCCAGCTCGTGCCGCTTGTCGGAGGTGCGGATGAACTGGTCGTAGGCGATGTCCAGCCGCTTCCAGGCGGCGATGAACGTCTGCGCCATCTCGTCCACGAACGCCTGCGGCTCGCGGCCCGCCTCCTCCGCGGCGCGAGCGATCTTCTGCCCGTGCTCGTCGGTGCCGGTGAGGAAGTAGGCGGCGTCGCCGCGCTGGCGGTGGAAGCGCGCCAGGGCGTCGGCCAGCACCTTCTCGTAGGCGTGGCCGAGGTGCGGCCGCCCGTTCACGTAGTCGATGGCGGTGGTGATGTAAAAGCGTCGCGGCACGTGCGTCTCCCGGGTGGCGAGTGAAGCGCGGAGTATAGCGAAGCGGTCAAGGGCCGCGCGAACCCGCGCAGGTCGGCCCCGCGCACGCGGTTGCGCGGAGAGCCGGCCGGGCGGAGGCGGGCTCGGGGGCGGTCAGTTCTCGGCGTCGCCCGGCTCGGGCGGCTCGCCGTTCCCCGACTCGCAGGGCGGCGCCTCGGCGGTGACGCACTCGCCCGCCTTGTGCCAGGGGCCCGGAGGCAGCATGTCCAGGGTGATGCGATGCTCCTGCCCCTCGGTGTCCCGCACCCAGATCGCCTGGCGGTGCAGCTCGGTGCGCGTCACCGTGCACGGACCCTTGCCGGTGTGCAGCTCGGCGCCCACCGGCGGGAGGCTGCCCGCGTGGTCACGGTAGAGGTTCAGCTCGTAGGCCAGGCAGCACATGAGCCGCCCGCAGGCGCCCGAGATCTTGGTCGGGTTGAGGGTCAGCTGCTGCTCGCGGGCCATGCGCAGCGTGACCGGGTGGAAGTCCCTGAGCCAGGTCGAGCAGCAGAACGCCCGGCCGCAGGGGCCGCAGCCGTCCATCCGCTTGGCCTGGTCGCGTACGCCGATCTGGCGCAGCTCGATGCGGGTCTGGAAGCGCGCGGCCAGGTCCTTGACCAGCTCGCGGAAGTCCACCCGGTGCTCGGCCGAGAAGTAGAAGGTGATGCGGTGGCCGGAGAAGATGGCCTCCACCTCGGAGAGGTCCATCTTGAGCTCCCGGACGGCGATGCGCTCGCGGCAGTACTCGAAGGCCTCCAGCTCGCGCTGGGCGAGGTGATCCTCCTGATCGAGGTCCTCCTCGGTGGCCTTGCGGATGATCTCGCGCGTGACGTTGTTCGGCCGCTTCAGCTCGACCAGGGTGGCGTCCTTGAGGAACACGGTGCCGATGGCCTCGCCGTGCTCGGCCTGGACGATGACCTTGTCGTTTCGCTGGAGCCAGATGCGGCGCGAGTTGAGGAAGAACTCCCGGCGCGAACCGCGCAGGGTGACCTGCACGATCTCGGGCATCGCGAGACCTTTATGGGCGGCGATGGGCCGCCCGACCGGCTCCTGGGAGCCGGGGCGAGAATGTTGGCGGTCGCTCCGGAGCGACAGGGCGAGAGGAGCCCGGTCGAGCCGGCTATGAAGACCCCCTCCGGGGGACGAGGGAAGGTGCACCGAGCATAGCTCAGGCAGCTCGCGCTTGCCTACGGGGCCCGGAGGGGCATTCGGCGCGGGCGGCTCGCTCCCTGGCACGAGGCGCGGGCGCGCCCCCACCGGGGCCGGTGAGGCGGCGCGGGCCGGCCCGGCCGGGGGCGATCAGTAGTCCCACCTCGCGGTCGGGTGGCGCGGCCAGGTCTCCTCGCTGAAGCGCGCGCCGCTCAGCCGCTCGAGCGCCGAGAACATCGCCAGCTCGGGGGTCACGTTCCCCTCGATCGCCCGCAGCATCTCCTCGAGCACCAGCAGCCGGCGGCGGATCTCCACCGGCTCGAGGCGCGCGGCCTGCTCGCGCACCCGCTTCTCGAGATCGCGGTTCACCAGCTCCTCGCGCTCGGCGCCGTAGCGAGCCCGGAGAAGGTCGCGCAGCCAGAGCTGGTGGTACTCGACCAGGCGCCGCAGGACCTCGCGCCCCGCGCGACCGAAGCGATTGAACCCCTGCACCGCCTTCCACAACGCCGCGGGATCCCCGCGCCGCGCGGGCTCGAGCAGCGCGAGGGCCCCGTCGCGCTCCTCCAGCGGCTCCAGATCGCGCAGGACCAGGGCTCGGGCCAGGGATCCGCTCGAGAGCGCGGCCAGGATCCGCGCCTGGCGGGCGCCGATCCCCAGCCGCGCCTCGAGGAAGTCGCGGACGACGCTCTCCGCCAGGGGCGCGAAGCGCACCCGCTGGCAGCGGGAGAGGATGGTGGCCGGGAGGCGCGAGGGGCGCGAGGTCGTGAGCACCCAGACGGTCGAGGCTCCGGGCTCCTCGATGGACTTGAGCAGGGCCGAGTACTGGTCCTCGCGCATGCGGTCGGCGTCGCGCACCACCACGACGCGCCGCTCGCCCTCGTAGGGCCGGTAGGCCAGCTCGCGCAGCAGATCGCGGGTGAGCGAGAGGCGGATCGAGGCGGCCTTCTCGTAGCCGAAGACGAAGAAGGGGTCCTCGCGCATCGCCTGCTGGGTCTCGACGAGGGTGTCGTCCAGGTCCTTCTCCTCGCCGGAGACCGGGAAGAGGAACTTGAGATCCGGATGCTGGAGTTCCGCCGCCTTCCCGCAGGCCGAGCAGACGCCGCAGGCGTCGTCGGCCGCCCGAGCGGCCGCCGGAGCCGCGGGCGGGGCGAAGAGCCCCTCGTCGGGCGAGACGCGGTTGCGCGTCTCGCACAGGAGCGCGCGCGCGAAGGCCAGGGCCGCCGTGCCCTTGCCCACGCCGGCGGGGCCCAGGAAGAGATAGGCGTTGGCGAAGCGGCCGCCCGCGACCACGCCGCGCAGAAAGGCGGAGGGCCCCGGCTGGCCGAGCAGCTCGGCAAGGCGCACGACGGGCATGGCGGGAAGATACACGCGGCCGCGCCTGCCTGCACCCGCCGGCGATCGCCGACGAGACTACGGCCGGATCACGAGACGCTGCTGGTGGACCCGTCCCGGCGAGACCCAGCGCACGAAGTACACGCCCGCCGGCTGCCGCGTGCGTCCCCGGCGGCCGTCCCACGCCACCGAGTAGTGCCCGGGCGCGAGCCGACCGGCGGCGAGCACCTCGATCTCGCGGCCCGTCACGTCCAGCAGGCTGAGGCGCGCCTCCTCCGCCCGGGCGACGACGAACTCGATACGCGTGGCGCCGCGCGAGGGATTGGGCACGAGGCGGGTGATGCCGCTGGCCCGAATGGCCGCGGGCAGGTCGGCCCGGATGGGGCCGAAGATCGTGGGCGCCGGATTGCCGAGGTCCACCACCAGCCGGTACCAGTACGTCCGCCCCGCCTCGGCGCCGCGGTCCAGCACCGCGGTCAGCTCGCCCTCGCCGCGCGGCTCGACGGCCGGGATCGTCCAGGGGCCGGTCGCGCGCTCCCCGCGCTCGAGCCGGACCTCGCGCGCCGGAGAGGCGAGCTGCCAGCGCACGAGCACTCCGTCCGCCTCGATCTCGGCCTCGAAGCGGGCGAGCAGCGTGGGGGTGAGGGAGGAGCTGAGGGCGGCGAAGTAGGGCTGCGAGCGCCCGCCGACGAGCGTGAAGGCGCCGCCCGCGTAGAGGGTGCTTCCGCTCGCGGCGAGAGCATAGAGATAGCCGTTCGCCTGCGGATTCCAGGGGGTCGCGCTGCCGCTCGTCGCGTCGAGCGCGGCCAGGTAGTCGCGCGTCTTCCCGCCGGCGCTGGTGAAGAGTCCCGCCGCGTAGACCGTGTTCCCGATCAGAGCGAGGGCGTTCACCCAGTCGCTGGCTCCGGGGTCCCAGGCCGTGGCGCTCCCGCTCCCGGCGTCCAGCGCGGCCAGGCAGGAGCGCGCGGCGCCGCCGATGGCCGTGAAGGCGCCGCCCGCGTACACCACGCCGCCGCTCGGCAGCAAGGCGTAGACGAAGTCGCTCGCAGCGGGGTTCCAGGCGGTGGCGTTCCCGGTCGAGACCTCCAGCGCGGCGATGTGGTTGCGGAGCTGCCCGCCGATCGTGGTGAAGCCGCCGCCGGCGTAGACCGTGCTCGACGTCGCCGCGATCGCCCAGACCCACGCGTTCGCTCCGGGATTCCAGGCCGTGGCGTTCCCGGTGGCGGGATCCAGGGCGGCGATGTAGTGCCGCGTCTGGCGGCCGGCGCTCGTGAAGGCTCCGCCCGCGTAGATCACGCCCCCGCTCGCCGCGAGCCCGTAGACGAAGGCGTCGGCAGCGGGGTCCCAGTCCGTGGCCATCCCGGTCGCGGTGTCCAGGGCGGCGATGTAGCCGCGCATCTGCCCGCCGATGCTGGTGAAGCGGCCCCCCGCATAGAGGATGCCGCCGCTCTCGACCAGCGCGGAGACGAGGTCGCTCGCGTTGGGATCCCAGGCCGTCGCCGCCCCGGTCGCGACGTCGAGGGCGGCAATGCGATTGCGCGTCACGGCGGCCAGGGTCGAGAACTCTCCCCCCGCGCCGACCGCGCCCCGGTCCGCCGCCAAGGCGCGGACCGGAGCGTCGGCCCCGGCCGCCCAGGGGAGAGCCGTGCCCGTGGCGGCGTCCAGGGCGGCGATGCGCCGGCAGGCGCCCCCGCCGACCGCCGTGAAGTCGCCGCCCGCGTAGATCGTGCCCCCGCTCACCGCCAGGGCGCGCACGGTGGAATCGGGACGAGGATCCCAGCCGGCGACGGCGCCGGTCGCGGCAGAGAGGGCGGCGAGGTGGGCGCGCGGGGTGCCGCCGATGGCGCGGAAGTCGCCACCCGCGTAGAGGGTGCCCTCGCCCACCGCCACGGCGCGGACCGGGCCGCTCGCGTCCGCGCGCCAGGCGGAGACGGCCCCGGTGGCGGCGTCCACGGCGGCGAGGTGGGCGCGCGGCACGCCCCCCACCGTGCGGAAGTCTCCGCCCAGGTAGATCGTGCCGCCGCTCGCGGCCAGGACGAGCACAGGCCCGTTCGCGCCCGGATTCCACTCGGTCGGCTCGCCGCTCGCGGCCGCCAGCGCGGCGAGGTGGGACCGCTCCCTACCGCCGATGCCGGTGAACTCGCCGCCCGCGTAGATCGTGCCCCCGCTCACCGCCAGGGCGCGCACGGGACCATTCGCGCCCGGATTCCACCCGGTCGGCTCGCCGCTCCCGGCCGCCAGCGCGGCGAGGTGGCGCCGGGCGCGCCCGCCAACCCGGGTGAAGGCGCCGCCCACGTAGACCGTGCCGCCGGTCACGGCCAGGGCGCTCACGGCGCCGTTCGCGTCCGCGCGCCAGGGGGCGACGCGGCCGTCGGCCAGGATATGGGCGAGGTTCGCCCGCGCCTCGCCCCCCACGGCGGTGAAGGCGCCGCCCACGAACCAGCCCCCCGCGCCGTCGGGAGCGATCGCCTCGACGGATCCGAGCACGCGGGGGAGGGAAGCGGAGAGCGCGCCGCTCGCCGCGCTCAAGGTGGCGAAGGCGCCGGTCGCGGGCCCCACCAGCGTGAAGCTGCCGCCCAGGTAGACGGTGCTGCCGGCGCGGACGATCGCGGCGACCGTGCCGTTCGTCACCCACAGGGTCGTGTCCACCACCTGGGCGTGCACGGGCGGGGCGAAGGAGGCGAGGACGATGACGACGGGCCAGAGCAGGCCGAGCCTCGACCGGCGAGGCCCGTTCCCCGCGCGGCGCGCTCGGTCACGAGGCGAGGCACGCCGGGTGCGGGGCACGAGCGAGTCGCGGGCAGCCATGGGACACCTCGGGGGGACGGGCGGCGGACGAGGGTGGTCCTGGGAGCGCGTGCGACCCGGCGCCCAGCCTGGATGCGGCCGATTGTCCACGGGTCGAGCCCGCTGGTCAACCCGAGGAGCCCGCTACTTCAGCCAGTCCTCCGGGTCGAGGGCGCTGCCGCCCTTGCGCACCTCGAAGTGCAGCACCGTGCCCTTGAGGGAGGTGCCGCTGTCGCCCACGCGGCCGATGGTCTGACCCCCCTGCACCTCCTGGCCCTGTCGCACGAGGATCTCGGAGAGGTGGCCGTAGAGCGTGTAGTAGCCGTCGCCGTGGTTCACGATGATGACCTGGCCGAAGGCGGCGAAGTCGTCGCTCGTGTAGTCCACGCGGCCCCGCGCCACCGCGTGCACGGGGGTGCCCGTCGGCGCTTCGATGTCGATGCCGTTGTTCAGCGTCGTGGTGCCGAAGCGCGGGTGCCGCTCGGGGCCGAAGTTGCCGACGACCTTGCCCTCGACCGGCCACTCGAGCTGCTTGCGGGCCCGGGCGAAGTCGCCGGTGTAGGGCTCCGGCGCGCGCCCGCCGGCGCGCCGCCGCTGCTCTTCCTGCTGGCGCTGGCGCTCGAGGCGGGCCAGCAGCCGCTGGATGTCACGCGCCGTCTTCTCCAGCTCCGCCGCCGCGGCCTCGTAGGTCTTGCGCTGCGTGCGGATCTGGACGAGCTGCCGCTCGCGCTGGGTCCGCAGCCTGCCCAGCTTGCGGTCCTCGACCGTGGTCTGCTGCTCGTTCAGCTTGATGGCCCCGAGGTCCGCCTCCTGCTGCTGCTGCGTGGTCTGGACCTGCTCCTTCTTGCCCTCGATGTCCTCGAGCAGCGCGCGGTCCTGCTCGGCCACCATCACCAGGAAGTCCCAGCGCGCCAGGAGCTGCGCGAAGGACCGCGTCGAGAGGAGGAACTCCAGCTCGCGATCCGCGCCCGCCTTGTACATGTTGCGCAGGCGGCGGGCGAGGCGCGCCTTCTGCAGCTCGAGCGACGTCTGGGTCTGCTGCAGGGTCGTGCGCGTCACCGCGAGCTGGCGATCCAGGGAGACGCGGTGGTGCACGAGGTTCCGCAGCCGGCGGCGGGTGAGGTTCAGCTCGCGCTCGGTGCGGCGGAGCTGGCCGAGCGCCTGGTTCTCCTTGCCCCGGAGGCGGCTCGCCTGCTCGCGGTTCTGGCGGGCCTGCTGATTGATCTCCTCCAGCTCGCGGCGCTTGGCCGCCTCGAGGCGGAGCTGCTCCTCGCGCCGGTGCGTCGCCGCGGAATCCGAAGGCGCTACCTGGGGGCGAGCGGCCGGCGCCAGGAGCCCGAGGGCGGCGGCCAGGGCCAGCGCGGGGAGCCGCGCCCTCATGGCCCGGCCGAGCGGAGCGCCCGGGCCAGGGCCAGCGAGGCGGCGGCCCACGCCAGCACGATGGCTCCGGCGAGGAAGGCCGCGAGCCACAGGAGGGGCAGGAAGTCCACGCGGGCCGCCTGCAGGAGCGTGAGTCGCTGGAGGGCGAAGAGCAGACCCAGGGCGAGCAGGGCCGCGACCAGCGTCTCGCCCACCGCCTCGAGGGCGAAGGGAGTGGCGATGAAGCGATCCGAGGCCCCGAGCCGGATCATGATCTCGACCTCGCGCCGGCGCGCGAGCACGGTGAGCCGGATCGTGTTGTAGAGCACGAGCAGGATCGCCAACGCCACGACCAGGCCGGCGGCCAGCGAGTCGCGGGCCAGCGTGGCCTCCAGCTCGTCGAGCCGCCGGACCCATTCGCCGCCGTAGCGCACATCCTCCACCTCGGGGAACTGCGCCACCTGCTTGGCCGCCTGCTGCATGGCGGGGAAGTTGAGCAGCTCCGGTCGCAGGCGCACGCGCAGAGAGGCGGGCAGCGGGTTCTGGTCCACGGCCTGCAGGAGCTGCGGGTCGCCGATCTGCTGCGAGAACTCCTCCCAGGCCTGCTGCTTGCTGACGTAGGTCACCGTGCCGTACAGCTCGGTGAGCCGGGCGACGAGCGAGTCGCGCTGCACGGGCGTGACGTCGTCGCGCAGGTAGACCACCATCTCCCGGCGGTCGCCGATGAAGCGCACCGCCCGCTGGGCGTTGTAGGTGAGGAGCAGGAACACGCCGCAGAGGAGCAGCGTCGCGGTGAGCGAGATGATCGCCGTCCAGGCCAGCCCGGTGTGCTGGCGAAAGGACTGCCAGGCCTCGCGCAGGAAGTAGAGGTGCACGCTCAGCTCCCCGCGCCGGGCGCGGGCGGCGCAGGCGGCGGCTCGGGCGGGGCGTAGGGCGAGCGCGCCGGCGCGCCGCCGTCCACGAGCCGGCCCTCCTCGAGCCGCAGCGTCCGGCCGCCCAGCGCGTCGCCCACATCCGGGCGAGTCGTGACCAGCACGACGGCCGCGCCTTCCTCGTGGATGCGCTTGAGCAGGGCGATCACCTCGCGCGCGCTGGCGGCCTCCAGCGCCTTCGTCGGCTCGTCGGCCAGCACCACGGCCGGCCGGTTCGCCACGGCACGGGCGATCGCCACGCGCTGCCGCTCGCCCGCGGACAGCTCCTGCGGGAAGGCCGACTGCTTCTGGTGCAGCCCCACTTCCTCGAGCGCGTAGAGCACGCGCGGCACCACGTCGGTGTCCGCGAAGTGCCCGGTGATGCGCACGGCGAGCGCCACGTTCTCGAAGACGTTGCGGTCGTTCAGCAGGCGGAAGTCCTCGTAGATGATGCCCAGGGTGCGCCGGAGCAGGGCGCGCTTGGCGCGGGGCAGGCGCGGGCCGCGAAAGGTCCCGACCGTGACGATGCCCGAGGTGGGCGCGGTCTCGTGGGTGATGAGACGCAGCAGGGTGGTCTTGCCCGCGCCGCTCGGACCGACGAAAGCGACGCACTCACCCTCGTCCATGTGCCAGGACACGGAGTCGAGCGCCAGGCGCTCTCCGTAGCGCTTGGTGACGTGCTCGAACGTGATCATCGAGGAGAGAAGCTAGCAGAGGGCCGCAGGCGCGACAATGCGAGGGCCCGCGGGCAGCCGCCCGGCACGCCTCCGCCTCGCGCGCCCTCCCGCCCCGGGCCGGAACGCCGCGGCGGCGGCACGAGGCCGCCGCCGCGCGGGCTGCCGGGTGTCTCCCGGCTACGTGTTGCGGTACTCGATCTGCGCCTTCTTGCGCAGGCCCTTGATCCACTCGTCGTAGCGATCGCGCTCCTTGATCTGGGCGACCGCCTGGGGGAGCTGGTCCTTGATCTCGTCCAGCGTGTAGGGCCGCGACGCCTTCCGCTCGGCGAGCTTGAAGATGTTGAAGCCCGCCTGGTTCTCGAGCACGTCGCTGATCTGCCCGATCTCGAGGGTGTCGAGGCCGGCGCGGATGTTGGGCAGCAGCTTGTCCACCGCCACGAAGCCCACGTCGCCGTCCGGGCTCTGCGGGCCCTGGTACCTGCTGTAGCGGTGCACCAGCGTCGCGAAGTCCATGCCCTTCACGGCCTCGGCCCGCACGCGCTCGGCCAGGGCTCGGGCCATGTCCCGGTCCGCGTCCGTGGTGGCGACGCGGATGAGGATGTGCCGGGCGTGCGCCTCGGGGATCGGCTTGCCGTCGGCGTCGAGGCTGTCCTTGCCCGCGCTCGTCCGCAGGGTGTCGCGGTCGAGCACCTCGAGGAGGTGCCAGCCGTACGGACTGCGGATCGGCTCGCTGACCTCGCCGATCTTGAGGCTGAAGGCGGCCTTCTCGAGCGCCGGCTCCATCGTCCCCTTGGCGAAGTAGCCGAGGTCGCCGCCGGACTTCGCCGTGCCGGGATCCTCCGAGACCTCGCCGGCCAGCTTCGCGAACTTCTCGCCGGCCAGGATGCGGCGGCGCGCGTCCAGAGCCTTCGCCCGCCCGGAGGCCTCGGTCACGGAGTCGGCCACCACCGGGATCTGGATGACGAAGAGCCGCACCTGGGGCGGCGCCTGCGGGAACTTCTCCGGGTGCTCCTTGAAGTAGGTCTCCGCCTCCGTCTGCGAGACCGGCTTGGCGGGGAAGAGCTTCTCCCGCAGGCGCGCCATCAGCGCCTGCCGGCGCAGGTCGTCCCGGTACTTCGCCCGGAGCTGATCCTCGGTCATGCTCTCCTTGGCGAGCTGCTGCTTGAAGCCCTCCTCGCCGAAGCGGTCCTTGGCGTCCTGCACGGCCTTGTCCACCGCCCGCGCCAGCTCCTGGTCGCTCACCGTGATGCCTTCGCGCCTGGCCTCCGCCACGATGAGCTTCTCGTTGATCATCTCCTCGAGGATCTGCCGGCGGAGCGTGTCCACCTGTGCCGAGTCGGGGTGCATCTGGTTGTTCGTGATGAACAGGTAGAGCTGCTCCTCCACGTCGCTCTGCAGCACGGGCTCGTCGTTCACGACGGCCGCGATGCCGTCCAGGTGCCGCGGGGCGGCGGCTCGCGCGCGGCGCGCCGGGGCACGCTTCGTCGTCGCCGTGCTCGTGGTGGGGGTGCCGGGCTTCCGCGTCTTCGTGGTCTGCGTGGTCTGCGCCTGCGCGGTCAGAATCGCGGCGGCCAGCAGGAAGGTGGCGACCGCCCAACTCGAAGCCTTCAACGTGACCTCCATGGTAGAACCGTGCGGCCGCGCGACCTCTCG
The DNA here is from genome assembly GCA_033853925.1 of Candidatus Eiseniibacteriota bacterium. Lineage (GTDB taxonomy): Bacteria > Eisenbacteria > RBG-16-71-46 > RBG-16-71-46 > RBG-16-71-46 > JANXPZ01. The sequence continues at coordinate 18,236 of JAWOLC010000043.1, forward strand.
CGCCTCCCGAGCGGGCCGGAGCCCAGACTCGCCCCGCCTTCGCCGATGACCCGGAGCGCCGCACCAGGAACCCAGGGCCGGGGAACGGGAGCGCAGTATACCGACTCGCGCGGGCGAATCCCACACGCCGCACCGAGCGCTTCCGCGGCGCCGCGCCGGCTTGACGGCGCCTTGATCGGTCGCTTCGGGGTCGGCTCCGTCCGCGCGGGGGTGAAGGGCTTTCACCGCATCAACTGCCGCGTTCGTCGCCCGGCGGCCCTCGGCGCCCCCGCCGCCGACGGTATCCTGGGGCCATGCAGGTCTCCCCTCCGGCGCCGGGCCCCGTTGAGGCGGTCTCCCCCCTGTGGGACAGTTCCCCCATGAACGCGAGCTTCCGCGCCCGCCGGCTCCTCGCGGTCGCGGCCGTGCTGCTGGCGGGCGCCATCGCCCTGCCGCGCTTCCTCACCTACACGCCCTACCCGCGCTTCGGCGCCGAGTTGGACTACGACACGCCCGGGCACGTCGCGCGGGTGCGCACCGTGAAGGGGCCGCCGGCCCTGGGCCTGCTGGAGAAGGGCGACCTGCTGCTCCGCGTGGACGGCCGGCCGGGCACGTTGGCGCAGTTCCGCACGCTGCGCCTCGCGGGCGGGCTGCCCCGCGGCCCGATCCCCCTCGAGATCGAGCGCGGCGGCCGTATCGTGCAGCTCACCCTGCCTCCCATCCAGCTCAGCGCCTGGCAGCGCGTGCGGCTCTTCGCCTACCCGCTCGTCGCCGTGGTCGCGGCGCCCCTCGTCGCCTTCCTGCTGGTCTGGCGCCGCCCCGATCTGGCCGCGGCCTGGGGCTTCCTGGGATTCGCCGCCCTGCAGGCCCTGGCCGTGCTCTGGGATCTCTTCCGCTTCCCGCAGGGAGAGGTCGGGCCGCTGTTCCGCTCCTACCTGCTGCTCTACGGGGCGCTGGTCTGGTGGTTCCCCGCCTCGTTCCTCCACTTCATGACGCTGTTCCCGCGGCCGCGCTGGCGGCCACGGGCCTCGTGGCGGAGCGTCTGGTTCTGGCTGGTGGCGGTGGCCTACGCCGCCCCGCCGGTGATGTGGCTGCTGGGGCACGGCCCGGCCGCGACCGACGACGTCTGGATGTCCTGGTACCAGAGCATCGCCATGCCTCTCGGCACGCTGTCGCTCATCGATCACTACGCCCGGCCCGGCGCGGGCGGCCGCTCGGCCGCGGACGCCTGGGGGCGGCGGCCCAAGCTGAGCGAGCGCGTGCTGGCGCTGGCGGTGGCGGTGACGCTGCTGCTCGCGGCGGCCTCGTGGATCCTGTTCGAGAACCCCGGCATCTACGTGTGGTTCTCCCTGCCGATCGTGCGCTTCGCCTTCGCCTCGGTGACCGTCGCGTTCCTCGCCGCGCCGCTGGTGATCGCCTTCCTGATCGCCAACGATCCGGTGTTCGATCCGCGGCGCGTCATCGTGCAGGGTCTGCCCTACGCGCTCCTCTCCGTGGTGCTGGCGGCCCTGTACCTGGGCGTGGTGGTCGTGGCCCAGCGGCTCTTCGGCGCCGCGACCGGCGAGGAGGGCGTGCTGCCGAACCTGGTGGCCGCGCTGGTCGTGGCCTTCGCCTTCGCCCCGCTGTGGAGCCGCACCCAGCGCGGCCTCAACCAGCTCTTCGGGCGCGACCCGCAGGCGCTTCGCCTGGCCCTGGACCAGGCCGGGCAGGAGCTGCTGCGCGCCCTCGACCGCGACGAGGTGCGACAGGCGGTGGAGGGCGGCCTGGCGCGCGGCCTCAAGCGCACGGTGGCGCTGGAGTGGCCGGAGCAGGGGCCGCCGCGGCTCGCGGAGGGCGAGGAGCTGCCGGAGCACGCGACGCCGGCGGCGGAGAACCTGTTCCTGCAGGCGGGCATCCGCCTCGAGAACCTGGCCCTGCAGGGGCACCGGGCCGCCGCCGAGCGCCAGGCCATCGAGCTGCGCGAGGCGGCGACGCGCGCCGAGCTGCGCGCGCTGCTGGCGCAGGTGCAGCCGCATTTCCTCTTCAACGCGCTGAACGCCCTCGCCTACCTCACCGAGGCGGATCCCCCCGCCGCGCAGCGCTTCACCGGCCGGCTGGCGGACATGCTACGCTACACGGTGGAAGCCGGCAGCCGCTCCGCCGCGCTCCTCTCCGAGGAGATCGCCTTCGTCGAGGACTACCTCGGCGTGGCTCGCGAGCGCTACGAGACGCCGCTCGAGTTCCGCTACCGCGGACCCCGCGAGCTGCTCTCCCTGCCCGTGCCGCCGCTCCTGCTGCAGCCGCTCGTGGAGAACAGCCTCAAACACGGCTGCGCCCCCGACGCGGTCGCTCTGCACCTCGAGCTGGAGGCGCGCCAGGACGACGGCTTCATCGAGCTGAAGTTCTCCGACGACGGCGTGGCCTCGAGCAACGGAGGCCCGAGCCTGGGCGTGGGCCTCACCAACCTGGAGCAGCGCTTGCGCCGCTTCGCCGGGACCTCGGCGAGCATGGCGGCCGGAGCGCGGCGGGGCGCCGACGGCGAGCCCGCCCGTGGCTTCGTCGTGTGCCTGCGCTGGCCCGTGACGAAGGGAGCGATTGCATGACGGCCCGAGACAACGAGCGCGGCGCCTCGCGGCTGCGGGTCCTGATCGCCGACGACGAGCCCCGCGCCCGGCAGTTCCTGGAGAAGCTGCTGGGCGAGCACGACACGGTCGAGGTGGTGGGCGTGGCGCGCGGGGGAGCCGAGGCCCTGCAGATGATCCTGGATCTCAAGCCGGAGGTGGCCTTCCTGGACATCCACATGCCCGACCTCTCGGGCCTCGAGGTGGCCCGCCACCTGCACGGCCCCGACGCGCCGAGCGTGGTGTTCGTCACGGCCTACGACAAGTACGCGGTGGAGGCCTTCGAGGTGGCGGCGCTGGACTACGTCCTCAAGCCGCTGCGGCGGGAGCGCCTGGCGGAGACGATCCGCCGCCTGCTGGCCGAGACGCGCGACGGCCGCTCGGGCGGGCGGGCCGAGGAGCTGCGCGCGGCCCTCGACTCCCCGGGGCTGGCGAGCCAGCGGCCACCGCTGCGGCGCCTGCCCGTGCGCCACCGCCGCGAGGTGAAGCTCCTCGACCTGGACCAGGTGCCGCTCATCTTCTCCCGCGACCGGCTGGTGCTGGCGCGGTGCGAGAGCCACGAGTACCTGGTGGACTACACGCTCCAGGAGCTGGAGGAGCGCCTGCCCGAGGGCCAGTTCGTGCGCGTGCACCGGGCCGCGCTCGTGAACGTGGACGCGATCGAGTCCTACGGCGGCGAGGAGGGCGTGCTCGTGCTCAAGCTCAAGGACGGCACCCGGGTCGAGGCCAGCGAGCGGCGCGCGGCGGAGGTGAGGCGGCGGCTGAGGTAGAGGGGCGCGGAGTCCCGCCTAGTGCGCGTCGCGCCGGGCCGTGCGCGCCCAGGCGGTGGTCTGCCAGTTGAAGCGCGCGCGCTCGGGGGGCAGCCAGGAGGGCAGCGGCATCATGAGGTGCCGCGAGAGCACGCTCACGTAGGGCTCGTACATCGTCCGCAGCTCGCTCAGCTTCTGCGTGGCCTCCGCGTCGGCCGCCGCCCGCACCCCTCCCTCCGCGAGCCAGGCGCGCAGCCTGGCCAGGTCCTCGGCGGGCAGGCGGTCGGAGAGGGGCGGCGCGGGCCGCAGGCCGAGCGCCTGGCTCAGGTCCACGGCGGCGTGGCGGGCGATCGCGAAGGTGAGCCGCGCCTGGAACGGGGGGATGCCCTCCACGCCGGCGACGATGAGCGCGCAGGCGTCCAGAATGGTGGTGAGCGAGGCGATCCAGGACTGGTTGTCGTGCTGGGAGCGGAAGAAGGCGAGGATCGGGTACGAGAGGTGGCTCTCGAGCATCTCGGCCGCGGTGACCTCCCAGTCGCGCAGCAGCTCGACCACGGCGCGTCCCGGGTCGCCCTCGGCGTTCCGCCGCAGGAGCACGGCCGCGCTGGGCGGCGAGCCCGTCCACTCGTCGAGGAGCGTGATGCGCGCCTCGCGCCGCGAGAAGGCCTGGTAGAGCACCGGCAGGTAGGCGAGCACGATCGCCAGGAAGCCGAAGCCCATGCCGGCCTCCAGCACGGTCAGGGTGCGGGCCAGGAGGCCGCGAGGCACCACGTCCCCGATGCCCAGGGTGAAGAACGTGCTGCCGCTCAGGTAGAGAGCGGACCACAGGCTCGGGGACGCCGCGTCCCGGCGCGAGCCGAGGCCCCAGTGGATGAGCCCGAACGCCACGATCAGGGCGGCTGCCCAGACGACGAGCAGCAGGAGCAGGCCGAGGATGGCGTAGAAGGAGAGGAAGGTCTCGCGCGGGCCGCGCCGACGGAGGGGGCGCGCGGCCGCGCCCCACAGGAACCACGTGCCCTCGAGCACGAAGCGCGTGATCCGCACCGGCCCCGAGGCCCGCCGCGGCAGCAGGATGGTCTCGAAGCTGTCCCAGAGGACGATCAGCGCCAGCGCCACGCCCGCCGCGATCGCCAGCGCCGCCATGCCTTCATCTCCCGCGGGCGCGGACCTCGGGGTCTCGACTCACGCCCCTGCGGGCGCCGGCGGCACCGGCCAGGGAATGCGACTCAGGCGCTTCTCGTACATGACGGGCCGGATCTCCCGCTTGAGCGAATCCGTGAGCGCGGTGAGCCGCTGGTCCCGCTTGATCTCCAGGGCCTCGGTCTGCAGCACCTGCCGGGTCTGCGGGTCGAGCTTCTCGAACTCCTGCTGCGCCTGGGTCTTGTCCAGGAGCTGGAGCACGAGCCAGCCCCGCGCCTCGCGCACCGGGCCGGCCGCCTGGCCGGGCTGCATGGACAGGAGCGTGCCCTCCAGGCGGCTCCACAGGGGATCGGTCGTCGGGAAGTGCACCAGCGTCTCGGACACCCTCGCCCCCGCCCCCGCCGAGCGCAGGGCTTCGGCCAGCGCCGCGCCGCGCCCGGTCTCCTGCCCGGCCTTGGCCGCGGCCGCGGAGTCGGCGACGATGGCGAAGCGCAGCTTGGCGCTCTGGAGGCGCACGAGCTGGGCGGCGTGGCGCGCGTAGGCGGCGCGGATGTCGGCCTCGCCGATGGCGGTGGGGCCCATGACGAGAGCGCCGTAGGCGAGCTGCAGCATTTGGTTGTTCACCTGCTCCTGCGCCTCGTGCACCACCGCCGGGTCCTGCTCCAGGTGCCGGCGCTGCGCCTCGAGGCGCAGCACCTTCTGCAGCGCCATGCTGCGCAGCCACTGCTCGATCATGGGGGTCATGGCGAAGTTGGGGGGCGCGCTCTCGCCGCTCTGCAGGTCTTGCAGGGCATCGGCCAGCGTGTAGGAGACGGGCTTGCCGTCGGCGCCGTCGTAACGGACCAGCACCTGCCGGCTCTCGGCGGGCGTGGGGGCCCCGGGCACCGGGACGCGGGCCTGCCCGACCCGGGTCGTGTCCCGCGGGACGTTGTAGCGCGCGAAGAGGATCTGGGCCGCCGTCGGCTGGAGGCGCACGTGGTACTGCGCCAGCAGGTCGCGCTGCGCCTTGTCGAGCAGGGCGCGCCGCTTGGTGCTCGAGAGCATCTGCCGCAGCATCTCCCGATCCTGGCTCAGGGGCTCCTGCTTGCGCGGCCGGCGCTCCAGCAGCTTGACCAGGAACCAGCCGTCGCCCATGGACTCGACCGGGCCCTCCACCTTGCCCACGGGGCTCGTGGCCACGAACTGGTCGACCGCGGGAATGAGCTGGCCCGGGGCGCGGAAGCCGAGGTCGCCGTGGGGCGGCGTCATGCCGGTCGTGTTGTGGCGGTCGGCCACCGCGCCGAAGTCGGCGCCGCCGCGGATCTCGGCGAGCGCCTGCACGATCGAGGCGCTGTCGGGGGTGAAGACGATCTGCACGTGCGCCTCGTTGCCGCGCTGCCGGTACAGCGCCTGGATCTCGGCGTCGCTCACCGGCACGTCGGCAGGCGCCAGCTTCTGCACGAGCGTCCGCAGGGCGAGCTGCTCCTCGACCTGCCGGAGCATGCGCTGGCGCTCCTCGGCGCTCATGAGCCCGCGCTTCTCGGCGGCGATCACGAGCAGGTCGCGCTTGACCAGGTCCTCGAGCAGCGCCGCCTTGGCGGAGTCCGGCTTGCCCAGGTACTGGCTCTGGTTGCGGCGGGCGACTTCGAGGAATTCCTGCTGGGTGACCACCTTGTCGCCGACCTTGGCCAGCAGCGTGGGCTGCGAGGAGCAGCCGGCGACGACAGCGGCGAGGAGGGCGAGAACGGGGAAGGCGGTGACGGGCCGGACGGCGGAGAGAAGGCGGTTCATGGCATTCCTTTGAGGGGGTCGAGGGCGCGGGTCGGCTCCTGTGTACAGGAGAAGCGCCGTCTCTGCAACCGCTTTGAAGTTGACACGGATCGGCCCCTTGACGAGACTGCGCGAACGCCTCCGGCACCCCCCCGACGAGCCGAATGGCCGTGCCGAGGCCCGGCACCGAGGTCGCATGCAGGCCTGGGCGCGATCACCATCGCGCCGCCCGGGCGGGCTCTCCATCAGGATGGTCGCCATGCTCAAACTGCTCCAGGCGTTCCTGCTCGTGTCTTGTCTCGCTGCGACTGCCGTCGCGGGTCCGGTCACCGTGAGCCTGCGCGCCGGCTCGAGCATTCCCGATCTGCGCGACAACGGCGGCAACGACGTGTCCAAGGGCTGGTCGTCCCGTCTCGCGCCATTCTTCGGTCTCTCGGCCGACGTGGGGATCACGCCCGCGTTCTCGCTGGAGGCCGACGTGAACTACGCGGCGCAGGGCGGCAAGCGGAACGGGATGCAGCCCATTCCCTTCGCGGCGCCTCCGGAGCTCCAGCAGATCGTGGGGAACAGCCTGGTCTACGCGGAGCTGAACACGACCGCCAAGCTCGACTACATCGAGGTCCCGGTCCTCGCGAAGTACCACTTCGGACTGGCGCATCGCTTCTACGTGGGCGCGGGGCCCTATGCGGGGTTCCTGGTCTCGGCCAAGACGGACGCGAGCGGGCCGGGCATCCTCTACTGGACGACGCCCGAAGGCCAGATGCAGTTCCCGGCGGGGGCGATCAACACGACGGCCGACAACAAGAGCGATCTGCACGTGTTCAACTGGGGGATCCAGGGCGGGACCGGCTACCAGCAGCCCCTCGGAGCCGGGATCCTCAGCTTCGAGGTGCGGGGCGGCCTCGGTCTCGCGAACATCCAGAAGGACACGGCCACCAACGGCAAGAACAGCACGGGCGTGCTGGTGATCGCCGTGGGTTACGGCAGGCGCTTCGGCGGGTAGACGGCTGGCGGTCCGGGCTACTGCGGCCCGCCGAGGCGCTCCAGCGCCCGGCGGGCCGCCGCGTCCTGGGGGGCGACCGCGAGCTGCCGCCGGTACTCGCGAATCGCCCCGGCCCGCTCGCCCAGGCGCTCGCGACACTGGCCCATGCGCAGGTGCTCGTCGAGCGGCGCGCCCCCGAGCGCCAGCTCGCGGGCGAACTCGCGGATGGCCTCGCGCCAGCGTCCTTCCTGCATGAGGAGGTAGCCCAGCCGCCGGTGGACCGTGGGCAGCTCCGGCTCCACGCGCCGCGCGGCCTCCAGGTGGCGGCGCGCCTCCGCCAGGTCGCCGTCGTAGTAGGCCAGGGTCGCGAGGTAGGAGTGCGCCCGCGCGTTCCAGGGCGAGGCGGATGCCGCCCGCTCCAGCTCGGCGCGCAAGCGGGCGCGCAAGGCGCTGTCGGCGCCCGCGCGGGCGAAGAGGGCGGCGGCCGTCTCGCTCCCGCCCGGCAGCACGCGGTAGGCCAGCGAGTCGGCCGCGCCGCCCAGCCGGCCGCTGCGGCGCAGGTAGACGGCGGCCGCATCGTCGCGGAAGACCAGGGCCCAGTCGGGATCGGCGTCGAGGAAGTCGGGCAGCCGGTCCCCCGCCGTCCATTCCTGGTGACCGTCCAGCAGGGCCAGGTCGAAGCCCCGCTCCTCTTCCAGCTCCGCCCAGGCCTCCCGGTTGGCGAAGCAGTAGGCGGCGAGCCGGCGGTCGCGTGGCGTCCCGCTCTGGTGGACGTCCATGAACGGCAGGAGCGCGCGCTCGGGCCAGAAGCGCCAGAGCACGTAGCCGCCGAAGTAGTGGGGGTTGAAGAGGCGTCCGCGCAGGGCGTGGCGCTGGAGGAAGTCGCAGGCGCGCACGGGCAGGAAGGTCTCGCGCGGGGCGATGCCCCACGGGTAGCGAGGATCCAGCCACGCCGGCACGCTGACCAGGACGCAGGCGGCGGCGACGAGGGCCGCGCGCGCCGTGGGCCGCACGCTCCACGCCGGCCAGCGGACGAAGCCCGCCCAGGCCGAGAGCCCGCGCGCGAGGTACGGCGCCTCCGCCACCATCAGCAGGCCCAGGAAGCGCTGGTTGAGGAGCGTCACGCCGGTGAACAGCGCGCAGGTGAGCGCCTCGGCGAGATCGAAACGGCGGCCGCGCGGCCGCAAGACCACCAGCAGCGGCCAGGCGACGACGAGCGCCGGCAGGCCGCTGCGCAGGTACTCGCGCCAGGTGCGCGTGAGGGGTGCCAGCTCCGGGATGTTGGCGAAGATGGGCTCGTGCCGCCAGGTGAGGAAGTACTCGAACGGCTGCCAGAGCGCGCGCCAGCCGAAGGGATTGGCGAAGGAGACGACCACGGCGCCGGCCAGCACGAGCGCGAGGGGGGCACGCGCCAGACGCCCGCCCGGCGCGGCCCAGGCGGAGCCCGCGGCCCGCTCGCCGGACTCCGCGCGGCCGCCGGCCCGGCGGTGAAGCCACTCCGCGAGGGCGTGGGCCGCGAGGAGCAGGAGCCCCAGCGGGTAGGAGAGGTGCACGTTGGCCCAGGCCCAGGCGATCGCCAGCAGGGCGAGGCCGCCGCCGTGCCCGCGCGCGCGCCGGCCCTCGAGCACGAGCAGCTCCAGCGCCAGCAGGACGGCGACCAGCGACTCGGGCCTGAGCCCGCCGCGCGCCCGGTAGGAGAGCGCGCTCAGGGCGACGACGAACAGGGGGGTGAGCCCGCGGGCGCCTAGGCGCCGGGCGGTCCACGCGGCCGCGGCGAAGGCGCCGAGCGCCGTGAGCCAGCGCCAGGCCTGACCGCCCGCCACGCCCCCCAGCCGCCAGAACGGCCAGAGCAGCGCGCGGAAGCCCCACGAGGGGAGCGGCTCGGGCTGGCCGTAGGTCGGCCAGCTCCACAGGTGCCGGTGCGGGATCGAGCCCGTCTCCCAGATCACCCGGCCGACGAGCAGATGCTGCCACTGGTCGGTGGTGGACGCCCGGTAGGTGACCGCCGCGGCCACGCAGAGCGCCGCCACCAGGGCGACGAGGAGGAAACGCGGATCCTTGGCCGCGAGGGTGGGGATGGGCGGGAGGGGGGCCTCGTCCCCGCGGGCGCGGGCGCCGCGCCCGCGCTTGCGCGGCGAGGTCATGGGAGGCTCGGGGCGCTCATGCCGTCCCGATCTTCGCACACTCCGCCAGGGCCTGCAGCACGTCGCGCGTGCGGTTCAGCAGCGCCAGGCCCTGCCCGCGCACGCGCAAGCCGAACTCGCGGCCCGAGAAGAATTCGACCTGGAAGGCGAGCATCCCGACCACGGTGCGGATCTCGGCGGGTTGCAGGGGCCGGCGCAGGACGAACTCGGTCACCTCCTGGAACACGCGCAGGCTCTCGACCTCGCTCGCGGCGGCGAGCAGACGCAGGCGGCGCAGCTCGAACAGCGCCACGGCGGGGGGCGGGAGCTGGCCGAAGCGGTCGAGCATCTCGAGCGTCAGGTCGTCCAGCTCGTCCGCCGAGCGGGTCTCGGCCAGCCGGCGGTAGAGGTTCAGCTTCTCGTGCTCGTCGGGCACGTAGTCGTCGGGGAGGAACGCGCTCCAATCGGTGAGCAGCCGCGGCTCGGGCCGGACCTCGGCGGTCGCGCCCTTCAGCTCGGCGACCGCCTCCTCGAGCAGCTTCACGTAGAGGTCGAACCCCAGGCCGACGATGAAGCCGTGCTGCTCGGGGCCCAGCAGGTTGCCCGCCCCGCGGATCTCCATGTCCTTGAGGGCGATCTTGAACCCCGCGCCCAGGTCGTCGAACTCCTCGATCACCCGCAGGCGCCTCTCGGCCTCCTCGGTGAGCACGCGGCGCGAGGGCACGACCAGGTAGGCGTACGCGCGGTGCGCCGAGCGGCCGACGCGGCCGCGGAGCTGGTAGAGCTGGGCGAGCCCGAGCGTGTCGGCGCGGTCGATGACGATCGTGTTCGCGTTCGGGATGTCGAGCCCCGACTCGATGATGGTCGTGCAGACCAGCACGTCGGCCTCACCGGCGGCGAACGCCGTCATGACCTTCTCGAGGGCCCCCTCGGGCATCTGGCCGTGCCCGACCACGATGCGGGCGTCCGGCAGCAGGCGGCGCAGCTGCTCGGCCTGGGCCTCGATGGTCTCGACCCGGTTGTGGACGAAGAACACCTGGCCGCCGCGGTCGAGCTCGCGCAGGATCGCGTCGCGGACCAGCCCGGCGGACGCCTCCGCGACGCGGGTCTGGATCGGCAGGCGATCCTCCGGCGG
>JAWOLC010000044.1:0-8573 GCA_033853925.1 Candidatus Eiseniibacteriota bacterium
GCGGCTCCCACTCGGGAGCCGCCCGCTCGACTCTGGGGCCGGCGCGCCGTCAGGGACGGGAGACGTAGCCCAGGAAGTTCCCGAGCAGGTCGTCACCCGGCTTCTCGGGCGAGTTCACGAGGAAGAAGCGGGCGGCGCGGAGGAGGCTGACGCTCGTGCCGGGCCCACCCGCGGGCTCGACCACGAGAACGTTGACGTAGCGCCATCCGTTCCCCGTGTAGCTCGTGGCGCAGATGCCCGAGCGCCGGTCCGTGTCCTTCGCCCAGCGCTCGCGCAGTCCCTGGCGAAGGGCCCCGCTCTTGTTGCCGGGCGCGACGGAGAGCCGATAGGCGGTGTCCAGGCAGCACGGATAGCCGTTCGCCGCGCGGCAGCGGATCGCCTCCGCGCCGTTCCCCACGCAGGGATCGGTGTCGCACGCGGGAAGCTCCAGCACGTCGCGCCCGGCCCGGCCCCCATCCGGCCGGCCGGGATCGAGCACGTACGGGGTGCAGCCCGCGGAGAAGTCGCCGCTCACGCCCAGGGGCACGAGCGGCAAGAGGGCGCAGCAGGGCGCGGTGCTGTCCCCGGCGCAAGGCGACGCCGGCTCGGCCCGACCGGCCTGCGGGGCCAACAAGAGCAAGAGGAGCGCGAGGAGCGCGAGAAGCACGAGAAGCAATCGCTTGCGGGACATGGCGGCCTCCGGGCGTCGCGCCCCCCATCGAACAGTCATCCGGTTCGCGTCGTCGATTCTAGCGCCGTCCCGGGGTCGGCGCACCTGCTGGAGACGGCGGCGGCGCCCCGCCTCGCTTTGCGCGGGGGTTCATTTCGCGCATGATGTCGTCCCCCACGCGGCGGGACGCACGCGGAACCGGGAGGCTGGATGAGCGACCACGAGGCGCCGGGAAGCGCGGGGCCCGAGACGGAGACGGGCGTTCGGCCCGGGAGCCCTGGCGGGGATGCGCCCGCTCCGGCGCGCGCCTGGGGCGCCTTCACCGGCTGCTGCTTGATCTGGGGCAGTACCTTCCTCTTCATCAGCCTGGGGAACGGGGCGCTACCCCCGGTCTGGGCCGCCAGTCTGCGGCTGGCTCTGGCCTCGGTGCTCCTCAGCGTGATCGCTCGCCTGCTGCGGCATCCCTTCCCGCGCGGGGCGGCGCTGCGCGCGGCGCTCGTCTACGGCTTCCTGCAGTTCGGAGTGAACTTCGCCCTCCTCTACTGGGGCGAGATGACCTTCCCCTCGGGCCTCACGGCGGTGCTCTACGCCACGATTCCCCTCACCACGACCCTCCTCGCCCGCGCCCACGGCCTGGAGCCGCTCGGGCCCCTCAAGCTCGTGGGCGCGGGAGTCGCCCTGGCGGGAGTGGCGCTCATCTTCTCCGGCCAGCTCGGCGGGGACCTGATGCTGGTCCCGGCGCTCGTTCTCTTCGTGGCCGCGAGCTTCGCGGCCTGGTCGGGCGTGCTGCTCAGACGCGGCCCGCGCCAGTCCCCGGTCTGGGCCAACGCCGTGGGCTCGATGGCGGGGCTCGTCGTCTGCCTGGGCGCGAGCTTCGCCGTGGGCGAGGCGCATCCGCTGCCGCTCCGCTTCGCGGCCTGGTTCCCGCTGGCCTACCTGACGGTCGCGGGCTCTCTCGGAGCCTTCGTCCTCTTCGCCTGGCTGATCAACCACTGGCCCGTCTCGCGCGTCAGCTTCGTCGGGGTGGTGAATCCGGTCGTGGCCCTGCTCCTCGGCTGGATGGTACGGGGCGAGCGCCTCACGGTCGCGAGCTTCGCCGGCTCGGCGCTGGTGATCCTGGGCGTGGTCGTGGGCCTGCGCGCGACGCGCGCTCCCGGGGCACAGATGTGATCCGCGACTGGCGAAAGGTCGCGCGCCGGCTGCCGCTCCTGGGCCGCGGTCGCCCGCCGGGGCCCCGGCCGCGCGTGCGCCGGGACGGCAGCACGAACGTGCCGGGGCTCTACCTGGCGGGCAGCCTCGTGGGAGCGACCGACGTCGAGTCGGCGCGGGCGAGCGGCGCGCGCACCGCGGCGCGGATCGCGGACGATCTCGCGACGCGCCCGGTCGCCCCGGGCGCGCTCGATCTCGTGATCGTGGGTGCGGGCGCGGCGGGCCTGGCGGCCGCGCTGGAGGCGCAGCGGCGCGGGCTCGACCTGGCGCTGCTCGAAGCGGTCGCGCCGCTCCGCGGCGGCGCCGGCTCCCCGCCGGGAGGAGGCACGCGTCGCCGGGGCGCGAGCGCCGCTCGCGGCGATGCGCCGGCGGCCGGCTCGCCGCCGAGGCCCGATCCCATCGCCGAGATCGCCCGCCAGGTGGAGGAAGCCCGCATCCGGCCCCGCCTCGTGCGCGTCGAGAGGATCGAGCGCGACGGCGGGCGCCTGCGGGCGATCCTGGCCAAGGGCGAGCCGCTGGCGGCTCGCGCGGTGATCCTGGCCACGAGCCGCTGCGGCTGCTTGCGCCGCCTGGGCGTGCCGGGCGAGGATCTCGGCCACGTGGCCTATCGGCTGCACGACGCCGAAGGCTTCGCGGGCCGGCGCGTGCTCGTCGTCGGCGGCGGCCAGACGGCCGCCGAAGCCGCCGTCGCTCTGGCCGAAGGCGGCGCCGGGGTCACCCTGGCCCATCGCGGCCCCCTGCTCACCCGGCCGACCTACGCGAGCCTCTCCCGCCTGAGCGATCGGCTCGTGGGCGCGCCCACCGTGCCCTGGCGCAAGGGCGTGGCGCGCGAGAGCGTGCCCCGGCGCGCTCCCGGACCGGGCACGGTGGATCTGCGGCTCATGACGCGCGTCGGGGAGATTCGCGCCGACGAGGCGCTCCTCGAGCCCGTGGACGGCCCGCCCCTGTGGCTTCCCTGCGACGCGGTGCTCGTCATGATCGGGCGCGAGCCGGCGGCGGACTTCCTGCGGCGCTCGGGCGTGGCCCTGCGGAGCGAGCGGATGGCCAGGCGCTGAATCCCCCGCGGCCGGGGTCGGCCATCAGCGCGTACGAAGAGCGGGCGGCGGGGCCGAGGCCCCACCGCCCGACGCAACGGCAAGAGACCTGGTTACGACGAGGCCACCTTCCGTACGTTGGCGGCCTGCAGCCCCTTCGGTCCCTGCTTGATCTCGAACTCGACCTTCTCGCCCTCGGCGAGGCTCTTGAACCCCTCGCCCACGACCGCCGAGAAGTGGACGAAGACGTCTTCCCCGCCCTCCTGGGAGATGAAGCCAAAGCCCTTCGCGTCGTTGAACCACTTCACCGTACCAATCGCCACACCCTGACTCCTTGCTGCGGAGGCTGTGAGCCTCCAGTGTTCCCGGCCGGCCGATTGGCCGGCTGCCTCGATCGTCGGAGCTGCACCTGGCCGCCTCCGTCCGGTGCGATCCGGAGCGGGGAGCGACCGAGCGGGCCGAGGCAGTTCCGCTTCACGATAGTCGGGCCGAATGGGCTCGGGGTCAAGGAGGCTCTCGCCCCCGGCCCTTGCCAGTTCGCTAGAAGCCGGCGTCCTCGGTGCCAGGAGCCACACGCACTTGCAGAGTCTGCTTGCGCGGCCGGCAGGTGCCGAACGCGAGCGTCGCCAGGTAGCGCCCGGCCCGCACGAAGGCCGGCTGGTCGGACCACTCCGGTCGGTCGATGCGCTGCCAGGGCTCGCCGGGCAGCAGATCCCAGACCAGCCGGTGGAGCCCAGGACTGCCGGGCCCGGTCAGCTTGCGGATCATCCTTCCCGTGCTGTCGGCCACCTCGATGGAGACCTTCTCCCCGATGTCCTCCTTCACGTAGTAGTTGAAGTAGGCGCCGAAGGGCGGGTTCTTGGCGCTGAAGATGCGCTGTCCCCAGGCGCCGCTGCGGCTGCGCACGTAGTAGGCCGTGGCCGCCCGGGGCGGGAAGAAGGTCACCGAATCCGCGGTGACCGCCGGGCTCCAGCGCTCGAGCGGCGTGATGTCGTCCAGCACGTAGGCGCTGCGGCCATGCGTGCCGATGACCAGGTCGCGCTCGCGCGGGTGGATGAGGATGTCGTCCACGGCCACGGTGGGCAGGCTCTCACCGCAGCGCTGCCAGTGGCGGCCGCCGTCCAGGGTCATGAAGATCCCGAACTCCGTGCCGGCGAAGAGCAGGTTCCGGTTCTCTGGATCCTCGCGCACGACCTGGACGGGTCCCCCCTTCGGCAGGTCGCCCGCGACGGACGTCCAGCTCTGCCCTTCGTCGTGAGTCACCAGGATCCACACCCCGAGATCGTCGGAGCGGTGCCCTTCCACCGCCACGTAGGCCGTGCCGCGGTCGTGATGGGAGGCCTCGATGCAGCTCACGTAGAGCCCGGCGGGCACGCCTCGCAGGCGACCGGTCAGGTCGCGCCAGGTGCGGCCCGAGTCGGGCGTCACCCACAGCTTGCCGTCGTCCGTCCCCACCCAGACGACGCCCCGCGCGGCCGGCGACTCCGCCAGGGCGGTGATCGTGCAATAGGTCTCGGCCCCCGAGCCCCCGGTGATCATGCGTCGCGGATCCTGCGTCGTGAGGTCGGGGCTCGCCATCTCCCAGCGATTGCCACGCTCGGTGAGCCGGAAGAGATGGTTGCCTCCGATCCACAGCACGCTGGGATCGTGCGGGGAGATCTGGAAGGGCGTGTTCCAGTTGAAGCGGAAGGAGGGCTCCCCTTCCTTGTTCGACGGCCTCAGCCACCGCCGCTTGCCGCTGGAGAGGGACATGCGCTGCAGGGCGCCGCCCTGGGACTCCCAGTAGACGATGTCGGGATTCGTGGGATCCATGGCGACGTGGAAGCCGTCGCCTCCGCCCAGGCAGAACCAGTCGTCGTTGAGGATGCCGTTGTGCTGGGGCTCGCCCAGGAACGGCTCGGGCTCGAGGCGCGTGCGGCTCGGCCCGCACCAGGACTGGTTGTCCTGGAGACCGCCGCAGATGTGATAGGGATCGTCCAGGTCCACCGCCACGTCGTAGAACTCGCCGAGCGCGAGGTTGTTGAGGAAGTCCCAATTCCGCGCGCGATCATCGCTCACGAACAGCCCGCCGTCGGTGCCGAGCAGGACGTGGTCGCCGTCCGCCGGATCGATCCACATCGCGTGGCAATCGGGATGCAGGTTCTGCGCTCCGCCGGCGCGGAACGAGCGGCCGCCGTCGTCCGAGATCCACAGGTCGGTGCCGAGGAGATAGACGCGGGTCGTGTCGTCCGGCTGCACGCGGATCTGGCTGAAGTAGAAGGGCCGGGGCGCATAGGGCGAGAGCCGCGTCCAGTGATCGCCGCCGTCCACGCTGCGGAACACGCCGCCCACCCGGCTCTTCTCCTCGAACTCCGAGAGGTGCCCGCCCTCGTCCGACTCGATCACCGCGTAGAGCACGCGCGGGTGCTTCCGGCTGAGATCGAGCCCGATGCGCCCCGTGCTCTCGGGCAGGCCGGCGGTGAGCTTCGTCCACGAGCGCCCGCCGTCCCGGGTGCGGAAGATGCCGCCCGCCCGGCTGCCGGAGCGGAAGGACCAGGGCGTGCGGAGCCGCGTCCACATCGCCGCGTAGAGCACGCGGGAGTCGGTGGGATCCATGAGCAGGTCCACCGCGCCCGTGCGCGAATCCACCTCGAGCACCTGCGTCCACGAGCGCCCGCCGTCCGTGGTCTTGAAGACGCCGCGCTCGGCGTTCTCTCCCCAGAGCCGTCCCAGGGCCGCGACGTAGACCGTGTTGCTGTCGGCCGGATCGAGCACGACGCGGGCGATCGAGCGCGTGGCCTCGAGCCCCAGGTGCTCCCACGTGCTCCCCCCGTCCAGGGAGCGGTAGATCCCGTCGCCCCACGACGACGAGTTACGGCTGTCGGCCTCGCCCGTGCCCACCCAGACGATCTCGGGGCGCTGCTGCCAGACGGCGACCGCCCCGATCGAGGCCACCGGTTGCTTGTCGAAGAGCGGGCTCCACGTGGTTCCCCGGTTGGTGGTCTTGAACAGCCCCCCCGTGGCCGTCGCCAGGAAGAAGGTGGCCGGGTGCTTCTCCACCGCGGCGAGGTCGGTGATGCGGCCGCTGCAATTGGCCGGGCCCACCGCGCGCCAGACCAGCTCCTCGAGCCGGGCGCGCGGCACGGCCCCGGTGGCGCCACGGGCCGGCGCGGGCGCGGCGACGCCGGAGCCCGGCGACGCGCCGATCGAGCCGAGGCCGATGAGGATGGAGAGCAGCGGCCCGCCCAGCCGGCGCGGGGCTCCCCCGAGGATCGCGAGCATGTCCACCTCCGGTCGACGGCTCAGCGGGCGGGGGCCCCGCGAGAGCCCATCAGGTAGTCCGCCTGAATGGTCGGCGGCTGCCCGGACTTTCGCTCGCCGGGCTGGAGCACGCGGAAGATGCCGAGACCATACCCTGCCACCCGCCCGCCCACGTACACGAGTTCCAGCCGCTGCTCGCGGTCGCGGAACCCGGAGTCGTAGAGGAGCGGCTCGAGCTGCTTGCGGAAGGCCTCCGCGAACTGCTGGTCCACGACCAGGTAGCTCACGTGCTCGCGGACCGCGGCGTCGATCAGCGTGTCATACGGCTCGTCGGGCATCACCCGGTAGGTGCGATGGGCGTAGAAGGCGACCCAGGGCTTGCGATCCATCACGATCGCGCCGGGCGGGGCCACGCCCGACAACCATTCACCTGCTCGCTCGTGGCTGTCCACCCAGCTGTCGTAGGGCTGCCGGATGGCCGGGCCCGTGTTCCACTCGCACCAGATCGTGCCGCCGAGCGCGACCACCGCGAGGCCCGCGCGCCACCAGCCCCGCGTGGCGGCGAGGGGCACGGCGGCCAGGATGGCGAGGGCGGGCACGGCCTCGAGCACGAAGCGAGGCTGAGCGGAGAGGCCCAGGAAGGGGATGGCCGCGAGGTGCAGCAGCGGCACCGCCTCGAGCCCGCGGCGCCGCACCAGCCCCGCCAGGGAGAGCAAGAGCAGGGGCGCGGGCCACAGCCCGAGCAGGGAGCGCCCGTGCATGACCGCGTTCGTCGGGTACTGCCGCAGGCCGACGCGCCAGTTCTGGGCCAGGGTCGCCAGGCCGGCGTAGCCCGGGCGGGGCAGCGGCGGCGCGAGCCGTGGCTCGACCGTGCGCCAGTCCGTGACCGTGGCGTGAAGGCCGCCCAGCTTGGGCGTGGGAGTCCACACGCCGAGCGTGGCATGGAAATAGAGCCAGCAGGGCACCGCCAGCACGAGAAACCCAGCGAGCCCCAGCGCCAGGCGACGGGCGGCCGCTTGGCGGCGAGCCACCCGCCACGTGGTGCCGGCGGCGAGCGCCAGCGCCGGAACCAGCGCCTCGGGGCGGATCGCGAAGGCGGCTCCCAGGGCGAGCCCCGCCAGGAGGGAACGCGAAGCCGCGGTCAGGGCCACACCGCCATAGAGCGCGAGGAAGTAGGCCGACTCGGACATGGTGACGGCCGAGAAGACGGCCAGGGAAGGGTGCAGGGCGACGAGGAGCACGGGGATCCACGAGCCGAGCGGGCCCAGCGCTCGCCGGCCGAGCCACCACACGGGCCAGACGAGGAGGACGCCGGCGACCAGCGAGACCAGCGCCGCGGCCAGCACGCGGTCGGCGACCAGCAGGCGCGCGATCGCCACGAGCGCCGGGTAGCCCGGCGGGAAGATCGAGGTGAAGGCCCTGCCTGCCGCCAGGGCTTCGGCGAAGCGGATGTACTCCGTGCCGTCCACGGTGACGAAGGGCTGCCAGCGCAGGGCCCAGAGCCGCATGGCCAGGGCCAGGGCCATTCCGAGCAGGGGCACGGCCTTGCCGCTGGCCAGGCGGACCAGCCACTCCCGGGTGCCTCGCGGGCCTCCGCCCGCCCGTGGGCCGGGCGTGCGGCCCGCCGGACGTCGGGCAGGCGTCCGGCGGGCGATTACCGACTTCATGCCTGATGCTCTCGCGCCACACGGCCCGCCGCGGGCCGCGTGGCCATCGGCCCGCTGCCGCTACGGCCTGGTCGCGTCAACCAGCTCCACCACGAAGATCAACGTGGAGTTCGGGGGAATGCCCTGCCGCCCTTCGGCGCCGTAAGCGAGATCGGGCGGGATCGTGAGCTTCCGCTTCCCTCCCACGCGCATCCCCTTCAGGCCCTCGTCCCAGCCGCGAATGACCTGGCCGGCGCCCAGAGTGATGGTGATGGGCTGGCCCCGGTCGTAGGAGCTGTCGAACTTGGTCCCGTCGGTGAAGGTGCCCGTGTAGTTCACGCGGACCAGCATGCCGTCCTCGGCGGGCGCACCGTTGCCCACCACGAGGTCCTGGTACTTGAGGCCGGATGGAGTGGTGACCTCGGGGGTGGCCGTCGGCGCGGCAGCGGTGGTGTCCGCCGGCTTCTGCGCGGCGGCAGGCGGCGTGGTCTTGGCCGCGGTCTCGGTGGTCTTGCCCTGCTGGCAGCCGGCGAGCGCGAGGACGGCGAGCACAGCCAGCCCATACGTGAGTCTCTTCATGGAACGCTCCTCTCTGATCGCCCGGTGGATGGGACGCGATCACGGAACGCTGCCACATCCACGCGACCCCGGCAAGCGAGGCTCCAGCCAGGTGATGTATCGGTTCTTGTGTCAGGCAAGAGGAAGGGGGTACTCCAGAGAAGTCGCCAAACCCCAAAGGAGGTACCCCCATGCAGCAGGTCGCTGCGGTGCGCAGTGTGCGGCAGGCGGTCCGGA
>JAWOLC010000045.1:0-44005 GCA_033853925.1 Candidatus Eiseniibacteriota bacterium
GAGATCGAGGAGCTGCTGGCCGAGCGCTTCCCCCGTTCGGAGCTGCTGCCCCTGGTCGAGGCCCTGCCCGGCGCCGCACTTCCGGCCACTCCGCAACTTGCCCCGGGGCAAGTCGGGTCGCGCACCGATCTATCCGCTCCAGCGCGGATAGAGCCACCCGCCCCGCGCGGGCAGGTGAAGCCCATCGCCGCCGAGCGCTACGCCCTGCAGCTCACCATCGGGAAGAGCACGCACGAGAAGCTGGAGTACGCCCGGGCGCTCCTCGGCCACACGATCCCCTCGGGGGAGATCGCCGAGGTGCTGGATCGGGCGCTCGATGCCCTGATCCGCCAACTCGAGCAGCGCAAGCTCGCGGCAACTCTGGCACCCCGCCCGCGCTCGCGCCCGCGGCGCCCGAGCGCGGACCCGCGCCACATCCCGGCCGAGGTCCGGCGCGCCGTGTGGGAACGCGATGGCGGCCGATGCACGTTCCTGAGCGCGGCGGGCAAGCGTTGCGAGGCCCGGACGAGGCTCGAATTCGACCACGCGGAGCCGGTAGCCCGCGGCGGGCGGGCCACGGCCGAGAACCTGCGGCTGCGGTGCCGGGCGCACAATCAGTACGCCGCCGAGCACACGTTCGGCAGAGGCTTCATGAGCCAGAAGCGCGAGGAAGCACGGACCAGGAGGGCAACGCGTTCTCCGGCCGGGGCGGAGACGGCCGGGCTCGCCTCGGAGCGAGTGCGCACGCTCGCCCCCGTGCCGGCGCACATCGGGGAAGCGCTACCCGCGCGGCAGCCGCCGCAGAGGAGCGGGCTCGCCTGGCCGCGGCCACCGGAGAGGCGCGCGCACGCGCCGCGGCCGCCGCCGAGGTTGTTCCCTGGCTCCGCGCCCTCGGCTTCCGCGCCGACGAGGCTCGTCGGGCTGCGGCGCAAGCCGAGAGACTCCCGGATGCTCCCCTCGAGGAGCGGGTGCGCCTCGCGCTCTCCTGCTTCGCGAGACCTCGCCGTAGCCCAGCCGGGAGGGCGCTGCCGACGAGGTGACCTCGCCGCATCCGCTCCCTGAATCGCGCCCGCCCGCGTCATCGGGGCTCGGACGGAGAAGGCGCGGACTCCGCTCCGCTACTCCTTCGCTCCCCTCAGCGCCAGGCTGCAGCCCAGCGACTTCGTCTCGGCCAGGGGGACCGGCTTGCCCGCCGCGACCGCGCCCACGGCATCTGCGAGGTAGTGAGCCTTCACCTGCCGTGGCTGGCGTGCGTTGTCGTCGATCGCCCCGTGGTAGACGAGCTTGCCCTGGGCGTCGAAGAGGAACGCCTCCGGCGTGTGCGTGGCGCCGAAGGCACGGGCCACGTCGGACGTGGCGTCCATGACATAGGGGAAGCCGTAGCCCTTGTCCTTGGCGCGCTTCTGCATCTCGGCGAACGAGTCGCCCGGATAGACGGCGGGGTCGTTGGAGTTGATGGCGATCACCCCGATGCCACGCTTCTGCGCGTCGGCCGCGAGCTGCACGATGCGCCCCTCCCAGGCGCGCACCCATGGGCAGTGGTTGCAGGTGAAGAGCACCAGCGTGCCCTTGGTCCCCTCGACCGCGGCGATCGTCAGCTCCTTCCCGTCCACGGTCTTCATGCTCACCGTGCTCTCGGGCGCGTGGTCGCCCAGAGCGAGCGCTCCCGCGGGGCGCGCGGGAGCGGCGCCCGCCGCGAGGAGAGCGGCCAGGATCAGCGTGCGAGGAAGGCCAGGGCTCATCATCGGGTCCGCTCCTTGACGTGAAGGGTGTCGTCATGGTCGATGGCTGCGAGCACGGCCTGCTCGAAGCGCGTGTAGTCGGCCTTGCCCTCCCAGAAGCTCACGAGCCGTCCGGCCGCGTCGTAGGCGAAGGTGGCGGGCAGCGCCCCCGACCAGCGCGGGCTGAGGCCGTCGATGAACGACATGTCGTCGCCGGTCTCGAGATAGGTGCGGAAGGTGACGCCCTGCCTGGCGAGGAAGGCGCGGGCGGCGGTGGTGTCGAAGTCGGTCGAGACGAGCAGCAGGCGGAGTCCGCGCGGCCCGTACGCCCGCTCGAGGCGGAGTAGCGCCGGGAACTCCTGGCGGCAGGGCACGCACCAGGTGGCCCAGACACTGAGCAGGGTGGCCGAAGCGCCGGGCTGGCGAGCGAGCGCGAGGAGGTCGCGCGCCGAGGTGGGCACGAGGGGAGGCTGCGCCGAGCAGCTCAGCGGCGCCACGAGTAGCGCCGCCGCGAGGACGAGTCGAGCCGCCCGCCCCTTCGCCCCGCCCCGCCGGCGCCGGCTCACGCTCCGAGCCATCTCCGGATGCGCTCGGCCACCTTCTCGGGGGTGAAGCCGAAGAACTCCTGCACGTCCTTCAAGGGAGCCGAGACGCCGAAGCGGTCGATGCCGATCGTCAGACCCTCCGGGCCGACGAAGCGGTGCCAGTAGTCGGTGATGCCGGCTTCGAGCGACACGCGGCGCCCACCCGGAGGCAGCACGGCGTCGCGCCACGCCTTGTCCTGCGCCAGGAAGAGCTGGGGCGCGGGCATGCTCACCACCCGCATCGCCAGGCCCGCCTCCTCCAGCCGGCGCGCCGCCTCGACGGCCAGCGCCACTTCCGAGCCCGTGGCGATCACGGTCGCGGCCGCGCCGCTGGCCTCGCGCAGGACGTAGCCGCCGCGCGCGAGCCACTCCTCGCGGAAGTCGGCCGGCCGCTCGAGCGCGGGACAGCTCTGCCGCGTGAGCGCCAACAGGGTGGGGCCGCGGCGGTTCTCGAGGGCGAGCGCCCAGGCGGCCGCCGTCTCCGCTCCGTCGGCGGGGCGCACCACGAGCAGGTTGGGGATCGCGCGGAGCGCCGTGAGATGCTCGATCGGCTCGTGCGTCGGGCCGTCCTCGCCGAGGAAGACGCTGTCGTGCGTGCAGACCCAGACGACCTGCGCGCCCATGAGCGCGGCCAGCCGGATGGCGGGTCGCGCGTAGTCGGTGAAGACGAGAAAGGTCGAGCCGTAGGGGATGAACGCGCCGCTCACCGCCAGTCCGTTCAGCACCGCGCCCATGCCGTGCTCGCGCACCCCGAACTGGAAGTTGCGGCCGGCGAAGCTGCCGGGCTGCACGGCGGGCGAGTCCTTGAGCCAGGTGCGGGTCGAGGGCTCGAGATCGGCGCTGCCGCCCACGAGGGCCGGCACGAGCGCCGCCGCGCGCTGGAGCACCACGCTGCCGTGCGCGCGGGTCGCTCCCGCGCCGGCCGGTGCCGCGGCTACGAGCTGCGCGAGGAGGTCCGGAGGCGTCGCGCGCTGCCAGTGCGCGTCCCAGAGCCGAGCCTTCTCGGGCTCGCGCTCGCGCCAGCGCGCGAAGCCCGCCTGCCAGGCGTCGTATTCGGGGCGCAACTCCTCGGCCCGCTGGGCGAAGCGGGCGCGCACGGGCGGGGGCACGAGGAAGGTCGGAGAGGCGGGCCAGCCCAGCGCCCGCTTCGCCGCCGCAGCCTCTTCCGCGCCGAGGGGCTCGCCGTGCGCATCGCGCGTATCCTGGCGGTGCGGCGCGCCATAGCCGATGTGGCTGCGCAGGAGCAGGAGGCTCGGCCGCTCCCGTTCCTCGATGGCCCGCGCGAGCGCGCGCTCGAGCGCCGGGCGGTCGTAGGCATCCAGCCGATCCACATGCCAGCCATAGGCTTCGAAGCGTCGGCTCACGTCCTCGGTGAAGGTCACGGGGGTCGGTGCCTCGAGGGAGATGCGGTTGTCGTCGTAGAGGTAGACGAGGTTGCCGAGCTGCAGGTGACCGGCCAGCGAGGCCGCCTCCGAGGCGACGCCCTCCATCAGATCGCCGTCGCTCACGATGCCGAAGACCCGGAAGCCGACCAGGGAGAAATCGCCGCCGTTGAAGCGCGCGGCGAGCAGGCGTTGGGCGATGGCCAGGCCGACGCCGTTTCCGAAGCCCTGCCCCAACGGCCCGGTCGTGGTCTCGACGCCCGGGGTGTGGCCGCGCTCCGGGTGGCCGGGCGTGCGGCTGCCGAGCTGGCGGAAGCGCATCAGCTCGTCCATGGGGAGGTCGTAGCCGGCGAGGTGGAGGAGCGCGTAGAGGAGCATCGAGCCGTGCCCGGCCGAGAGCACGAAGCGGTCGCGATCCGGCCAGGTCGGATCCTGCGGCTGGTAGCGGAGGAAGCGCGTCCACAGGACGTAGGCGGCATCGGCGAGCCCCATGGGCAGGCCCGGGTGACCGCTCTTCGCCTTCTCCACGGCGTCCACGGCGAGGAAGCGAATCGTGTGGATCGCGAGCTGATCCAGCTCGTCGTCGCGCGTCTCGGGGCCGGCATCCGCCCCGCGCGACCCCGTGGCCGCGGAGGCCGTGCCGGCGCCGGGCGCGAGCGGGGCGGCGCCCGTGCCGCTCGTGGCGGCCTGGGGATCGGTGCTCATGGGAAACCTCCGGAGGTCAGTCGCCGTGCAGGGCCACGGACGCGGCGCCCCAGAGCGCCGCGCGGTCGTCGAGTATGAGTCGCAGGGGGACGCGCTCGAGCATGGGGCTCAGCCGGCCCTTCCTGGCGAAGGCTCGCTGGAAGCCGCGGCTGCGCAGGAAGGGCGCGATGCGCGGGGCGATGCCGCCGCCCACGTACACGCCGCCCACGGCCAGGGCCTTCAGGGCCAGGTTGCCGGCCTCGGCTCCGTACACGGAGACGAAGAGGTCGAGCGCCATCCGCGCGCGCTCGCACGATCCTTCGAGGGCGGCCTCGGTCACGACCGCCGCCGGGTCCTGGGCGTCGGCGAAGCGTCGAGCCACCTCCGCGGAGGCGGCGCCGCGCCCGGTCTCCTCCAGGAAGCGATAGAGGTTCGCGAGCCCGGGCCCCGAGAGGACGCGCTCGTAGCTGACGCGGCCGTGGCGCGCGCGCAACCAGCGCAGCAGCTCGTCCTCCAGCTCGTCGCGCGCCGCGAAATCGGCGTGCCCGCCTTCCGAGGCCGAGGGATGCCAGCGGGCGCCGTCCCAGACGACGAGCGCCTCGCCGAGCCCCGTGCCGGCGGCGATCAGGGCGCGGTTGCCGGGGAGCGAGGCCCCGGTCTGCAGCGTCTCCAGCTCGGCCTCGTCGAGCACCGCGAGGCTCCAGGCGGTGGTCTCGAGATCGTTCAGCAGGCGCACGCGGGCCCCGTCCAGAGCGGCGCTCAGGCGCGTGGCCTGGATGTGCCACGCCAGGTTCGTGGCGTCGACCTGTCCGCCCACGACCGGGCCCGCCACGCCGAGCACGGCGCATTCCGCGCGCTCGCCGGACGCCGCCAGGAAGGCGCGCACCAGCGCCTCGAGGGACGGGTACTCGCGGCTCGCCAGCTTCTGCGCGACGGCGGGCGCGCGCGGCGCGCCGCCCCGCTCGTAGAGGGCGAGCTGGGTCTTGGTGCCTCCGACATCGCCGGCGAGAATCACGGGCGCATCCTAGCGAGGGCCGGGCCTGCTTGGCCAGCGCGGCGCGCCCGCGCCACCGCGGGGCCGCTGGGCGCATCGAACGGGAATGATGCTCTCACCCTTTACCACCTTGGGACATCTCACGTCCTCCCTGACGGAGCGCATCGGGCAGACGCCGCTCGTGCCGCTCACCGGCCTCGAGGGAATCGCCGCGGAAGTCACGATGCTCGGCAAGGCCGAGTGGTTCAATCCCGGAGGCTCGGTCAAGGACCGCGCGGCCTGGGCCATCGTGCGGGCGGCCGAGCAGAGTGGGGCGCTGGAGCGGGGGCGGCGGATCCTGGACGCCACCTCGGGCAACACCGGCGTCGCCTTCGCCTGGATCGGGGCCACGCGCGGCCATCCCGCCACCCTCTGCCTGCCGGCCAACGCGAATGCGGAGCGGCTGCGGCTGCTCGAGGCCCTGGGCGCGGAGCTCGTGCTCACGGACGCGATGGAGGGCACGGACGGCGCCGTGCGCCGAGCCCGGGAGCTGGCCGCGAGCGAGCCGCAGCGCTACTTCTACGCGGATCAGTACTCGAACCCCGCGAATTGGCAGGCGCACTACCACGGGACGGCGCGCGAGATCTGGGAACAGACGGCGGGGACGGTCACGCACCTCGTCGCCGGCGTCGGCACCGCGGGCACGCTCGTCGGCGCCGGCCGCCGCCTCCGCGAGCTGGACCCGACGATCCAGGTGATCGCCGTGCAGCCCGACTCGCCCTGGCACGCCCTCGAGGGACTCAAGCATCTGCCCAGCTCGCTCCGCCCCGCGATCTTCGACCCGGCCGTGCCCCAGCGGACGATCGCGGTGGGCAGCGAAGAGGCGATCGCGATGGCCCGGGCGCAGGCGCGGCGCGGCCTGCTCCTGGGCTGGTCGGCGGCGGCGGCCGTCGTGGCGGCGGCGCGGGTGGGGCGCGAGCTGGAGCGCGGCGTCGTGGTCTGCGTGCTGCCGGACGGAGCCGAGCGCTATCTCTCCGAGCCGGCGTGGGAGGAAGGAGCGTGAGCCTGGAGCTGGAGCCCCGGCTGGCGCGGGAGCTGGAGGCCCACCTCGAGCGCGCCTACCCCGAGGAGGGCTGCGGCGTGCTGCTCGGCCGGGACCAGCCGCGCGGACGGAGGGTCGAGCGGGTGATCGGCTTCGAGAACATGCAGGACGGCCCGCGCGGGCGGCGCTACCGGATCGATCCCGAGCAGCTCCTGGGAGCCGAGCGCGAGGCGCGGTCCCAGGGCCTCGAAGTGCTCGGCTTCTTCCATTCGCATCCGGACCATCCCGCGCGGCCTTCCGCCTTCGATCTGGAGAACGCGTGGCCGTACTACTCGTACCTGATCGTGAGCGTCGAGCGGGGGCGGGCGCGCGCGGCGCGCTCGTGGCGGCTCGCCGAGGATCGCTCGCGATTCGAGCCCGAGGCGCTGGCGGTGCCCGGCGAATCCGGCGCGGGGGTCGGCCTCGGCGCCGGCGGGGAGGAGGGATGAGCGCATCGGTCCGCATCCTGCTCCCGATGCCCCTGCGACCCTATGCGGGCGGCGCCGCGAGCGTGACGGTCGAAGCCGCGACCGTGGGGGAGGCGCTGGCCCGCCTGGCGGCCGAGCACGAGGCGATCGCCCCGCACCTCTACGACGACTCGGGGCGCCTCCGCCGCTTCGTGAACGTCTACCGGAACGAGGAGGACATCCGCCACCTGCAGCGCGAGGCCACGCCGCTGGCGGAGGCGGACACGCTCTCGATCGTGCCCAGCATCGCGGGCGGGCGCGGCGCGGAGCGCCGGGCGGCGCAGGCCCTGCGCGAGGCGCCCGCGTGGCAGACCGGCGCCGACGGGCTGCCGCCCCTGGGCCAGGACGAGCTGCTGCGCTACAGCCGGCACCTGATCCTGCCCGAGGTCGGGCTCCAGGGTCAGCGGAAGCTGAAGGCTGCGAGCGTGCTCCTGGTGGGTGCCGGCGGCCTGGGCTCGCCGCTGGCGCTCTACCTCGCGGCCGCGGGCGTCGGGCGCCTGGGCCTCGTGGACTTCGACGTGGTGGACGAGACGAACCTCCAGCGCCAGGTGCTGCACGGGACGGCGAGCGTGGGCCGGCCCAAGCTCGAATCGGCGCGCGCGCGGCTCGCCGACCTCAATCCGCTCGTGCGCGTGGACGCCCACGAGACGCGGCTCGACTGCGGCAACGCCTTCGAGATCCTGCGTCCGTACGACGTGATCGTGGACGGCACGGACAACTTCCCCACGCGCTACCTGGTGAACGACGCCTGCGCGCTCCTCGGCAAGCCCAACGTCTACGGGAGCATCTACCGCTTCGAGGGCCAGGCGAGCGTGTTCGACGCGCGGCGCGGGCCCTGCTACCGCTGCCTGTACCCCGAGCCGCCGCCGCCCGGACTGGTCCCCTCGTGCGCGGAGGGCGGCGTGCTCGGCGTGCTGCCCGGGGTGATCGGCGTCCTCCAGGGGATCGAGACCCTGAAGCTGCTGCTGGGGATCGGCGAGTCCCTGATCGGGCGCCTGCTGCTCTTCGACGCGCTGACGATGAGCTTCCGCCAGCTCGAGCTGCGCAAGGATCCGGACTGCCCGCTCTGCGGCGCGCACGCCACGGTCCGCGAGCTGATCGACTACGAGGCGTTCTGCGGGCTCGAGCCGCCCGCGGGCGACGGCGAGGACCAGTGGCAGATCGGCGCCGGCGAGCTGGCGGCGCGGCGCGCGCGCGGCGACGACCTGGTGCTCGTGGACGTGCGCGAGCCGCACGAGTGGGAGATCGCCCACCTGCCGGGCGCGACGCTGATCCCGCTCGCGAGGCTGCCCGAGCGCGTCTCGGAGCTGGACACCCGCCGCGAGGTGGTCCTCTACTGCCACACCGGGCAGCGGAGCGCGCGCGCGCTCGAGTTCCTGCGCCAGGCGGGCTACCGCAAGCTCAGGAACCTGCGGGGCGGCATCGACGCGTGGTCGCGCGAGGTGGATCCGAGCCTGCCGCGGTACTGAGCGTCGCCGCGACCCCGCCCGGCGCCATTGACTCCGCCCGGCGCCGTGGCCAAGATGCAGCCTCTCGCGCCCGGCGGGGGCGCATCGCCCTCCCCGCGACCGAGGCCTCGCCGGGTCGTCTCGTGGGTCCGCATCGCGCCCGTTGGGGGGACTGCGCATGAATCGTCTCGCGCTGAGAGTGCTCGTCCTCGTGGTCCTCGGAGCCCTGGCTCCGGGCTGCGCGACCAATCCCGTCACCGGCCGGCGCGAGCTGTCGCTGGTGAGCCCCGAGCGGGAGCTGCAGATGGGGCTCGAAGGCTACAAGGCGGTCTCCGTCGAGTACGGTCTCTACGACGATCCGGCCCTGCAGGCCTACGTGGACTCGGTGGGGCAGCGCGTGGCCCGCGTCTCGCACCTGCCGAGCCTCACCTGGCACTTCACGGTGATCGACGATCCCTCGGTGAACGCCTTCGCCATGCCGGGCGGCTACATCTACATCACCCGCGGGATCCTGCCCTACCTGAACTCCGAGGCGCAGCTCGCCGGCGTGCTCGGCCACGAGATCGGGCACGTCACCCACCGGCACACGGCGGAGCAGATCACCCAGCAGCAGGTCTACGGTCTGGGTCTCGGCGTGGCCTCGGCGCTTTCGGAGACGGCGCGCCGCTACGGCGACGTCGCCCAGCAGGCCCTGGGGATCCTCTTCCTGAAGTACAGCCGCACCGACGAGACGGAGGCCGACGAGCTGGGGGTGGAGTACGCGACCCGCGCCGGCTACGACCCGCGCGAGATCCCCGGCACGTACGCCATGCTGAAGCGGGTGAGCGAGCAGTCGGGGCAGCGCCTGCCCGGCTTCCTCTCCACGCACCCGGACCCGGGCGATCGCGAGACGCGCACCGCCGAGCTGGCGAAGGCGGCGGTGCAGGGGAAGTCGGGCCTCGTGGTGGACGGCCGGCGCTACGTCCGGCGCATGGACGGCGTGGTCTTCGGCGCCGACCCGCGCGAGGGCTACTTCGTGGGGGATCTCTACGTCCAGCCGACGCTGGGCTTCCAGATCGGCTTCCCCGCGGGCTGGCAGCACCAGGACTCGCGGGCGGCCGTGACGGCGCAGGAGCCGAACAAGCAGGCCGTGATGCAGCTCTCGCTGGCCGACGCCGGCACCCTCTCGCCGCTGGCGTACGTGCAGCAGCTCGTGCAGAAGGGGACGCTGGCCACCGCCGAAGGCTCGCCCGAGACGATCGGGGGGTTCGCGGGCTGGGTGGGCCGAGTGCTGATGCCGCAGCAGCAGGGCGAGCCGCTCCCGACGGCCGCGGGCTTCGTGCGGCGGGACGATAGCCACCTGTACGAAGTGCTCGGCCGGAGCCAGCAGCCGGGGGACGCGAACGACGCGAAGATCTACGCCAGCCTGCGCTCCTTCGGGGCGGTGGCCGACCCGGCCCGGCTGGACGTGCGGCCCGACCGGGTGAAGGTGGCGACGGTGCCCGCGAGCGGCACGTTCGAGGTGACGCTCAAGGCGCTGAAGGCGCCAGCCTCCTTCGCCGAGACGGACGCGATCCTGAACAACGTCCAAACAGACGAGACCGTGTTCGCCGGCACGCTGATCAAGTTCGTGACATCGGGCAGGCGCTGAGCGAGCCCGCCGCGGCGCCCGGATTTCGCGCGTCCGCTGCTCGTCCAGCGGGCGCGCGCGCCTTCCCGGCGCTCGCTCCCCACAATAGCTGTTGACTCAAGCGGACTCGGCCGCTAGCTTGCGGCCGACCCGCCATGAAGAGACTTCTCGGTCTCGCGGTTCTCATGGTCGCGCTGGCGGCGGCCCCAGAAGCGTCCTCTCAGTCGTTCTCGGTGGATCTCGGGAACCGGAGAGGCCCCGTTCAACCCATCCGTTTTCCCCACGACGTGCACGCGGGCAAGCTGGGGATGAACTGCCTCTACTGCCACTACGGCGCCGAGAAGTCGCCGATCGCCAACCTGCCTCCGCTCAGCCTGTGCATGGGCTGCCACAAGATGGCGGTCACCGATCGCCCCGAGGTCGTGAAGCTCACGGGCTACTGGCAGAGGAACGAAACGCCCCGCTGGGTCCAGGTCTACTGGCTGCCCGATCACGTGAAGTTCAACCACCTGCGACACGTGAAGGCGGGTGTCGCCTGCCAGACGTGCCACGGCCCGGTCGAGACGATGAAGGTGGTCTACCGCTACTCGTCGCTCAAGATGGGCTGGTGCGTCCAGTGCCATCGCCAGCGCCTGCGCGATCCGCAGTTCCCGGCCAGCATGGACTGCATCGTCTGCCACCACTGAGGAGCGCCGTGAACGCCTTCACCTCGAACCGCCGTGACTTCCTCAAGCTCGTGGGCTTGGGGGTCGCCGGAGCGTCCGCGGGCTGCGCCTCGCGCCCGGCCGGGCGGCTCATTCCCTACCTCGTGGCGCCGGAGGACATCCTGCCCGGAGTGCCCTACTGGTACGCGAGCACCTGTCGCGAGTGTCCGGCGGGCTGCGGGACGCTGGTGAAGGCGCGCGAAGGGCGGGCCATCAAGATCGAGGGCAATCCCCAGCACCCGCTCAACCGCGGCGGGCTGTGCGCCCGGGGGCACGCGGCGCTCCAGGGCCTCTACAACCCCGACCGCCTCCGGGGGGCGGAGGCGAAGGTGCGGGGCGCGTGGCAGCCGATCCCCTGGGAGCAGGCGCTGGCGCAGGCCAGCGGGCGCCTCCAGGAGGCGCGCGCGGCGAAGCGGGGCATCGCCCTGGTGACGGCGAACGAGACCGGCTCGCTCCTCCAGCTCGCGGGGGAGTGGGCGGGGGCCGCGGGCGGCACGCACCTCGTCTACGAAGCCTTCGGCTTCGAGGCGGTGCGCGAGGCGAACCGGCGCACGTTCGGGCAGGCGGTCCTGCCCACGCTCGACCTCGCGCGGGCGCAGCTCGTGGTCTCCTTCGGCGCCGACTTCCTCGAGACCTTCGGCGCGCCGGTGGCGCAGGCGCGCGGCTTCGCGGCCCTCCGCGAGCGACCGGAGTCCGGCTGGTTCTTCGCCGTCGAGCCCCGCCTGTCGCCCACCGGGGCGAACGCGGACGAATGGCTGGCCGTGCGGCCGGGCGGGGAGATGGCGGTGGCGCTGGGCATGGCGCACGTGATCCTGCGCGAAGGTCTCGGGCAGGGGCCCGCCGAGGTGGTCGCCGCGTGGACGCCCGAGGTGGTCGAGCGCGTCGCCGACGTGCCCGTGGAGACGGTGGAACGGGTGGCGCGCGCCTTCGCCCGGCGTCGCCCGAGCCTGGCACTGGCCGGCGGGGTGGCGAGCCAGAGCGAGCAGGCCACGGCCCTCGTGGCGGCGGTGAACTTCCTGAACTACGTGGTGGGCAACGTGGGCCAGACGGTGCGCTACGACCGTCCCCTCGGCTACGAGACGGTGGCGCCCTTCGACGAGGTGCAGCGCCTGATCGCGGCGATGGCGGCGGGCGAGATCGACGTGCTGGTCCTCGCCGGCGGCGACCCGGTTCATTCCACGCCCGCCTGGGCGGGGTTCGCGCCCGCCCTGGAGAAGGTGCCCTTCAAGGTCTCGCTCGCCGCCGTGCGGGACGACACGACGGATCGCTGCGACCTCGTGCTGCCGAGCCTCCATCCGCTCGAGTGCCTGGGCGACTCGCGCAGCGTGCCGGGCGTGTGGTCCCTGCAGCAGCCGGCGATGCAGAAGCTGCCCCTCGTGGAGGCGCGCGCGCCGGGTGACACGCTGATCGCCCTGGCCGCGGGCGCGGGCTTCGGCAGCTTCCCCGCGACCTGGGAGGCCTACCTCCAGGGCCAGTGGGCGCCCCTGCACCAGCGCTTCGGGGCGGGCCAGACCTTCGCCGCCTTCTGGGACGAGGCGCTGCGCCGGGGCGGCGTCTGGGAGGAGGAGAAGCCCGCGGCCCCCGCGCCCGCCTGGCAGGGCGCGCCGGCCTTCGTGATGCCCGAGCTGAAGGGCGGCGGCGATCTGGCGCTGGTTCTCTTCCCCACGCACGTGCACGACGGGCGCGGGGCGGACAAGCCCTGGCTGCAGGAGCTGCCCGACGGAACGAGCAGGATCGTCTGGGGCTCGTGGGTGGAGATCCACCCGCGCACGGCCGAGCGGCTCGGCATCGTCGACGGCGATCCGGTCGAGGTGCGCACCGAGCAGGGGAGCGTCCGCGCGCCGGCCTACCTCTATGCCGGCCTGCGGCCGGACACGATCGCCGTGCCGCTCGGGCGCGGCCACTCCGCGTACGGCCGCTACGCGAAGGGACGCGGGGTGAACCCGCTCGCGCTCCTGCCGCCCGCGCAGGACGCGGCCTCGGGAGCGGTCGCCTACCTGAGCACCAAGGCGAGGATCGCCAAGGCGGGGCCGCGGCCCATGGACGGCTACCCGCGGCTGGCGACGGCGCAGCCGAACCAGGGACAGGCCGACCGCGGCATCGCCCAGGGCATGCCGGTGGCCTCCTTCATCGCCCTGCGCGCCTCGGGCGGCAAGGCCGGCTTCATCCTGCAGCCGCAGGCGGGCGAGGGCACGAAGGCCGGCGGGGCGCATCCCCCGCCCGCGCCCCCGGGCGCGCCGCCGGAGGAGCAGGCGCACATCCCCGCGGGCCTCGGCAGGGTGGGGCCGCGCGGCACGAACCTGAAGGTGCTGCTGGAGACGCCGCCCTCGCAGCGCAAGCTCGGCAAGTACACCGAGCCGCGCGAGCTGACGCCGGGGGAGGTGATCCCGCCGCAGGCGATCACCGCCTACGAGCCGATGGAGAAGGTGCGGGCGCCGCGCGCGATCCCGGTCACGCAGGGCACGTACTCCAACCCGAACGACCGGCATCGCTGGGCCATGGCCATCAACCTCAACTCGTGCACGGGCTGCCAGGCCTGCGTCGTCGCCTGCTACGCCGAGAACAACGTGGCCACGGTGGGGCCGGCGCTCGTGCAGCGCGGGCGGAGCATGGCCTGGCTGCGGATCGAGCGCTACGAGGAGCTGCTGGAAGGCGGGCCGAACGACGTGCGCTTCCTGCCCATGCTCTGCCAGCACTGCACCTACGCGCCGTGCGAGACCGTCTGCCCGGTCTTCGCCGCCTATCACAATCCCGAGGGCCTCAACGCCCAGGCCTACAACCGCTGCGTGGGCACGCGCTACTGCTCGAACAACTGCCCCTACAAGGTGCGCGAGTTCAATTGGTTCGACTACTCGGCTCCCGAGAAGGACACGTTCGCCTTCCCCGAGCCCCTGAACTGGCAGCTCAACCCCGACGTCACCGTGCGCTCCAAGGGCGTGATGGAGAAGTGCACCTTCTGCATCCAGCGCATCCTCGAGGGCAAGGGCAAGGCGCGGGACGAGAACCGCCCGCTCGCGGACGGCGACATCCAGACGGCCTGCCAGCAGTCGTGCCCCAGCCGGGCCATCGTCTTCGGCGATCTGCTCGACCCCGGGAGCGAGGTCTCCCGGCTCTCGGCCGACGAGCGGCGCTACTGGGTCTTCAACGAGCTGAACACGCAGCCCGGCATCACCTACCTGAAGAAGTTCCAGCGGGAGAGCGAGCTGGCATGAGCGACACGACCCTGCCGCCGGCCGCCGGAGACGCGCGCGGGCGCGACCTGGCCCGCCGGGCGGCGCGCGAGGAATTCGGCGAGGAGCTGCCGCGCACCACCACGGCGCGCTCGCTGAACGCCGACATCCTGCGCATGCTCGAGCGGCCCGGTCCGCTGTGGGTCGCGGTCTTCGTGCTGGACCTGCTCGTGCTCCTGATCGGCGGGCTCGCCCTGCGCAACCAGTTCGTCCTCGGCCTGGGCGTGGGCGGCTGGACGCGCCCCGTGATGTGGGCGACGTACATCACCAACTTCGTCTTCTGGGTGGGCATCGCCCACTGCGGCACGCTGGTCTCCGCCATCCTCTTCCTCTTCCGCTCCCACTTCCGGCGCGCCGTCTACCGCATCTCCGAGGCGATGACGGTGTTCGCCGTGCTCACCGCCGGGCTCTTCCCCATCCTTCACCTGGGCCGCCCCTGGTTCGCCTACTGGCTGTTCCCCTATCCGAGTCAGCGCGGCTTCTGGCCCAACTTCCGCTCGCCGCTGGAGTGGGACGTCTTCGCGGTGTCCACCTACCTCACGCTCTCGACGATCTTCTTCTTCGTCGGTCTGATCCCGGACGTGGCCGTGGCCCGCGACCGCGCGCCGAACAAGGTGGCGAAGGCGCTCTACGCCGCGCTCTCGTTCGGCTGGACCGGCTCGAACACGCAGTGGAAGCACTTCTACGGCGCCTACCTCTACTTCGCCGCCCTGTGCACGCCGCTCGTGCTCTCGGTGCACAGCGTGGTGTCCTGGGACTTCGCCATGGCCCAGGTCCCGGGCTGGCACAGCACCATCTTCGCGCCCTACTTCGTGGCGGGCGCGATCTTCTCGGGCGTGGCCCTGGTCATCAACCTGTTCGTCGTGATCCGCAAGGCGTTCCACGTCGAGCACCTGGTGACGATCGACCACATGGAGAAGCTGGCCAAGCTCGTGCTGCTCACCTCCACGATCGTGGGCTACTCGTACCTGACGGAGTTCTTCATGGCCTGGTTCGGCCCCAGCAACGCCGAGCGGGCCGTGTTCCTCGACCGGGTCGCCGGGCACTTCGCCTGGTGCGGCTGGACGATGTACGCCTGCAACGTGCTCTTCCCGGCGCTCCTCTGGTTCAAGAAGGTGCGGCGCAACATGACCGCCCTGTTCGTCATCGCCGCCCTGGTGAGCGTGGGCATGTGGTTCGAGCGCTTCGTCATCATCTCGCAGTCGCTGGCCCACTCCTTCCTGCCCTCGACCTGGGACGTGAACTACCGGCTCTCGATGACCGAGCTGGCGGTGACCCTGGGCTCGTTCGCCTGGTTCTTCATGTTCTTCCTCGTGTTCGTCAAGGTCCTCCCGGCGATTCCCATCGCCGAGCTGAAGGAGACCCTGGCGACGCCGCGGCGGGAGGCGGCATGAGGCTCCCCGGGCGGCCCCGCCGAGGGGCGCAGGCGTCGGGCCCCGTGGGGCGCCCGCCGGCCTCGCCCTACCAGGGCGTGCTGGGCGTCTTCGCCTACGTGGACGACGCGGCCAGGGCGGTGCGCACCCTGCGGCAGGCCGGCCATCGGAACCTGAGCGTGTTCTCGCCCATCCCGCACCACGAGATCGAAGCCGCCCTCGAGCAGCGCTCTTCGCTCGTGCGCTGGGTGTGCTTCGCGGGCGGCCTCACCGGGCTCACCGGGGGGTTCGCCCTGTGCATCTACTCGGTCTACTCCTGGCCGCTCGCCGTGGGCGGCAAGGAGCTGGTCTCGCTGCCGCCCTTCGTGGTCATCGCCTACGAGTCCATGATCCTGCTCGCCGGGCTCTTCAACCTGATCGGCATGTTCGCGCTGGGGCGCCTGCCGCAGACCCGCTCGCGCGCGCCCTACGACCCGCGCTTCACCGAGGATCGGATCGGCGTGTGGGTGCCCGCGAGCGGCGTCGGGGCGGGGGCGGTGGAGGCGCTGCTGAAGGAGAGCGGGGCCGAGGAGGTGCGCGTCCATGCTTAAGGGCGTCGGGCTCGTCGCGATCGGCCTGCTCACGGTCTTCGTCGCGGGGAGCGCCCGGCAGGGCTGCCAGGACCTGCTCCGCTCGGCCACCCGGCTGCGCTACTACCCGATCCGCGACATGCGCTACTCGGTGGCCGTCGTGCCGCAGAAGGACGTGCTGCTGCCGCCCGACAGCGCGAGCGTGCCGGTCGGCGGGATCGACCGCGACCTGGGACGGGACGTGCTGGCCAAGACCCTGGTGAATCCCACGCCGCCCGCGGACCTGGAGGCGGCCGTCGGGCGGGGGGAGCGCCAGTTCCGCAAGACCTGCGTGCCCTGCCACGGCGCCGACCTGGCGGGCAACGGACCGGTGGCGAACTTCTTCATGCATCCGCCCGACCTGCTGAGCGAGGTGGTGCGCGGGCGGCGGGACGGCTACATCTACTCGTACGTCCGCCACGGCGGGATCATCATGCCGTCCTACGGCGCCCAGGTCACGAGCGGCGAGGCCTGGGACCTCGTCGACTACCTGCGCCACCTGCAGCAGACGAGCCCGCGATGACCCCCGACGCCGTGCTCCAGGACATCGCCGGCCGCATCCCCGGCAGGCCCGACGCGCGGGTGCGGGCGCTGTGGCTCGTCTTCCTCGGCGTGGGGGTGCTGGCCTTCGTCTTCCTGCTGGTCACCCAGCCCGCGCGCGCCTGGGCCACCTACGGCGCGAACATGGCGTTCTTCCTGGGCGTCTCGCTCGGCGCGGCCGCGCTGGCCGGAGCGATCCGCCTCTCGAACGGGCGCTGGGCCTCCTCGGTGACGCGCCTGGCCGAGTCCCTGTCGGCCTACCTGCCCTGGGGGCTCCTGCTCGTGCTGGTCATGCTGGTGGCCGGCATCTGGACCTATCTGCCCTGGACCCGCACGCTCCTGCAGGCCCGCCAGCGGCCCTATCTCAACGTGCCGTTCCTCTACGTCCGCACGTTCGTGGGCTTCGGCCTGCTGTGGTGGCTGGTGCGGGACATGGTGCGGACCTCGCTCCGGCGCGACGTGCAGCTCCTCAAGGACCACGTGCGGCCGGAGCTGCGGGCCGAGTACGAGAAGCTCACCCGGGACTGGCGGGGCGACGACGCCGAGGCGCAGCGGGAGCGCCACCGTCTCGCCCTGCGCGCCCCCCAGGTGTGCCTGGTGTTCGCGCTGGTGTTCACCGTCTTCGCCTGGGACTTCATGATGATGCTCACGCCCACCTGGGTGAGCCCGCTGTTCGGCTGGTGGGTCTTCATGGGCGCGTTCCTGAACGGCATCGCCATGACGGGGCTCCTCGCCACGCGCCTGCGCCGGCGCTACCGGCTCGAGGCCTACGTGACCCCCGACCACTTCCAGGACGTGGGCAAGCTCCTCTTCTCCTTCAGCATCTTCTGGGTCTACCTGTTCTGGTCGCAGTACCTGGTGATCTGGTACGGCAACATTCCCGAAGAGACCTGGTGGGTGTTCCTGCGCTTCGAGGATCCCTGGCGCCGCCTGGCCTTCACCGTGTTCGGGCTCGTCTTCCTCATCCCCTTCGTGGGGGTGATGAACGCGGCCACCAAGCGCAGCCCCTTCTGGCTGGCGGGCTTCAGCATCGTCGTGCTCGTGGGCATGTGGCTCGAGCGGCATCTGCTGATCCTGCCCTCGATCCAGCCCGACCGCGTGTGGCTCGGCCTGCCCGAGATCGGCGTGGGGCTGGGCTTCCTCGGCGTCTTCGGCCTGGCCGTGCAGGGCTTCCTGGCCAAGTACCCGGCCGTGAAGGTGACCGAGGTGTTAGCCGGCCACTAGGCGCGCGCTCTGCGGGATCGACCTGTCGCCGCGCGAGCGGTCGGACGCGGAGCGCAATCGCCGCGATGCCGCGGACGTGAGTGCCGGGGTGGCGAAACTGGCAGACGCGGGGCACTTAAAATGCCCTGGGTGAGAGCCCGTGCGGGTCCGATTCCCGCCCCCGGCACCACCGGGTCCGTGGCCTCGTCACGGCGGGACTTCCTCGCGCTTCCCCCGCCCAGTCGAGATCCAGCGATCGCCAGCGCGAATCCTGGGACCGTTCCGATCTAGTGTCCTGTCCCGGCCCCGAGATCTGTCGAGCTCCGGCCCCGGGGGGAATTCTGCGGCTGGAGAAACCTGTGCCCAGTGGTCGGGGGGGCGCGATATAGTCAATGGGTGGACATTCTGGCCCGTTCCTCGTGCAAAGGAGCCAACATGCGTCGTCTCCGACCCTTCTTCCCCGATCTTCGTCTCCTGCTCGTCGTCGGCATGACGCTGGCCGTGTGCCTCTGCGGCCAGGCGGACGCCAAGGGACGTGCGCGCCGCCACGCGCGTCCCCCGCGCGCCGCGGCCCCGCACACCACGGTCGCGCCCGCGCCGGCTACGCCTCCGGCGCCAGCGCTGTGGGCGCCCGGCATGATCGTGGCGGTGGATCCCGAGACCGGCGCCCTCGTGCTTCCGTCGCCCGCGGAGGTGCAGCGGCTGCGGGGCGCCGAGCGCACGGGCCTGCTCCGCAGCTCGGCGGGGCTCGTGGAGCAGCGGTTCCCCGACGGCACGGTGATGGTGGACCTCCAGGGACGCTTCCGCGAGTTCACCGTCGTCCAGGCCGATCCCTCGGGCCGCCCGCGGTTCGAGTGCGTGCACGACGCGGCGGCGCTCGAGCGCCTGCTCGGTCCCTGCGTTCCCGCGCCCACCCCCGTCTTCGTGGAGAAGTAGCCATGGCGACCCGCATTCTCGCGCTCGTTCGCCGGCTCCTTCCGGCCTTCAGCCTCGTCCTCGCTCTGTCGACGGCCCAGGCAGCGACGATCGTGATCGTGAACAACGACAGCGCCGGCGAGGGCTTCAACGATCCCACGCCCGCCACCCCCGTGGGCGGCAATCCGGGCACCACCGTGGGGCAGCAGCGCCTGAACGTCTTCCAGTATGCCGCGTCCATCTGGGGGGCCATCCTGCCCAGCGCCGTCACCATCCGCGTCGGCGCCACGTTCGATCCGCTGACCTGCACGGCCTCGAGCGCGGTGCTCGGAAGCTGCGGCCCCAACCAGATCTTTCGCGACTTCCCCGGCGCCCCGCTTGCCTCGACCTGGTACGTGAGCGCCGAGGCCGACAAGCTCGCCGGCAGCGATCGCTTCCCGGGCGGCACGGACATCGTCGCCCAGTTCAACTCGAGCATCGGCAACACGGGCTGCATGACCGGCTGGTCCTGGTACTACGGCTACGACAACAACGAGGGGGCGAACCAGATCGACCTCCTGGCCGTCGTGCTCCACGAGCAGGCGCACGGGCTCGGCTTCCTCTCCCTGGTGGACGAGTCCACGGGCGATCTGTTCCTCGGCTACAACGACGTCTTCTCGGACTTCCTCCTCGACGCGAACACCGGCCTGCACTGGAACGACGAGTCGAGCGCCCAGCGGGCGGCCTCGGCGATCAACACCTTCCACCTCTTCTGGGACGGCCCGGCCACGCGCTTCATGGCCCCGCTGACCCTGAGCGCGCGGCAGCTCCTGCGCGTGAACGCCCCGCCCGACGTGGCCCGCGACATGATGGTCGGCACGGCCGCGTTCGGGCCGCCGCTCTCGAACCCCGGCGTCACCGGTGACGTGGCGCTGGCCGACGACGGCGCCGCCCCCACGAGCGATGCCTGCACGGCGCTCGTCAACGGCGCCCAGATCGCCGGCAAGATCGCCCTCGTGGACCGGGGCACCTGCACCTTCACCGTCAAGGTGAAGAACTGCCAGAACGCCGGGGCCATCGGCGTGATCGTCGTCAACAACGTGGCCGGCAGCTACCCGCCCGGCATGGCGGGAACCGACCCGACCATCACCATCCCGGCCGTGTCGGTGAGCAAGGCCGACGGGGACACGCTCAAGGCCCATCTCGGGAGCGGCCTCAACGCCACGTTGTTGACCGATCCCGCGCTCTTCGCGGGCGCCGACGGGCAGGGCCGGGTGATGATCTACGCGCCGAACCCGGTGGAGCCCGGATCGTCCATCTCGCACTGGGACGTGACCTGCACGCCCAACCTGCTCATGGAGCCGGCGATCAGCTCCGACCTGACGACGAACGTGGATCTCACCCGCTACGCGTTCGAGGACATCGGCTGGCTGCCGCGCACCACGGACGTCCCGCCGGCGAGCCAGGCGCCACGCGCGACCTTCCTGCGCGCCAACGCGCCGAATCCCTTCCGCCACTCGACCACGATCCGCTTCGACCTGCCCCGGGAGGGCACGGCCGTGCTGGGCATCTACGACGTCGCTGGCCGCCTGGTGCGGCGGCTGCTCGAGGCGCGGCTCCCGGCCGGCTCGCATCTGGCCGTGTGGGACGGCACCGACTCGAACGGCCAGCGCCTGCCGAGCGGCGTGTACTTCTCGCGCCTGAAGGTGGGGGACGAGCTGCGGGAGCGGAGCCTGGTCCTGGTCGAGTGACCGGGGACGCCCTCGTGCCTCCGGTGCATCCTGGCGCTCTTCGCGGCCACCCTCGGGTGGCCGCGGGCGCGTCGGGCCACCGCGCGAACCCGTCGCGGCGCCGGCCCCGGAGATCACCTGCCGCGCCCCGATCTCCTGTCGAGCGCAAGTCATCCGACCGCGTTGGACAAGCGCTCCGACCGACTCCGTCTCCCGGCAGGCCCGGGTCCCTCCGTGCTATCTTCTCCTCCGCCTTCTCCGCCTACCCACCCGTCTCCCTGGGGGCCGTCATGCCGATCACCAAGCTCGAGCAGATCATCGACACCGTGAAGTCCCGGCCCAAGAAGCGGCTCGTTGCCGCCTGGGCCACCGATGCGCACACCGTGGGTGCCGTGGGACGGGCCGTGGAGCTGGGGCTCGTGGACGGAAGCCTCGTGGGAGACGAGGCGACGATCCGCTCGGTCTGCGGCAAGGAGGGCGTGGATCCCGCCCGCCTCGCCATCGTGCACGAGCCCGACGACCTGCGGGCCACACGGCGGGCGGTGGCGATGGTGAACGCGGGCGAAGCCCAGATCCTGATGAAGGGGCTGGTGTCGAGCGACAAGTACATGCGGGCCATTCTCGACAAGGAGAAGGGCCTCATGGACCCGGGGGCGATCCTCAGCCACGTCACCGTGATCGAGGTGCCGCGCTATCCCAAGCTCATCGTCTGCGGCGACGTCGCGGTCCTGCCGGCGCCCGAGCTCAAGGAGAAGATCGCCATCACGCGTTACGAGATCGCCGTCGCCCAGGCCCTGGGCATCGAGAAGCCGAAGGTGGCGATCATCGCCGCCACCGAGCAGATGCTCTACAAGATGCAGGCCTGCGTGGACGGGGCGATCCTGGCGAAGATGGCCGACCGCGGTGAGATCAAGGGCGCACTGGTGGACGGCCCGCTGGCCGTGGACGTGGCCGTGGACCGGGAGGCGGTGGAGATCAAGGGCCTGAAGAGCCCGGTGGCGGGCGACGCCGACTGCCTGGTCTTCCCCAACATCGAGGCGGGGAACACCTTCTACAAGACGTGCACGAAGCTGGCCGGCGCGGAGCTGGCGGCGCTGGTCACGGGCGCTCGCGTGCCCTGCGTCCTCACCTCGCGCGGGGACACGGCCAAGAGCAAGATGTACTCGATCGGCCTCGCCGCGCTCATGGCGCGCTGACGTCGCGGCCTGTCCGGCAACGAGAAGCCCGCTCGGCTTCATCCGAGACCCGAGCGGGCTTCGCCCTGCCGGCTCAGCTTCCGGGCGCGGCCACGGCCTCCCGGGTCTCGGACGCGTACTGCCGGGCGGCTTCCTTCCCCGCCAGCACGCGCAACGCTCCCTTCACCAGCGCGACCATCTCGTTCTCTCCCGGGTAGACGCTCACCCCGCAGCCCAGCCCGGCGAGGAGCCGCTCGAGCTCGGCCACTAGGCGCTGGGAACGGGCCATGCCACCCGTCAGGAGCACGCGCTCCACCGGCTCGCCCTCGAACGCCGGCTGCAGCGAGGTGATCTGCTTGGCGATCTGGTAGGCCATGGCCTCGAACACCTCGGTGGCCAGCGCGTCGCCCGCGGCCACGCGGCGCTCCACCTCGCGCAGGTCGGCGGTGCCGAGGAGGTCGATCAGGCCGCCCCGTCCCTTGTTGAGCTGCTTGAGCTCCGCGCGGGTGAAGCGCCCCGAGAAGCACAGGTCGATGAGCTGACCGGTGGGCATCGAGCCCGAGCGCTGGGGGCTGAACGGGCCCTCGCCGTCCAGGCCGTTGTTGACGTCGATGTAGCGCCCGCCCCGGTGGGCGCCCACGGTGATGCCGCCGCCCATGTGGCAGACGATCACGTTCACCTTCTCGTAGAAGGTCTCGTGCTCCTCGGCGTAGCGCCGCGCGGTGGCGATCTGGTTCAGGGCGTGGCTGATCACCTTGCGCCGGATGGCCCTCATGCCCGTCACCTTCACCCGCGAGGGCACCTCGTCCACCACGACCGGGTCGACGATGAACGCCGGCCGCTGGCTGCTTCCCACCAGCTCGCGGGCGATGAGGCCACCCAGGTTCGAGGCGTGCTCCCCGTGGCGGCCCTCGCGCAGGTCCTCGAGCATCGCGTCGGAGACCGCATAGGTGCCGTGCGGGATCGCGCGCAGCAGGCCCCCGCGGGCGGACACCGCGTCCAGATCGGAGAGGGCGACGCCGTGCTCGGCCAGGGAGCGGGTGATCATGTCCTTGCGGAAGGCGTACTGCTCGGTGATGCTCTTGCCCTCGAAGGGGAGCAGCTCCTCGGCGGAGTGCTGCAGCTCGGTGACGAAGCGCTCCTCCTCGCCCTCCCAGAGCCCGATCTTGGTCGAGGTCGAGCCCGGGTTCACCGCCAGCACCCGGTAGCGCCGGAAGAAGGTGTCTCGCGGCGTGCGCTGCCATTCGCCGAAGCGGTACATGCGCAGCACCGAGGCCTTCACCGCCAGGCGGACGTCCTCGGGCGTGCAGTCCATGGGCAGATCCACGCCCCGGAAGCGGAGGCCGAACAAGGCGGGGAACTTCTTCGCGTCGGGGAAGCGGGCCGCGTAGAGATGGTAGAGCAGGTTCCCCATCTCCAGGTTGGGGCAGATGATCACGTTGGGGCCGCCGCCCCACTTCACCTCGCGATCCTGCTGGTGGTACATGGCCGAGCGCTGGGACAGGGCCACGGACACCTTCACCTCGCCCTGGATCTTGATGCTGGCGTAGCGCGCGCCGTGCGCGATGCGCTCGGCCAGCACCTCGGGGACCAGAGCCGTGGCCTGGCGCACCAGCTCGGGCGACGGGCCCTCGTCCGAGCCCCGGTTCGAGTAGGAGACGATCACGCCGTGGATCTCGGGCAGCACGTCCACCGGGATGAGGTCGCGCGCCACCACGCAGGTGCCGACGGCCGTGTGCGCCAGGACGTCGGGCGTCATGGTCGCGTTCACGCCCACGTCGCCGAAGACCACGATGTTGTGGGGGAAGACCTCTTCGGGAT
The DNA here is from genome assembly GCA_033853925.1 of Candidatus Eiseniibacteriota bacterium. Lineage (GTDB taxonomy): Bacteria > Eisenbacteria > RBG-16-71-46 > RBG-16-71-46 > RBG-16-71-46 > JANXPZ01. The sequence continues at coordinate 23,207 of JAWOLC010000045.1, forward strand.
GCTCGTCGGGGAGGACGAAGACGCCCGCTTCCACGCGGATCTGCTGCTTGGCCAGCAGCCTGATCATCGGCCGGAAGTAGTCCTTGGGCTCGTGGGCGGCGCCGCCCACGACCGTGTCGGCATGGTCGAGGCGCACGGCCCAGATGCCGAAGTGCGCGGGCTCGGACACCCAGCGGCGCGCGTCGTCGAGGGTCGTGTCCGCACCCTGGCCGCGGCAGAAGTCGAGGTAGGCGCCCGCGAACTCCTCGATCAGGTCGGGGCGGGCCGCGATCTCCACGAAGGCGCTCTCGGACAGCGTGAACTCCACGCGGTTCGCGTCCACGTGGCCGAGATGGCGGGCGATCACGTCGCGCACGTCCCGCTCCGGGGCCAGGAAGACGGGGCGCACGAAGCGGGCCAGATAGCAGACCGCTTCGATCACGCGCGGGTCCAGGGCCTCGGTGAAGATGACCGTGGGCCGGACCTTGGGGAAGGCGAGGATCTGCTGGTCGAAGCTGCCTTCGATGTCGAACATGCGGCCTCCGGGACCCGTGGCGGCGCGCGGCAGGCGCCCGCAGGGGGCGGGGGGACGACATTCCGTTGAGCCGTCGACCGGCATGGCCGGTCGCAACCCGGCATTGTAGCAACGGAGCCCGCCGTTCTGCACCTGCCGGGCCGGCGAGCCCGTTGGCCGGCAGCGGCCGGGCTCGACCGCCCGCCCCGCTCGCCTCGTCAGTCTCTCGGCAGCTCGCTCTCGAGCCGAGTCGCGACCGCCTGGAAGCGCGGATCCCCGCGGATCGCATCCAGGTTGCTGTCGTTCTGCAACCAGGCCAGCCGGTTCATCCCCGCGCGCACCGAGCCCTCGAGGAAGTCCAGGGCCTCGGGGCCGCGCCCGGCCATGGAGTAGATGCAGGCCAGGTTGTAGAGCAGCATGGCGTCGTCGGGGTCGAGCGTCAGCGCGCGCTGCGCCCAGTCCAGTCCGCGCTCGTTCTCGCCGAGCGCGACCAGGGCGTTGGCGCCCATGTAGAGCGCGCGGACGTCGTCCGGGTGCAGCGCCAGCCGCGTCTCGGCCACCTTGAGCCCGCGGCGGCGCGAGGTCTCGGCCTGCTCGGGCCGCCCCAGGTCCTCGTAGATCTGCCCCGCCAGCAGGGGCGACTGGTAGTCCTCCGGTCGCACCTCCTGGGCCTGCTCGTAGAGTCGCAGGGCCTTCTCCAGGTTCCCCTGCATGAAGGTGTCCCGGGCGTAGAAGTAGTGAGCCTCGAAGAGCCGTGGGTCCAGGCGCAGCGCGGTCTCGAACTCCTGCTCGGCGGCGACGTGGTCGCGGGTGAGCGAGAGGGCCAGCCCCAGCGAGACGTGCGCCTGCGCCAGGTCCGGGCCCAGCGCCACGGCCTGGCGGGCGGCGTCGATCGCGGCCGCCCGCATCGTCTCCCGGCCCATCACGTGCATGAACAGGTAGGTGCAGCAGTCGGCCAGGCCCGCGTGCGCCGGCGCGTAGCCCGGGTCGCGGGCGATCGCGCGCGCGAACATCTCCCGCGCGAACTCGACGCCCTTGCGACTGTACTGGTAGAAGAACATCCGCCCCTTCAGGTAGTACTCGTAGGCCTCCACGTCCGTGGTCGCCGGCTTGCCGAGCGCCTCGGTCTCCCGCGGCGTGAGCTTGAGCTTCAAGGCCTGGACGACGCTCCGCGCGATCTCCTCCTGGATGGCGAAGATGTCCTGCACCTGCCGGTCGAAGCCCGCCGTCCACAGGCAGCAGCCGGCCTCCACGTCGGCCAGCTCGGTACTGATGCGCAGGCGGTCGCCCGCCTTGCGAACGCTCCCCTCGAGCAGGTGCCGCACCCCCAGGCGGCGGCCGATCTCGCGGTCGTCGAGGGGCGCGCCCTTGAACTGGAACGAGGAGATGCGTGAGGCCACGTGCAGGTTCTGCACCTGCGCCAGGGCGATGATGATCTCCTCGGCGATGCCCTCGCAGAAGTAGTCCTGATCGCGCTCCTGGCTCATGTCGGCGAAGGGCAGGACGGCCACCGAGGGCCGCGCCTCGCCGCGGGCCGGGCTGACCTGGTCCCGCAGCTCCGCGAGCGCCTCCTCGAGCTCGCGGGCGTCGGCGAAGCGCAGGGCGGGGTCCTTCTCGAGGCAGCGCGCCACGACCTGGTCGAGGCGCAGCGGCAGCTCGGGGCGCAGGCGGGAGGGAGGGATCGCCGCGTCCATCAGGATCGAGGCCGCGACGGCGGGGATCGTGTCCCCTTCGAAGGGGCGCCGGCCCGTGGCCATCTCGTAGAGCACGACGCCGAAGGCGAAGACGTCCGAGCGTTGATCGGCGATGTGGCCGCGGAGCTGCTCGGGCGACATGTAGTGCAGCGTGCCCAGGAGCTGGCCCTCGCGCGCCCACGCCCCCGTCGTCCAGTCGCTCCCGAAGGCTGCGGGACTGCCTCGCCGCACCTTCGCCAGGCCGAAGTCGAGGATCTTCACGCGGCCGCTGGACGTCATGGCCACGTTGGGAGGCTTGAGGTCCCGGTGCACGATGCCGCGCTCGTGCGCGGCGCCGAGCGCGCTGGCCATGGCGACCGCCACCTCGAGGAGCCGGTTCAGCGGCAAGCCGCCCGAAGGGATGATCTCCCGCAGGGTCCGGCCGATGAGCAGCTCCATGGTGAAGAAGCGGACTCCCTCGGCCTCCTCGACGGAGTAGATCGTCACGATGTTGGGGTGGTTGAGGGCGGCGATGGCCCGGGCCTCGAGCTCGAAGCGGCCGATCGACTCGGCGTCCGCCGCCAGGTCGTCGGGCAGGAGCTTGATGGCGACCTCGCGCTGCAGCCGGGTGTCGAAGGCCTTCCACACGACCCCCATGCCACCCGAGCCGATCTTCTCGATCAACCGGTAGTGCGCGAGCAGACTGCCGGGCTCGATCTGCATGTCACGGCCTCCGAGAGCCAGCTCCCCGACACGCTGACGCGAGTCTACACGAAAGGGAGAAGGGCCGGCGCCCTCTCTCGATTCGTACAGTCCGGGCTGCGCCCGGGCGGAGCCCGGCTGCCCCGGGGGACAGAGCCGGGCCCGGGGGGAGGGAGTCGCGGCCATGCCCGACCGCGTGAGCGGCTCCCGCAACCGGCGGCGGGACAGAGTCCTGCTCGCTCCGGACCGCGGCGGGCAGAAAGCCGCCGCCGTCGGCACGCGGACTGCAAAGAGGGCCGGGCGGAGGTGCCGGATGGACCCTCAACCGAGGAGGAGACCGTGAACGCCGCCAGAAGGAGTCTCGTGGGCCGGATCATCTGTGCGCTCGTCTTCCTCGCGGTCGCCGCCGGTCCGGCCGCGGCGGGTGCCGCGAAGCGGGACGCCCCGTTCCGCAGCCCGCGGCTGGACAGCCACCCGCTCACGACCGTGGCGGTGCTGCCGGCCGTGGCGGTGGCCGCCGACCCGGACGTCGAGGCGTTCGTCGCAGAGATGTGGGTGGCCCTCTACGCCGACGCGAGCACGGCATGGCTCCCGGCGGAGCAGGTGAGCGCGCGCCTCGCGGCGGCCGCGGGCGAGTCGCCCGAACTCCTGGGCGAGGTCCGGGGACAGATCTGGCGGCGCGGGGAAGTGGAGGCCGCACTCGCGGGGCGTCTGGCGGAGGGGCTGGGCGTCGACGCGGTGCTGAGCCTGCGCATCGACCGCTGGGAGATCGTGGACGGCGGCCGAGCCCAGGTCGGGATGAGCGCGGTGCTCACGCACGCCGACGGCACGCGGCTGTGGAGCATCTCCGGGCTCGCCGGCCACGGGCGTTCGCCCGGCAGCGCCGAGCAGCCGTTCAACATGGACCTGAGCTGGATCCGCTGCCCTCGGCTCGAGCCGCAGACCGGGCCGCGCCGGCTGGATCGAGCCCTGTACACCCTGCTCGCTCGTTGGGCCTGGGAGCTGCCGGCGGGCCCCCTGTACGCGGACGAGGCCAGCGGCGCCGGGCGCCCCGCGCCCATCCGGACGAACTGAGTTCGAAGGGAGACGGATCCGCGGGGTCGTCCGCCACGGCGCGGCCATGCCCGAAGTCGAGGGCTGGCCGCGCTCGTGCGCGCCCGTCTACGGGCCGCCCAGCCCGTAGAGGCGAAGCTTCTTGTAGAGCGCCGACTCGCTGATCTTGAGCTTCGCCGCCAGCTCGGCGCGGGTGAGATCCGGGTGCCGCCTCAAGGCGGCCTCGAGCCACGATCGCTCGGCCTCCTGGAGCAGCCGCGGCAGGCCGGCCTCGAGGCCCAGGTCGCTGGGTCGAGTCACCGACGCAGGTCCGGGCGCCGGAGCCGCGGGCGGCGCGCCTGCGGCCTCCACGGGGCGGGGCGGCGTGGCGATCCCCGGCGCGTCGAGCAGCCGCTCCAGATCTCGGGGGCCGAGCGCGCGACGGGACTCCTCGAGCGTGATCCGGGCGGCGAGCTGCTCAAGGTGGCGCACGTTGCCCGGCCAGCTGAAGTCCAGGTCCACGAGATAGCGCTGAGCCTCGCCGTCGATCTCGACCCAGCGCCCGGTCTCGGTGCGGTCCAGGCAGTGCCGCAGGATGGCCGGGATGTCCTCGCGCCGCTCGCGCAAGGGCGGCACCCGCACGGGCACGTAGTTCAGCCGCTCGAACAGGTCGCGGCGGAAGCGGCCCTGCCGCGCCTCCAGCTCCAGGTCCAGGCTCGTCGCGGCGATGACCCGCACGTCGGCCTGCCGCTCGTGCGCGTCGCCCAGGCGCTCGTAGGTCTTCTCCTGGAGAAGGCGCAGCAGCTTGGGCTGGATCTCCGCGGGCAGCTCGCCGATCTCGTCGAGGAACAGCGTGCCCAGCTCGGCGATCTGCACCTTGCCCACGCTGTCGCTCACCGCGCCGGTGAAGGCGCCGCGGCGGTGGCCGAACAGCTCGGTCTCGACCATGGAGCGCTCGAGCGAGGGGCAGAACACGGTGACGAAGGGCTGCTGGGCCCGGGGGCTCGCCGAGTGGAGGATGCGGGCCAGGATGCTCTTGCCGGTGCCGGTCTCGCCGAGCAGCAGGACGGGATAGGGAGCCGCCGCCGCCGCCCGCACCCGGGCTTCGAGGTCGCGGACCGGCGAGCTGCGCCCGACGAAGCGGCCGAAGGACCACTCCCGGGCCAGCAGCGAGCGGCTCTCCTCCGCCTCACCGCGCAGACCCTGCTCCGACTCGGCCAGACGATCGCGCTCCTGGAGCACGGCCCGCCCGGCGGCGAGGGCCTCGAGCACGGGAGCCACCGAGTCGAGGAGCGGGCGCAGCAGCCGGCGATGCGAGTCGTCGAAGCAGCCGATGCCGTTGCTCTCCAGGTGGACGAGGGCGGCGATGCGCTCGCCGACCCGGATCGGCATGCACAGGACGGAGACCATCCCGTGCAGCCGGGCGGTCCGGCTCTCGTCCGCCGGCACCTCGGCGCTGGCGTTCCGCAGCATCACGTCCTCGCCCGTGCGCAGGCAGGTGCGGAGGATGGCGCGGCTGTAGTGCCCGGAGTCGCCGAGCAGGTCGGCGCGGTAGCTGTGCAGCACCGTGAACGCCATCTCCCCGCCGGGGCTCACCTCGACGAACACGCCGCGCGTGGCTCCCGCCAGAGCGACCGACTGCTGCAGGATCGTCCCGAGCACGGCCTCGGGCTCGGCCACGCGCGCGAGCACGCTCCCGAGCGCGCCGACCAGACGGGTGACGAGGGCATCCGAGGGCATCGAGGACATGGCGGCTCCGGCCATCGGGCGGCAGTGAGAGGACGCTTCGAGTCTAGCGGAACGGGGATTCCGTGTCAGGGGGCACGGAGGTCGGCCGGGAGGCGGGTCAACCGCGTCGCTCGGCGACCCGCCGCCCGCGCAGGGCCCGGGCGACGCCTTCGGGCGTGGCGGGCACGATGCCCACCTCGGTGATGAAGCCGGCGATGAGCGGGTGCGGCGTGACGTCGAAAGCGGGATTGGCGGCGGCCGCGCCCGCGGGGGCGACGCGCACCCGGGCCCGCCGTCCGCCGTCCTCGAGGCCTTCCACCGTGAGCACTTCCTCGGGGTCGCGCTCCTCGATCGGGATGTCGGCCCCGGTCGCCGTCTCGGGGTCGAAGGTGCTGAGCGGGGCCGCCACGTAGAAGGGCACGGCGTGCGCGCGGGCGGCGAGCGCCTTGCCGTAGGTGCCGATCTTGTTCGCCGCGTCCCCGTTGGCGGCGATGCGGTCGGCGCCCGTGAGCACGAGGTCCACCTGGCCGCGCTGGATCAGGTGGGCGCAGGCCGCATCCGCCACCAGGGTGTAGGCGATGTTCTCCTGCGCCAGCTCCCAGGCCGTAAGCCGCGCCCCCTGGAGGCGTGGCCGCGTCTCGCTCACGAAGACGAAGGGCTCGAGGCCGGCGCGGGCCGCCCGGTACACCGGCGCCAGCGCCGTGCCCCAGTCCTGCACCGCCAGCCAGCCGGCGTTGCAGTGCGTGAGCACGCGAGTGCCATGGCGGAAGAGGGCCAGGCCGTGCTCGCCGATCGCGGCGCCCGCCGCGACCTCGTCCTCGTCCCAGGCCCGGGCGGCGGCCAGCATGGCCGCCGGGTCGGGAGCCGCGCGGCGCACCGCGTCGAGCCCCGCCCGCAGGTTCACCGCCGTGACGCGCGCGCGCAGCAGGCGCCCGTACGCTTCCTCCAGCGGCTCGCCGCACCGCGCCGCCAGCGCGAGCCCGTAGGCGGCGAGCACGCCGATGGCCGGCGCGCCGCGCACGGCCATGCCGGCGATCGCCTGGGCGACCTGCTCCACGTCGCCCGCGAGGCCGATCTCGAGGGCGTGGGGGAGGCGGCGCTGATCCACGAAGCGCACGCCCTCCTCGCTCCACCACACGGCCCGCAGGTCCCGGCCCCCGACCTTCATCGTCCCTCCGCGGCCGCGCGCAACGCCCGCGCCAGATGACGAACGAGGACGGCGCCTGCCTGGTCCGCGTCGGCGCCGAAGGCGAGGACGCCGTCCTCGTGGCCGCCCATGACGAGGAGGCCCAGCGCCGAGAACGTGCTCTCGCGATAGAGCCTCTGCACCTCGAGCGCCATCTCGGGCGTGCCGTTGGCGACTTCCGCGCGGGTCGCGGGGAGCCCGAGCGGGCGCGCGCGCCGCCAGACCTCCGGGACGTGGGCGTGGAGCACGACGCGCGCGGCCGGCGCCACGTCGTAGAGGGCGCCGTGCGTGAGCGACTCGGAGGAGGGCGGGGTGAGCCCCGCGCTGTCGACGTGATTGCGGGCGAGATCCCAGCGCTCGACCAGGCAGAAGTCGGCGAGCGAGAGCTGGCGCCGGCCCGCCGTCTGCGTGCCGGTGACGAGGAACGGGCGCTGTCCGCGCGGGACGCCGCCCAGAGGCGGAACGCGCGCGCTCACGTTCCCGTAGCCGAGACCCGCGTAGCGCGCCGGATCCTGGCCGAGGAGGCCCAGGCGCGCGAGCACCTCGCGCCAGGCTCCCAGGGCGCGCGCCGTCTCGCCGTGCACGCGCTCCTCGAGGGGACGGGTGACGTGCGACGCCTCGAAGCGGGTGACTCCCTCGGCGGGCGGGCGGGTCATGCGCACAAACCTAGGGGGCGCGGACCGCGCGCGCAACGCCCGGCCGAGCGGCCCGGCCCGGGCGGAGACACTTCGTGCCTAGGCCTGCCCCTCGGGCGGCGTCTCCGACTCCAGCTCCGCGGGCGGCTTGCGCCGGCAGTCGGGGCACAGCTCCTGGGCGAGGAGGAAGTCCGGGTGCCGGCGGCGGAAGATCCGCGCCTGCGACTCCAGGTCCTTCAAGCCGCGGACCTGGCCGCAGCCGGGGCAGAAGGGCACGAGTTCGCGCAGCTCGACGAGCTGGGTCACGTCCTCCAGCACGATCAGCACCAGCTTCCGGCCGTCCAGCGCGAGCGGCGAGGCGCTCACCTGGAACCAGAGGTCCTGGGAGTGGTCGGCGGGGCCGAGGATCATGTGCGCCACGCGGCGCGGCGCGGGCTGGCCGGCGTGCACCGCCTCGACCGAATTGCGCAGCACGCAGGCCGGGCAGAACTCGGTGGTGCCGCAGCCGTCGGGGGCGTCGCGCGCGAACACGCAGTGGAGGGCATCGCCGCCGCGCTGGTGCCACTGGGCCTCGATCTGGTCGCCCAGCAGCTCGCGGGCGGCTCGATTGGCCTCGAGGATCCGCACGTCGCCGTCGGTGAGGAACACCGGCGACGGGATCGCGTCGATGAATGCGGGCAGCGGCGAGTCCTTCGGCAGCAATGGCTCCATGTCGACATCCTCGTGGGCATGCGCTCGCGTCGGACCCGGTGGTCGCCGAGCGACGGCCGCCTCCGCGCGCGCAGGACGCCTAGCGCACCGCAGCCTGCCACAGCCGCACACCTCCGGCAACCACGAACCTGCGCGTCCCGCACTCGTCTGCGACTTCGCCGCGCCGGGGGTCCCGGCCTTTGACACGCCCCGCCGCGTCCGCGAACATCTCGCAGGGCGTCCCGCGCCATCGCTCGCGGCGCGGCCTCGCCATCCCGGTCACTCGTCGTCGCATGAGCCCGGTGTCCGGCCGCTCAGTCCGGTCCAGATGCCCCGCGAGGGAGAACGCATGATCCGAATCCGCACGTGCCGGGGGCCGGCTGGGCTCCTGGCCCTCCCGGTCCTCCTGGCCATCCTGCTCGTCCCGGCCTTCGCCCGGGCCGATGAAGGCATGTGGCCGCTCGACAACCCGCCCGCGAAGCTCCTCCAGCAGAAGTATGGCTTCGCCCCCGACTCCGCCTGGATCGAGCACGTGCAGAAGGCCTGCGTCAACTTCGGCGGCGGCTCGGGGGCCTTCGTCTCGCCGGACGGGCTCGTCCTCACCAACCACCACGTGGCCCTGAACCAGCTCGCCAAGGTCTCCTCGCCCGAGCACGACTACGTGCGGGACGGCTTCTTCGCTCGCGCCGCGGCCGAGGAGATGAGCTGCCCGGATCTGGAGCTGAAGGTGCTCATGTCCAGCGAGGACGTGACGGCCCGGGTGCTGGCGGCGGTGGACCCGAAGGCGCCGGATCGGGAGCAGAACCTCCAGCGCAAGGCGGCGATGGCGCGCATCGAGAAGGAGGCCAGCGCCGGCACCGGCCTGAAGGGCGAGGTGCACGAGTTCTACCAGGGCGGCGAGTACTGGCTCTACCGGTACAAGACGTACAAGGACGTCCGCCTGGTGTGCGCGCCGGAGCAGCAGACCGCCTTCTTCGGCGGTGACCCCGACAACTTCAGCTACCCGCGGCACGACCTCGACTTCGCCTTCTTCCGCGTCTACGAGAACGGCCAGCCCCTGCACCCGGAGCACTGGCTGCGCTGGAGCCAGACGGGAGCGCACGAGGGCGATCTGGTGTTCGTCGCCGGCCATCCCGGCTCGACGCGGCGGCTCAACACCTCGGCTCAACTCGAGTACGAGCGGGCGAAGGAGCTGCCGCTGCGGATCCAGCTCTACGAGGGGCGGCTGGAAGCCTACCGGGCGTACGCGGCGCGGGGGCCGGAGCAGGCGCGGCAGGCGCGCTCGAGCATCTTCGGCCTGGAGAACAATCTCAAGCGCTCGCGCGGCTTCCTGGAGGTCCTGCAGGACCCGAAGGTGATCGCCCTGCGGCGCGCGACCGAGCGGAGCCTGCAGAACCGCGTCGCCGCCCAGCCGGCGCTGCAGGAGCAGTGCGGCCCCTCCTGGGAGCGGATCGCCGCGGCGATGAAGACCCTGGGCCGCCGGCATCGGCAGTACATCGTGAGCGAGATGGGCCGGGTGAGCCGGCTGCTCGACATCGCCAACGGCATCGTGCGCTACACGGCCGAGGTCGCCAAGCCGAACGACCGGCGGTTCGAGGAGTATCGCGACTCGAACCTGGACTCGCAGCGCTTCCGCCTCTTCTCCCGGGCGCCCATCTACCCCGAGCTGGAGGAGATGATCCTGGGCGTGTTCCTCCAGCAGTGCCGCGACGAGCTGGAGCCCGGCGATCCGTTCGTGGTCGCGGCCCTCGGCGGGCGGCCGGCGCCGGAGGTGGCGCACGAGCTGGTGGCCGGCACGAAGCTGACGGATCCCGCCGTGCGCCGGGCCCTGGTCCAGGGCGGGGCGAAGGCCGTGGCCGCCTCGCGGGACCCGCTCGTCGTCTGGGCTCACAAGGTGGACGCGCCCTACCGCGAGCTGCGCGCCTGGTACGAGGACAGCGTGCAGAGCGTGACCGCGCTCGAGGGCGGCAAGATCGCCCGGGCGCGCTTCGCCCTGGAGGGCAAGTCGATCTACCCCGACGCGAACGGGACGCTGCGGCTCTCCTACGGCACCGTGGCCGGCTATCCGCAGCTCACCACGCTCGTGCCCTGGACGACCACCTTCTACGGTCTGCTCGATCGCTCGGCCAGCTTCGGCGGCAAGCCGCCGTTCGATCTCGCGCCGCGCGTGGCCGAGCGCGGGAAGGACGTGGATCCGAGCACCCCGCTCGACTTCGTGAGCACCGACGACATCATCGGCGGCAACTCGGGCAGCCCGGTGCTGAACCGGGCGGGCGAGTACGTGGGGCTCGTCTTCGACGGGAACGTGCAGTCCTTCGCCTGGGACTACTCCTACACGGACGAGCAGGCCCGCTGCGTGTCCGTGCACGCCAAGGCGATCACCGAAGCCCTGCGCCGCATCTACGACATGGGCGCGCTCGCCGACGAGGTGGAGAACCGGAAGCCGTAATCCTTCGCTCGCGAAACGGGGGGATGCGGAGGGGCCGGGCGCTCGCCCGGCCCCGCGGTTTCGGGGTCGGGCGGGGGAGGGCGCGGCGCAGGGAGCGGGCGCCGCGCAAGGGGCGGGCGCCGCGCTTTCGCGCCTTCGGGCGCTGTGGCATGATGCGCCGCTCGATGGATACGAACCGCGTCGCCGGCATCCTCCTGCACCCCACCTCGCTGCCCGGTCGCTTCGGCATCGGCGACCTGGGTCCCGGGGCGCATGCCTGGGTGGACTTCCTCGCCGCCGCGGGCCAGAAGGTGTGGCAGGTGCTGCCGCTGGGTCCGACCGGGTTCGGCGACTCCCCCTACCAGTGTCTGTCGGCCTTCGCCGGCAATCCCCTGCTCGTGAGCCCCGAGGTCCTGCTCGCGGACGGGCTGCTCGAGGCCGCCGACCTGGAGCGCGCTCCCGCGTTCTCGCCGGATCGCGTCGAGTTCGGGCCCCTCATCGACTGGAAGAACGCGATCCTGGCCAAGGCCCATGCGCGCTTCCTCCAGGGCGCCGGCGACGGGCTGCGCCCGGCGTACGCCGCCTTCTGCCGCGAGAACGACGGCTGGCTGGCCGACTACGCGTTCTTCACGGCCCTCAAGGACGCGCACGGCGGGGCGATGTGGACCTCCTGGGAGAGGGAGCTGGCGGCGCGCTCGCCGCGGGCCCTGGAGCTGGAGCGCGAGCAGCTCGCGGACGCGGTGGACTCGCAGCGCTTCCGGCAGTTCCTCTTCTTCCGCCAGTGGGAGGCGCTGTACGCCCGAGCGCACGCGGCGGGCGTGCGCATCATGGGCGACATCCCCATCTTCGCGGCGCACGACAGCGCCGACGTGTGGGCGCATCCCGAGTACTTCCAGCTGGACGAGCGGGGCCAGCCGACGGTCGTGGCCGGCGTGCCGCCCGACTACTTCACCAAGACCGGCCAGCTCTGGGGCAACCCGCTCTACCGCTGGGAGGTGATGGAGGCGAACGGCTACGCCTGGTGGGTCGAGCGGCTGCGCGTCATGCTCAAGGTCGTGGACATCGCGCGGCTCGACCACTTCCGTGGCTTCGAGGCCTACTGGGAGGTTCCGGCCGGAAAGCCGACGGCCGAGAAGGGGCGCTGGGTCCAGGGCCCGGGGGAGAAGTTCTTCGACGTGGTGGGGGCCTCCCTCGGCGAGCTGCCGATCGTCGCCGAGGATCTGGGCCTCATCACCCCGCCCGTCGTGGCCCTGCGCGACTGGCTCGAGCTGCCCGGGATGAGGCTCCTGCAGTTCGCCTTCGGCAGCGGCGCGCGCAATCCCTACCTGCCGCACAACCACGTGCGGAACTGCGTGGTCTACACGGGCACGCACGACAACGACACGACCCGCGGCTGGTACGCGAGCCTGGATGCCAAGGAGCGGCACGCCGTGCGGCGCTACCTGGCCGTGGACGGCGACGACATCGCCTGGGACCTGATTCGCGCGGGCTACGCCTCGGTGGCGGACACCTTCATCGCGCCCCTGCAGGACGTGCTCGACCTGGGTCCGCAGGCGCGCATGAACCTGCCCGGCCACGCCGGCGGCAACTGGAGTTGGCGCTTCCGCGCCGAGCAGCTCACGGACGCGGTGCGAGACCGGCTCGCCGAGTTCGCCGAGGCCTACGGTAGGTGAGAGGCGGCCGCCGCTTCCGGCCCGGCCGGCGGGCTCAGGGACCGACCAAGGCGGGCCAGTCCTCGCGCACCGCCCTCGCGTACCCGTCGGGCTGAGCGAGGCGCGCGGGCAGCGCCCCGATCACCGGGTCCGCGGGCGCCAGCCGCCGGGCCCTGGCGAAGGCCGCCGCGGCGCCGGCCGGCTGACCCGCTCCCAGGCAGACCACGCCATAGGCCGCCCAGTAGACGGGATCGTCGGGGGCGCTCGCGAGCAGGGTGTCGAGCTGCGCCTTGGCCAGCAGCGGCGGCCCGCCGCCGCGCACGACGGCGTCCACCAGGCTGAAGCGGAATTCCTGCTTGTCGGGCCGCGACTGCAGCGCGGTCCAGAACGCTCCCGCGGCCCGGCGATACTGGCCGCGGCCCATGTCGATCCGGCCCAGGGAGTACGCCGCCGTGCCGTTCCAGGGATAGGCGGAGAGGGAGCGCTCGAACCAGGCGATCGCCTGGGCGGTGTCGCCGTGCGCGAGATACCAGGTGCCCACGACGACCTCCGTGCGCCCGAGCCCCGAGGGCAGCGTCTTGAGCCGGGCGAACGAGCGGGTGAAGGAGGCGTTCACCGCGATCCACGGCCAGGTGTGGAAGCAGGAGAGGACCACGAGCAGGGCGAGACAGCGGCGCAGCGAAGGCGCGCGCCAGGAGGCGCCGGTGAGCAAGCCGAGCCCGGCGACCGTGAGCGTCAGGCCGAGCGGCGCGAACAGATCCCAGTCCCGCGGATAGCCGAGGCTCAGGTCCGTGGTCGCCCAGGAGCCGGCGAGCACGCACCCGCCCGCGACGAGGAGGAAGAGCGCCGGGGCGCTCGGGCGCCGGCGCGCCACCGCCAGCCAGGCGACGCCCGCCACGAAGAGGAGGGCCGCGGCCGGACCGATGAGGAGCTGCTCGTCGAGGAAGTCGCGCACGTGCTCGCGGGAGAACATGTAGTGCAGGCTCTCCGCGCGGCTGCCGTGCCCGAGGATCGCCTGCGCCACCACGCCCCAGACCGCCGCGGCCAGGTCGAAGCCGGGCCGAGCGCGGGCGAGGCCCGCCGCGATCGCCGCGGCCAGGACCGCGACGAGGACCAGGTCCCGCGCCGCCGCGAGGCGCCGGCCCGAGGTCACGAGCCCCCAGGCGACGAGGACCAGGAACGAGGGCGCCAGCACCACGGCGGAGAGGTCCAGGCTCACGTCCAGAGCGAGGGCGGCGCCGGCGAGGGCGAGCGGCGCTCCCCCGCGCAGGTAGCGCAGCGCCAGCAGCAGGTAGAGCCCGACGAAGAGCAGATGGAAGGTGTAGTTCTCGACGTAACCGAAGAAGAGCTGGACGTAGCCCTGGAAGAGGACGAGGAGGAAGAGGAGCGCGACGGCGGCGTCGCCGCCGCGCCGCTGGCCGGCGGCGGGGTCGGGCGCGAGGGCGCGGCCCAGCTCGCGCGCCAGGCCCCAGGCGACCGGGACGAAGAGCGCGCCGGCGATGGCGCTGCTCAGCGCCACCGTGTCGCGGGCGACCTCGGTCGGATCGCGGCCCGGGGCGGCGAAGAGCGGCCCGGCGAAGCCGTAGAACCAGTGGTGGAGGAGGTAGGTGAGCGGCTCGTGCGGGTGGAACGCCTGGCCGCGGGGCAGATCCAGGGTGAGGGGGTGGCCGTCACCCAGGAAGGTGTGGCCCTCGCGGAAGAGCCAGCAGGCGAGGAAGAACACGGCGGCCGCGCCGATCCCCCACGCCCCCGCGCCGCGGAACGTGCCGCCGGCCGGGGTGGGCAGGCGCAGCAGGGCGCGATCCAGGCTGGCGCGCGCGCCCAGCCCCAGGAGGACGAGCGCCGCGAGGAGCAGGCCCGCCACGGCCAGCGTCCAGCCGGGGAGGAAGGCGAAGGCGTCCGCGCCCCAGAGCGTGCCGGTGAGCGGGCCCGCGCCCAGGAGCTGGGCGGCGACGACGGCGACGGCCAGGATCCACGACGCCGGCCAGAAGAATCTCTCAGCGCGCATCCGCCCCTCGCCGTCAGGTCTCCGTTCGCTCCTCCCCCCGGCCGGTCCTTTCCTGCTCCTCGGCCGTGACCTAAGCCTCGATCACGGGCGCCACGTGCTTCTGCGCGATCTGCAGGAGCTGCGCCACGCCGTGGAGGATCGCCTCGGGCTTCGGGGGGCAGCCCGGGATGTATAGGTCCACGGGGAGCGGCTTGTCCACCTCGCTCGCGACGGGACGCCGACGCGACCCGGGCCTCGCCCGCAGCGCATTCGCGCGTCCGCGCGGCGGGCGCCATGCGCGTCCCTTCTCTCCGCAAGAGGAGGGTGCTAGTGTCACGTTGGCCGCGAGACGAGCGATCCATGCGGGGGACACGGATTCGGACGGGAGGCGCCGTGGGCACGCGTCGGAGGGGCAGTGGTCGTGGTCCGGTGCTGGGAGCGGCGCTCGGCGTCCTCGTGCTCCTCGGCGCAGCCGGCTGCGCGTCGAAGAGCCCGACCGGCCTGATCGAGCCAGTGAGCCCCTGGATGATCGAGTGGGCCAGCCCCACGAATGGCGGCTGGCACGCATCGCTGGCCCTGGACGGGTCGGGCACGCCTCATGCCGCCTACTTCGACGCTGCCCGCCAGTCCATCCGATATGCGACCCGGGGGCACGGCGGTTGGGCGGACGAGCTCGTGGCGCCCGCCGCCGGACCGGCGGGGAGCGTGTCGATCTCGCTGGTTCTGGACGCGGCCGGCCAGCCGCACGTGACCTACTGCGATCAGACGATCCAGCTACTCTATTACGCCAGCCGGACGGCCGGCGGCTGGGTCATCGAGACCGTGGACACGACCGGGAACACGCTGCAGTCCGCGTCGCTGGCCCTGGACGGCTCGGGGAACCCGAGGATCGCCTACTACGACGGGAGCACGCAGCACCTGCGCTACGCGAGCAAGTCGGGCGGAGTCTGGAACATCGAGGTCGTCGACAGCTCGCGCGACGTCGGCCTGTACGCCTCCCTGGCGCTGGACGGCCAGGGGCGCCCGCACATCAGCTACTACGACAACACGTATCAGGTCCTCGACTACGCGAGCAAGCCGGGCGGCAGCTGGGTGCTGGAGACCGTCGATACCGGGCCGAGCGTGGGCCAATATTCGTCGCTGGCGCTCGACGCCCTGGGACTCCCCCATGTCGCCTACTACGACGCCAACAATGCCGACCTCCGCTACGCGAGCCAGGCCGGCGGCGTCTGGACCGCCGAGCTCGTGGACACGCCGGGGCGAGTAGGGGACTACAGCTCGCTGGCGATGGACGCCCGGGGGCGGCCCGAGGTCAGCTACTACGATGGCGATGCCGGGAACCTCAAGTTCGCCGTGAAGAGCGGTGGCGCCTGGACGATCGACATCGTGGATTCGCAGGGGGACGTCGGGCTGTTCTCGTCGCTCGCGCTCGACGGCCAGGGGCGGCCGCACATCCTCTACTTCGACGTGACCGACCAGCGTCTCAAGCACGCCTACGCCACAACCGTGCCGGTCGCGTCCGCGACGGCGGCGAGCCGCGCCGCGGGTGCGGTGCCGGGGGCACGCTGAAGCCGGTCGTCGGCGGAGCGGTCCATCACCCGCGGTGACGTGGCGGGCTCCCGGCCCGGCGCTATCCGGTCGGCGGCTCCTCCCCCCGGCCGATCCTCTCCAGCTCCTCGGCCGTGACCTGGGCCTCGATCACGGGCGCCACGTGCTTCTGCGCGATCTGCAGGAGCTGCGCCACGCCGTGGAGGATCGCCTCGGGCTTCGGGGGGCAGCCCGGGATGTATAGGTCCACGGGAATCACCTGGTCCACGCCGCCCACCACGTTGTAGGTGTCGAACCAGGGCCCGCCACCCACGGCGCAGGCGCCGATGGCGATCACGATCTTGGGCTCGGGCACGGAGTCGAACAGGCGCTTCAGGGGCTCGACCATGGGCCGCGTCACCGGCCCGGCCACGAGCAGCACGTCGGCGTGCCGCGGTGAGCCCACCAGGCGGATGCCGAAGCGCTCGACGTCCCAATAGGGCGTGAGCACGTCCAGGACCTCGATGTCGCAGCCGTTGCACGCCCCGACGTTCGTGTGGAAGACCCAGAGCGAGCGGGGCAGCGCGTTCGGGAAGAGGCGCTTCAGCACGCCGTCGATCCGGGCCGGGATCTTCATGGCCGCCTCCCGCTCATGGCTCGCCGCGTCACGGCAGCCCCTGCATGCGCGCCGCCATGCCCAGCAGCGGATCGAGGAGCTGCGGCCCGAGGCCGAGGACGAGCGTCGCCGCCGCGAGGAGCAGCATGGCGGCCCACATCGGGGCCGGCACCTCGCGGGCCTCCTCCAACCCGGGGCTGCGCGGGGCGCCGAGGAAGACGCGCTGGGCGACGGCCACGCCGTAGGCCAGGGTGAAGAGGCTCGCCCCGAGGGCGATGGCCATCACGACCCAGGCTCGCGACTCGGCGGCCGCCAGCACCACGCCCGCCTTGGCGGCGAAGCCGCTGAAGGGCGGCAGGCCGGCGAGCGAGAAGAGCCCGACCAAGGTGCAGCCGAAGGTGAGCGGCAGCCGGCGGCCCAGCCCGCCCAGGGCCGCGAGGCTGCGCAGGTCGCGGGCCGCGTAGGCCACCGACCCCGCGCTCATGAAGAGCAGGGCCTTGGTGAGCGCGTGACTGACGAGGAAGAAGACGGCGGCGTAGTAGCCGAACTCGTGGCCGGTGCCGAGGGCCACGGCGATGAAGCCCACCTGGGCCACGCTCGAGTAAGCGAAGAGGCGCTTGAGGTCGTCCTGGGTCACCGCCAGCACTCCGCCCAGGACCAGGGTGAAGGCCCCGAGCGCCATGAGCGTGTGGTTCAGCTCGGGGTAGCGCGGGCCGAAGACGCTCCACACGCGCAGCAGCCCGACGAAGGGCACCTTGATGATGATGCTCGAGAGGAAGGCGCTCATCGGTGCCGGGGCCTCGGCGTGGGCATCGGCCACCCAGGGGTGGAAGGGCGCGAGCCCCGCCTTGGTGCCGAAGCCGATGAGGAGGAGCAGGGTGGCGATCAGGGCGATGTGCGGCGGGATCGCGCCCGCCACCCGGCGCAGGTTGCTGATGAGCAGCGCCGACTCGCTCCCCAGGTGTGGCTGCGCGGCCGAGTAGAGCAGCACGCAGCCGAAGAAGGCCGAGGTGATCCCCACGGTCAGGAGGAGCAGGTACTTGTAGCCCGCCTCCAGCGCCCGGGAATCGCCGTAGAAGGAGACGAGTAGGGCCGAGGCCAGCGTCGTCGCCTCGAGCGCCACCCAGAGGAGCACGACGTTGTTGGTCGTCACCACCCAGAGCAGAGTGGTCTCGAGGACGAGGAACAGGGACTGGAAGAGCGGCAGCCGCCGCTCGAGCGTCGCGCGCCGCTCGGGGTCGCTCAGGTGGGGGCCGGGCAGGTAGGCGGCCGCGTAGAGCGAGCAGGCGAAGGCGAGGAAGGCGATCAGGAGCGAGAGGAGCGCGGCCAGGCCGTCCACCAGCACCTCGCCCCCCAGGGCCGGGATCGGTCCCGCCGCCACCACGCTCGCCGCCTGCAGGACGGCGAGGAGCAGCGTGACGGCGCTGCCCGCGATCCACGCGGCCTGGCGCGCGGCGCGCGGCACGGCCCAGACGGTGAGGGCGAAGAGGAGCGGGCAGCCCAGCAGGGCCAGCGGCAGGGCGGCGGTCGGGAGGAGGCTAGCCATGCAGGGTCACCAGGCGGCTCGTGTCGCGGCTGCCGAGGCGGGCCTCGATGCCGCGCACGAGGAAGAGCAGCAGGTACACGGCGACCACCACGTCGGTGGTGACGCCGATCAGGACGGTCTCCCGCAGCGTGGCGGCCAGGGAGACGAGCGACAGATGCGCGCCGTTCTCCATGAGGCACACGCCGAGCACCACCTTGATCGCGTCGCGCCGCGTGACGATGGCGTAGAGCCCGACGAAGAGCAGGGTCAGCGACACGGCCACGTTGGTGCGGAACGGCTCCTGCTGCGCGAGCGGCGTGGTCGCCAGGAAGGTGGCGAAGTGGTGGAGGAGCGAGTAGCTCGCCGCCGCCAGCGCGGCCACGATCAACCCCGAGGTGAGCGGCCCCACGAGCGGCGGGCACTCGCGGTCCGCGCCCTGCAGGGAGCGCGAGAGCATCCAGGAGACGAGGGCGAACTTGGTCAGGAAGGCGGTGGCCGCCCAGATCCACAGGGCCGGATGGTAGGCGGCGAAGCAGGCGATGATGGCGACCATGACGAGCGCCTGCACCATGTAGGCGACGAGCGCGCGTCGCAGGCTCCGCACCTCCACCACCACGAAGGAGGTGAGGATCAGGGTGAGCGAGAGGGTGCGGATCAGGGCTTCCACGACACCTCCAGCACCTCGCCGGCGCCGACGGCGCCGGCCTCGCCCGCCGGCGCCTCGCCGCCGTCGCCCTCCGACAGCTCGGGCTCGTCGCGGCGCCAGCCGCGGACGCTCGGGCGGTCGAGCGGGTGGGCGGGAGCGAAGCAGCGTCCACAGCGGTCGCAGACGCCCATGAAGAGCCGCTGCTCGACGAAGAGATCGGCCCGCGCCGGCGTGGCCAGCTCGTAGTCGCCGGTGAGGCGCACCGAGTCGTAGGCGCAGGCCGAGGCGCAGCGCCCGCAGTGGATGCAGCGGTCGAGATAGCGGCGGATCACGCGCTGGGTGGGGGAGAGGTCGGTGACGCGGATGCAGCGCGCCGGACACACGTCGGCGCAGCCCGCGCAGCCCACGCACTTCTCCGTATCCACCACGACGCGCCCGCGGAAGCCTTCCTCCGACGGGTGCGCCGCGCGCGGATAGGCGAGCGTCGCGGGCTTGCCCTTGAGCGCGAAGGCCAGTTGGCGGAGCTTGGCGCCGATCACGATCAGGCTCCGATCAGGGCGAAGGTGACGGCGAACACGATCAGGAAGGCGACCTGGGTGAGCACGGCGCGCGCCTGGTCCAGCCGCAGGCGCGCCATCAGGGTCTCCCCGACGACGGCCAGGGCGAAGAGCGCCAGCACCTTGACCAGCGCCAGCGGCACGCCGAGGGCCAGGGGCACCGGCGTGGGCAGGAACACCTCGGCCGCGAGCCAAGCCACCACGAGCCAGCGCACGAAGAGCGCCCAGCGCCAGAGCGCCAGGGAGCGGCCGCCGTACTCCACGAGCACGCCGCCGGTCAGCTCCTGCTCGGCCTCGGAGAGGTCGAAGGGGAGCTTGCCCAGGTAGGCGAGGAGCACGAGCAGCACGGCCGCCGCCGCCAGCACCGACGAGACGCTCGGCCCGTGCGCGGCCTGCCACTGGACGATCGCTTCCAGGCGGAAGGAGCCGGCGCGGATCGCCAGGACGAAGAACGCGCAGGCGACCACGGGCTCGACGAAGAGCAGGATCAGCAGCTCGCGGCTGGCGCCGAGGAAGCCGTACG
The DNA here is from genome assembly GCA_033853925.1 of Candidatus Eiseniibacteriota bacterium. GTDB lineage: Bacteria > Eisenbacteria > RBG-16-71-46 > RBG-16-71-46 > RBG-16-71-46 > JANXPZ01. The sequence continues at coordinate 42,807 of JAWOLC010000045.1, forward strand.
GGCTGCCGCTCGTCGTGCCGGCCAGGGCCAGGGCCGCGCTCGACAGCCCGAGCAGGTAGAGGAGCACGAGGCCGTCGCCGGCGAAGCCGAGGGGGGCGCGGCCGGCGAGCGGGAGGAGCAGCCCGGCCGTGCCTGCGGCCGCCAGCGCCAGCCAGGGCAGCGCGCGCGTGAGCGGGTCGGCGCTCGCCTCCACCTCGCGCTTGCCGGCCAGCTTGGCCAGATCCAGCCAGCCCTGGGTGAGCGGCGGGCCCTGGCGGGAGTGCAGGCGGGCGCGGAGGCGGCGCCCGAGCCCGTCCAGGAACGGCGCCACCGCCAGCAGCAGGGGCGGTCCGAGCACGGCCCAGGCGAGGGCGAGGAGCGCGCGGCTCATGCGTCCTCCCCGGGGCGCGGTCGCGCGGCCGGCGCGCCGCCGGTCTGCCGTCCCGCCGCGTCACGGCCCGCGCCGTACGCGAGGCGCGAGCGCTCGACCAGCTCGCGGTGCCTCCACACCCGGCGCTCGCCGCTTCCGACCTGCACCACCTCCATGCGCTCGGTGCACGAGAAGCACGGGTCCACGCTCCCCAGCGTGATGGGCACGTCGGCCACGGTCGTGCCGGGCTTGAGCATGACCGGCACGCACTGCAGGTTCTGGTAGGAGGGGGCGCGCACGCGCCAGCGGTCGGGCCCGTTGCGCTCGCCCGTGATCACGAAGTGGAAGACCTCGCCGCGCGGGGCCTCGACGGTGCCCATCCCCTCGCGCAGCGGCGGGAGCCGCTCGGGCACCTCGGCGAGGAGCCCGCCCTCGGGCAGCTCCGCGAGCTGGGCGACGCACTGCCGGATGATCTTGAGCGCCTCGAAGGTCTCGCCCAGCCGCACCAGCGTGCGCGACCAGTTGTCGCCGCCGTCGTGGGTCACCACGTCGAACGCCATCCGCTCGTAGGCCGCGTAGGGGTGGTCGCGGCGCACGTCGAGCGGCACGCCGCTCGCGCGCGCGGTGGGGCCCACCGCGCCCAGCGCCCGCACCTCGGCGGGCGTCAGCCGGCCGACGCCCTTGAGCCGCCCGACGAGGGCGTCGTCGCTCTCCAGCGCCCTGACCAGCGCCAGGGTCTCGCGCTCGACCGTGGCCGCCACGTCCAGGATGCGCGCGTGCTTGGCGGCGGGCACGTCCAGCGACGTCCCGCCGACCAGGTTGCAGGCGAAGTGCTTGCGGCTGCCGGTCA
>JAWOLC010000046.1:0-14988 GCA_033853925.1 Candidatus Eiseniibacteriota bacterium
TAGGCGGCCATGAATCCCGCGCCCGTGGAGCCCTCGCTCTACTTCGTGGCCCGCGGCGACGGCAGCCACCTGTTCGCCCGCACCTACGACGGCCACCTGGAGAACATCCGCCGGGCGCACGCGCTGCAGGCCAGCGCGGCGGCGAGCGCCGAGTCGCTGCGGGTGCTGGATTCGCTGGCCGCGCACGCGGCCGCCGCGCGCTCCGGCCCCGGGTCGGGCGTTCCCCAGCGCTGACCCGGCGATGAAGCGACCTTCCCCCGGCCTGCGCCTGCTGAGCGCCGCGCTGCTGGCGGCCGCGACGCTCGCCGTCTTCTCCAGCGCATTCCGCAACGGCTGGGTGCTCCTCGACGATCCCGAATACGTGACCGGCAATCCCTACGTGACCCAGGGCCTCACCTGGAGCGGGGCGCTCCGGTTCCTGCACGAGCCCCAGGCGGGCAACTGGCACCCGCTCACCTCGTGGTCCCACATGCTGGACGTTCAGCTCTTCGGCCTCGGACCGGTGGGGCCCCACGCCGTGAACGTCGGCCTCCACGTCGTGAACGTCCTCCTCCTCCTCTTCCTGCTCTACGGCCTCACGGGGGCGTGGTGGCGGAGCCTCTTCGTGGCGGCCTTCTTCGCCCTGCATCCCCTGCGCGTGGAGTCCGTGGCCTGGATCTCCGAGCGCAAGGACGTGCTGAGCGCCTGCTTCTTCCTGCTCGCCCTGCTGGCCTACGACCGCTGGGCCCGCCGGCCGGGCGCGCTCCGCTGGAGCCTGGTGGTCGCCGCCTTCGTCTCGGGCCTCATGGCGAAGCCGATGGTCGCGACCCTGCCCTTCGTGCTCGTCCTCCTGGACATCTGGCCCCTGGGCAGGCTGCGCGGGGCCATGCCCCCCGCGACCCCGCCCGGGCCGGGCGCCGCGGAGAAGCGCACGATCCTGGGCCTCGTGGAGGAGAAGTGGCTGCTCTTCGCGCTGGCGGCCGCTTCGGCGGTGGTGACCTACCTCGTGCAGCAGCGGACGAGTTCCGTCCTGGTCGGGCTGGCGCCCGCCCAGCGTCTGGGGAACGCGGCGGTCTCCTACTGGCGCTACGTGGCCAAGCTGGTCTGGCCCGCGCACCTCGCGCCCTACTACCCGCTCGATCCCGCTCCGCAGGCGGCTGCCGCCCTGATCGACGCGGCGGCGCTCGCCGTCGTGACCCTGCTGGCTCTGCGCGAGGCGCGGCGGCGTCCCTACCTGCTCGTGGGCTGGCTCTGGTATCTCGTGGCGCTGGTCCCCGTGATCGGCCTCGGGCAGGCGGGGCGGAGGCTCGCCGACAGCTACACCTACGTCCCCGCCATCGGCCTCCTCGTCGCCGTGGTCTGGGGTCTGGAGGAGGCCGCGCGCCGGGCCCGCTGGGCGCGGGCCACCGTCATCGGCGCGGCCATTCTCGCCCTCGCGGGGCTCTCCCTCGCGACCGTGCGCCAGGTCGGCGTCTGGCGGGACTCGGTCGCGCTCTTCCGGCACACGGTCCGGGTGACGCGACCGGATTCCTTCACGCGCCTCAACCTGGGGCTCGCTCTCGCCGAGGCGAAGCGAGACTCGGAGGCCGTCGTCCAGCTCGGAGAGGCCGTCGCGCTCGATTCCACGTCGGCCGAAGCCCACTACCAGCTGGGCAGGGTACTGGGTCGGCTGGGCCGCGGCGCCGAAGCCGCGGCCGAGCTGGCGCGGGCGCGAAGGCTGGCACCGGGCGATCCCGACATCGCGCTCTCCCTCGGCGGGCTCGCGGCGCAGGCGGGCAGGTACGGCGAGGCCGAAGCGGAGTACCGCCGCGCTCTCGCGCTGAGCCCGGGGAACGTGATCGCGCTCGACGGGCTGGGCGTCCTTCTCGGCGTGCAGGGGCGCAATGCGGAGGCCGTGGAGTACCTGAGCCTCGCGGCGGAGCGCATCCCCAGCGACCCCCTGATCCAGTACCATCTGGGCACGGCGCTGCTTCACCTCGGCGGGCACGATGCCCAGGCTGCCGCGGGCCTGCGGGAGGCCGTGCGGCTCCGGCCCGAGTGGGTGCAGGCGGCGAACCGGCTGGCCTGGCTCCTGGCCACGAGCCCCGACGCCTCCGTGCGCGACGGCGCCGAGGCCCTCCGGCTCGCCGAGCGTGCGCGCGCCCGGCTCGGGCGGCCCGATCCGGGGCTCCTCGACACGCAGGCCGCGGCGCTGGCCGCCCTGGGGCGATTCGAGGCGGCCGCGGCCCTGGCCCGCGAGGCTGCGGCCGGGGCTCGCCGCCTGGGGATCGACTCGCTGGCGCGGGAGATCGGCGCGCACGCGGACTCCTACGCCCGGCACGTCGCCCTCGTGGACTCCCTGCGCTAGACGGACCGCCCACGCTCGCTCCTCGGCGCCCGCCGGCCGCGTCCGCATCCCTCCTCTGCGGTCCGCCGGCGCCTTCGCTCGCGGCGTGCCCAAGAGCCCGCTTCGCTGCGTGTTTAGCGGTCCGCGTAGCCTGTGCTACCTTCGTTCCCCCGTGACCACCTCGTCCTCCCCGCCCGCGGGCCCGTCCGCGCCCGAAGATCTCGCCTGGGAGCAGCGCCTCGAGAGCCTGAAGGCGCTCCTGCGCGGGTTCGGCCGCGTGGTGGTGGCCTATTCGGGAGGCGTGGACTCGAGCCTCCTCCTCTGCGTCGCGCACGAGGTCCTCGGCGAGCGAGCCCTGGGCGTGATCGGCCGCTCGGACTCGTACGCGGCCCGCGAGCTGGACCTGGCCCGCGCGCAGGCCGCCGGCCTGGGGGCGCGCCTCGAGGTGGTCACGACCGGCGAGCTGGCCGATCCCGCCTTCCGCTCGAACCCGGCCGACCGCTGCTACCACTGCAAGGTGGAGCTGTATCGCCGGCTCGCGGCCGTGGCTGAGCGCGAGCAGGCCGTCGTCGTGGACGGCACGATCCTCGACGATCTCGCCGACTGGCGCCCCGGGCGCCGCGCCGCCCGGGAGCGCGGCGTGCGCTCGCCGCTCGCGGAGCTGGGCTTTCGCAAGGCCGACGTGCGCCGCGCCGCCGCCCGCTACGGGCTCGAGAGCGCGGCCAAGCCGGCCTCGCCCTGCCTCGCCTCGCGCATCCCCTACGGAACCGAGATCACGCGGGAGAACCTGAGCATGGTCGAGAAAGCCGAGGATCTGCTGCGCTCCCTGGGCTTTGGCGAGCTGCGCGTGCGCCATCACGGCGACACGGCGCGCCTCGAGGTGCCGCTGGCGGCCCTCGGGAGGGTGACCGAGGCGGCCGTGCGGGAGCCGCTCGTGGCGGGCCTCAAGGCCCTGGGCTATCGCTTCGTGACCCTGGACCTCGAGGGCTTCCGCTCGGGCAGCCTGAACCCCGGCCCTCCCTCGACGCCGGGCGGCTCGGAGCCGCCGGCTGCGTGAGCCCGTGGCCGCCTTGCACAACTGGTCAAGACGTGGAAAATATCCGGAACTGCCGCCCCTCTGGGCCGGGTAATACGCGATGCGCCCCATAGAGGCGGCACGAAGAAGCGGTCTTCGCTGGGACCGTCGGTGCCTTGGGCCTCTCAGGCTCTGGAGAAACGCCGATGACCCTGGCCGGGATCGCCCGGTCCGGAACATCGGCGTTCGTGTTTCCGCCTAGGGCAGGAGGTAAGGGATGAGCCCAGCGAAGCCGGTCCGCCAGCGAACTCAGCGACGGGCCATCGAGACCGACCTCGGGTTCACGTGGGGGCCGTGGAACAGCTTCCTCCTCGGCCTCGGGGTCGTGGTTCTAGTGGTGGGGTATCTGGCCCTCTCCAGGGGCTCCATCACCCTGGCCCCGCTGCTCCTGGTGCTCGGCTACGTCGTGCTCATCACCCTATCCCTGCTCATCCGTGGGCGAAAGACAGGTTCGGGCGAATAGCTCAGCTGGCAGAGCGCTTGCCTTACACGCAAGAGGTCACAGGTTCGAGCCCTGTTTCGCCCACCAGTGGGGTGCTGAGATCTTCGGAAGAGCCGGCCGAAGCGGCCCCGAGGGGCGCGCGAGAACGGATCCGGCAGACCAGTCCTGAAGGACGAGCGGGTCGGGGACCAAAAAGAGTCTTGACAGTGCGTTGGCGGACCTCATAAACTTGTAACGGTTTTGGAAGGTCTTGCTAACGCGGCAGATAACTTCACCTGGAGACTCGAACTCGCTGGCCTGGGTTCGAAAGGAGGTGGCCTGCAAGCCAGACCTGATTGCTCGCAACTGAGCCTTGCCTGATCTCAGCAACAGGGGTGACCGATTTCTTGGAGGTGCAACGATGACTGGTTTGGTTCGCAAGGCCTCGATTCTTGTCGCTCTCGGGCTTGTGCTTTCGGCCGCAGTCGCGGTGGCAGGCATCCCCGATGCCGCGCATTGCACCCTGCCGAACGTGAACGGGACGGGCTACTACTTCGTCGACCTCGTTGGCCAGGCGGCCGGCGTCGCGGATCCCGCGGGCCAGTTCACGATCTTCATCGGCGACTTCGCCGGCAACCCGGTTCCGGGCTGCAATGTAGCGATCTGCACGAACTGCGCGGACATCAAGTTCGCCCAGACCCAGGTGTACGCGGGCGTGACCACGGGCTGCGGCGCCCCTAGCTGCGTGACTGCCGTCACGAACGCCTCGGGCATCGCCACGTTCCGCGTCGTCGGCGCCGCGACCAACAACGGCGGCACGGCCGGCTGCAGCGGCGCTGGTGGCGACGTGTACGCCTGCAACTATCCCATCGGCCAGGTGGTCCTCACCGCGTTCGACGAGAACGGCGCCATCGGCTCGCCGGGCGTGTCGGTGACCGACCTGTCGGCTTGGCTGGGAGACAAGGCGCTCCCGCAGCCCGCGCAGTATCGGGCTCGCTCGGACTTCGCCCATGCCGGTCCGACGGTGGGCGTGCAGGTGACGTCCCTGTCCCGCTGGCTCGTGGTCAAGGGTCTCGCTGGCTCCGTCAACGGCAACGCGCCCTACTGCCCGTAGGCACTGGCTGTAGGCAAGGTGTGAGTCTCAGTTCCGAGACAACGAAGGAGGAAGAAAGAACGAAAGGCGGTGATGCGAGGGAGAGATGCTTCAGTCAGGTGACATCCGCGCTCTACTAGTTGTTTCTCCTGACCCCCCTAAGGTAACTCGGAGGCTACAATGAAGAAGATGCTTCTGCTGGCCAGCCTGCTTCTCATCGCTGCGGTTCCCGCGCTGGCCGTGGAATCGATCTGCAACGACCCCGCCTGCGGCGTTGACCTCGGCTGGGCCGCGTCCACCCTGGGTGGCGACTGCCAGCAGTATGCGGGGCTCGCCCAGACCAAGACCTTCGCCTGCGCCGTGAACACGGGCGGGAACCTGCTGGTCGTGGGCTTCCAGCTCGCGGCTCCCATCCAGTGCATCGGCCTCGACGTGTTCCTCTACGGCATGACGAATGCCGCGACGGTTCCGCCGTGGTGGCAGATGGGCGCCGGTGAGTGCCGTGCGGCTTCCCTGACCGTGAACAACGTGTTCGGCGGCGACGGCAGCGGCTGCCAGGACGCCTTCGGCGGCCTGTCGAGCGGTGGACTCGCTGGTTTCTTCGACGGCGCGAATCCGAGCCCGTTCAATCTCCCCGCCAATCGTGACCGGATGGAAGTGGTGTGGGCGGTGCCGACGAACCAGCCCTCGGCTCTGTCGGCCGGTGTCGAGTACTTCGCCACGAACATCAAGATCATGAACACGAACACCACGACCTGCACGGGCTGCTTGAGCGGCCACATCTGGGCGCTCTCCCTGGTCCAGGTCGCGGACGAGTTCAACATGGTCGACCTCGACAAGCCCTTCGTGAATGGCGCCTACACCGGCCAGCAGTGCGTGTACTGGCAGAACAACACCAGCCTGCCCTGCGCTGCCCCGGTTCCCGCGAAGAGCTCCACTTGGGGCCAGATCAAGAGCCTGTATCGGTAGTCTGTCGTAGCAACACGCTTCATCCCCGGGCGGTCGCCGCAAGGCGGCCGCCCGTCGCTTTGGCTTCGGCGGTGAGTTCCGCTCGCCGAAGCCGCCGGGGCTGCCGGCGGGAGAGAGGCGCTCGACGCAGCCGCTTCCGCCTCGCGACAGTCCTGGACGCGCGGCCGCGATCCGGCGGCGCTTCGGGAGCGGGCCCCTGCCTTTCGCCGCCGCTGGCGCGCTGAGGTAGAATCCACGGGTATGACGCGCGCCATCCCTCGAGTCCTGGCCATCCTCCTCCTCGCGTGGCCGCTCGCCGCCGCTTCCCCCGCGCTGGCCGAGGGGCTCTATCTCACCTGGAACGACTGCTCCCTGGCGCCGGCGGCGACGCACGACTTCGCCAGCACCTGCGCGTCCAACCTCGGACTGCAGACCCTCTACTGCGCCTTCCGCCTGTCCGCGCCCGTGGACAGCGTCCTGGGCGTGGAGGTGGTGGTTGACGTGCAGCACGCGGATGCCGCCCTCCCGGGCTGGTGGAGGCTCGATCCGGACGGCTGCCGGGCCGGCGCTCTCACCGCCTCCTTCGACTTCACGGCGAAGACCGCGTGCGGGGACTTCCTCCAGGGCCAGGCGGCAGGGGACTTCCTGGCCTACGTCGTGACTGAGCCCCACGGCGCCGCCAACCAGGCGCGCATCGTCGCGGCCGCGTCCATCCTGCCCGAGCTGGGCTACCGGCAGCTCGACGACGCCACCACCTACTACGCGGCGCGCCTGATCCTGTCCAACGCCAACACGGTCCCGCCGGGGACGGTCTGCTCGGGCTGCGCCGACCCCGCCTGCCTGGTCCTCAACTCGGTCATCCTCCGCCGCCAGCCGGGCGCGGTCGGGGGCGATGTCTTCGTGGGGGCGCAGGGAGGCGACAACTCCAACTTCGCCACCTGGCAGGGCGGGGCCGGCGCGAGCTGCCAGGCGGTCCCGGCGCGCGCGGTGACCTGGGGACGGATCAAGAGCCTGTACCGATGATCTCCCGCCCGCTCGCGCTTCCCCCGTTCCCCGTCGCGCCGTGCTCCCTTCCGCTGCCGCTCCTGCTCCTCTCGCTGGCGCTCGCCTGGCTGGCGGCCGGCGCGGGCGCGGAGCCGGCCTCCGCCCAGGTCGCCGGGCGGGACTCGGCGGGCCCGGGCGCGCGGGCGGGCCGGCCCGACAGCGCGGCGACCCGGCTCGTCGCGCCGGCGGGCGCCGTGGCCGGCGATTCGGCCGCACGCGCCTCGCGGCGCAGCGTGCGCGACAGCACGCTCTTCCGCTCCGCCTCGCGCGACTCGTTCGGCGAGCCCAAGATCTATCTCGCCTGGCGCGCACCCTGGGGCTCGCCCCGCGCGCGCGCCAACCTGGACTTCACCTGCCGCGACACGGCCGCCGTGGACACGCTCTACCTGTCGTTCGAGTTCGGCAAGGACTGGCCCGTCTTCTGCGGCTTCTTCGGGCGGATCTACTTCCACCCCGAGGCGAACGACTCGCTCGGCAGCCACTGGCACTTCGGGCGTGACGGGCCGAACCCCGGCGCCATGCAGATCCAGTTCGAGGAGCAGGACGAATTCCCCTGCGCCCTGCCCTGGAAGCGCCAGGGCATCGGCGTGGTGCAGTACGTCTTCAAGCCCTGGCTCGGGGAGCTGGACATGGCCTACGCCGTGAGGCCCGACGACGGCATCTCGGTCTCGGGCCGCACTCGCTACTGCCTCGCCCGGGTCCTCATCCGCCACCGGCGCTGCGGGATGCCCGGGGCCAGGCAACCGGTGAGCGTGGAGGGGGCCGAGGTGGACGTGTCGGACGGCCTGAATCCGGACATCGTCGTCAAGAAGGGCGGCGAGCGTTTCGTCTCGATCAACTCACCCGGCGGCGCGGTGAGCAAGCCCTACGAGCGCGCGACCAAGCCGCCCACCTGGATGCTCCCCATCCAGCCGCCCCGCAAGCGCCTCGTCTTCATCCCCGCCAAGCACGACTCGACGGCCACGGCCAGGCCGGACTCGACCATCCCCGCCCGACCGGACTCGACCCGGCGCTGAAGGGGCGGCTCGAGCCTCCGCGCGCAAGGGAAGGGGGCGGTCTCCGCGAGGAGGCCGCCCCCTTCTGCCGCGCTGCCCGGGCTCACCGCGAGATGGCCGGGTCTCTCAGCCGGATCCGCTTGACCAGCTCGCAGTGCATCTCGACCCGGTGCCCGGGACGGTGCCGCGCCACCAGCGCGTGCAGGAGGCGCTCGCTCTTCACGTTCTGGACGGACTCGTCCACGTAGCTCTCCACCTCGGCGAGGGTGAGCTGGCGGCCGGGGTCGTGCGCCAGCTTCTGGATGACCGCGTAGTCTCCCACCTTGTCGGGCCCGAACAGGCGGAGGTTCCCCGGCTTCATCTCCTCGAACAGGGGCTTGTACCACGCCTCCCCGCGCTCGTCCTCGCGCATCCAGCGGATCGATCCCAGGGAGGAGATCTGCGCCAGCGAGTCGGCCGCCAGGATCGAGGCGGCCGTCTCGCCGGCCTCGAGCCGCTGCACCACCGAGTCCGCACCCGCCTTCGAGTGCCGGCCGATGATGGCGAACTGGACGCGCTGGAAGGAGATGTAGTTCGGCAGGTGCGCCTCGTAGAACTTCTGCCGATCGGCCTTGGTCACGTACACCTTGGACTGGATGGAGTCGGCGTACAGGTGCTCGACGCGGATCCCCTCCTCCTTCTTGGCCAGTTCGGCGAGAAGCAGGGGATCGCGGTCGTAGCCGTGCTGGACCGCCAGGTCCACCATCTGGGGCTCGAGCACGAAGCCGTCGAGCGACGAGCGGAACGCATCGAAGGTGCCGACCTTGGGCCGGTCGTCGGGCGGCACGGTGCCCAGGTCCTCGAGGTAGCCGGCCAGCGTGATCTGCCCGCCCTGCCAGCGCGCCAGCACCCGGGACGTGTCGGCGGGCGCGAAATCCGGCGTCACCCCGCCGAGGTTGAGCGCGTTGTTGTCGGCGGCCATCGCCGCCTGGCGGCGCTCCTGGTCGCGAAACGCGGCGGCTGCGAAGACCACGTTCGTGGAGTCGTACTCCATGCCGATGCGCCGGCGGATCTGGCTCCGCACCACCTCGCTCCTGCGGATGGTCTTGACCCGCCTCGCTTCGCTCTCGACCATTCGCCTGAGCAGCGTGAGCGCCGGCTGCTGGACCGGCCGCCGCCCCACGACGCGGACGAGCTGCCAGCCGTCGGCGTCGCGGAAGATGTCGGAGAGCTGGCCGTCGGCGAGGTCGAAGACGGCGAGGGCCGGCAGCGGATCGAAGCGGGCGCGCCCCACCCAGCCCACGTCGCCGTCGGGACCGGCGGTGTCGCGAGCGGTGGTGTACCTCTTGACCGCCTCGGACCAGGTCAGGCGCTTGGCGAGGATGTCCTGGCGCGCCTGCTCCAGGGCCGCCCGATCGTCGGAGGCGATGTGCTGCACGTGGAGCTGGTAGTTGCCCTGGTCGTAGACGTGCTGGATCTCCGCCGGGGTGGGCTGGGACGAGTCGGCCACCAGGCGAATGAAGGCGAGGTTCGCGAGCAGGGACGACCGCGACTCGCGCATCTTGGCCCGATCTTCGAAGTTGAACGGCCGGTTCACCTTTCGCGCCAGCGCGCCCAGGATCTCCTTGTCCACCATGCTCCCGAGGAACTCGCAGCGCCCGGCGCTGTCGTTTCGCGGCAGGTCGGGGATGTAGCTCGAGAACCAGCGATCGCGGAAGTTGAAGACCGTGATCCGGATGGAGTCCACGGTCGCGAGCACGGCCGAGTCCGGCAGGAAGGCCGTGGTATCGGACCCGTGCCTCGCCGGCTGCGTGGGGGCCGCCGCGGGCGGCTCCTTGGGCTTCCAGGCATTGGGAGCCGGGCCCTGGGCCCACACCGCCGTGGAGAGCAGCAACACCAGGCCGAGAGCCGCGAGCGAGCGAGGATTCATGAGCTTCTCCGGTGGGATGGGGGATCGGCGGGGCAATCCGAGCCGAAATGTGCGGAGAAAGTCTAGGAGCCCCGCCCTGCCCCGGTCAAGACGAGGGGGCCGACGGGTCCCCGCGGGATGCGCTTCGGGCGCGGGGTGCGCCCGCGCCCGGCCAGGCTCCGCTTCCCCCCGCCGGCCCGCGCTCAGCTCCGCACCGTCCGAGCTTCGTGTCCCTTCGCGGCCCGCGCTCAGCTCCGCACCGTCCGCGCGCGACGGGCCTCGGCCAGGGGCAGGCCCTCCAGGTCCCCCGCCGGATGACCGTCACCGCCGACCCCGGCCATGGCCGGGACGCCCCGGCGCGCGGGCCGCCGCAGGCGGTGCTGGAAGGCGTCGAGGTAGGTGTAGATCACCGGCGTGATGTAGAGGGTGATGAGCTGCGAGAAGAGCAGCCCGCCCACCACCGCCAGGCCCAGCGGCCGGCGCGACTCGGCGCCCGCGCCGAAGCCGATCGCGATGGGCAGCGTGCCCATGAGCGCGGCGAAGGTGGTCATCATGATCGGGCGGAAACGGATGCTGCACGCCTCCATGATCGCCTCGCGCGCCGGCTTCCCCTCGGTGCGCTCGGCGTCCAGCGCGAAGTCGATCATCATGATCGCGTTCTTCTTGACGAGCCCCACCAGCATGATGATGCCCACGTAGGCATAGATCGTCAGCTCGGTGCGGAAGACGAGCAGGGTGAGCAGGGCGCCGAAGGCCGCGAACGGGAGCCCCGAGAGGATCGTGAGGGGGTGGATGAAGCTCTCGTAGAGGATCCCCAGCACCAGGTAGATCACGAGCACGGCCAGGAGGAGGAGCGCGAGCAGGCCCTGCTGGCTGGACTGGAACACCTGCGCCGTGCCGTAGAAGTTGGTGGTGATCGTGGACGGCAGGATCTCGCGTGCTTCCTTCTCCACCGCGGCCGTGGCCGCGCCGAGCGCCACGCCCGGCCGCAGGTTGAAGGAGATCGTGACGGAGGGGATCTGGCCGGAATGGTTCACGGTCAGCGGCCCCACGCTGGGGGTGATCGTCGCCACCGAGCCCAGCGGCACCTGCCGGCCGTTCGCGCCGCCCACGGTGAGCACGGACAGCGCCGTGGCGTCGCGCTGGTACTGCGGCATCAGCTCCATGATCACCCAATACTGGTCGGTGGGCGTGTAGATGGTCGAGACCTGGCCCGAGCCGTAGGCGTTGGCCAGCGTCTGCTCGATGTCGAAGGCGGTGATGCCCAGAGCCGCGGCCCGGTCGCGGTCGATCTGCACGTGGATCTGCGGGTTCTTGATCTGCAGGTCGCTCGTCACGTCCGCCAGCTCGGGGGTCTGGTTGAGCCGGTTCTGCAGCTCGGTCGCGCCCGCGTAGAGCGCGTCGGTGTCCGTGCTCTGCAGGGTGAACTGGTACTGGCTCTTCGAGACGCGGCCCCCCACGCTGATGACCGGCGGGTTCACGAGGTAGACGCGGATGCCGGGGAGGCTCGCCAGCTTGGGCTGCAGCTCGCGGATCACCTGGTCGGCCGAGAGCTTGCGATCGGCCCGCGGCTTCAGGCGGATGAAGAGGCGCCCCTGGTTGGTCGTGCCGAAGCCGCCGCCGCCCGCGGAGGACATGAAGTCCTGGATGTTCGGATCCCTGGCGATGACGGCGGCCACCTGCTGCTGGTGGCGGACCATGCTCTCGAAGGAGGTGCCCTCCGCCGTCTCGGTGGTGGCGTTGAGGAGCCCGATGTCCTCGCTGGGGATGAAGCCCTTGGGCACGATCATGAACAGCCCGACCGTGCCGGCGAAGATCGCCAGGGACACGGCGATCGCCGTGCGCCGATGGCTCATGACCCAGGCCAGCGTGCGCTCGTACAGGCGCAGCATGCGGAGGTAGCCGTTCTCGATGGTCTCGTAGGCGCGGCCGTGCTTCTGCGCGTGCTCGGGCTTGAGGAAGCGGCTGCACAGCATGGGCGTCAGCGTGAGCGACACGAAGCCCGAGACGAGGATCGCGCAGCTGATGGTGACGGCGAACTCGTGGAAGAGGCGCCCGAGGATGCCGCCCATCAGGAGCACGGGGATGAAGACCGCGACCAGCGACAGGGTCATGGAGAGAATCGTGAAGCCGATCTCGCGCGAGCCGTCGAGCGCGGCGCGCAGGGCGGGCTTCCCCGACTCGATGTGGCGGTGGATGTTCTCGAGCATCACGATGGCGTCGTCCACCACGAAGCCCACCGAGAGGGTGAGGGCCATCAGCGAGAGGTTGTCCAGGCTGTAGCCCAGGAGGTGCATGGCGGCGAAGGTGCCCACCAGCGAGAGCGGCAGGGCCAGGCTGGGGATGACCGTGGCCGGCAGGTTCCTGAGGAACAGGAAGATCACCAGCACCACGAGCATCAGGGTCAGGAGCAGGGTGAACTGTACGTCCTTGACCGAATTGCGGATGGACTCGGAGCGGTCGTAGAGCAGGTGCGTCTCGACCGAGGCCGGGAGCTGGGGCGCGAGCTGCTTCATCAGCGCCTTCAGCCGGTTCGCCACCATGACGGTGTTCGTGCCGGGCTGCCGCTGGATCGCCAGCATGATGGCCCGCTGCCCCCGGATCCAGGCCGCCGTCTTGTTGTTCTGCACGTCGTCGATCACCCGGCCCAGGTCGCGCAGGCGGACGGCGCGGCCGTTGCGCCAGGTCACGACCATGGCGCCGAAGTCCTCGGCGTTCATGAGCTGCCCGCTGGCCTCGACGGTGAGCGTGCGGTTCGGCCCCCAGAGGATGCCGGTGGGCAGGTTCACGTTGTTGTTGTTGATCGTGTTGGCCACGTCGTCGATGCCGATGCCCAGCGCGGCCAGGGCGTGCGGGTCGATCTGCACCCGCACCGCGTACTTCTGCGCGCCGAAGACGTTCACCGCGGCCACGCCGTTCACCATCGAGAGGCGCTCCGCCAGGAAGTCCTCGGCGTAGTCGTCCAGCTTGGCGAGCGGCATCAGGCTCGAGGTCATCGCCATGAAGAGGATGGGCGAGTCGGCGGGGTTCACCTTCTGGTAGGCGGGGGGAATGATCCCCGTGGGCAGCCGCCGCTGCACGTGCGCGATGGCCGCGTTCACGTCCTGCGCCGCCGCGTCGATGTTGCGGTCCAGCACGAACTGCAGGGTGATGCTGGTGCTGCCCTGGCTGGACGTGGAGGTCATGACGTCCAGGCCGGGGATCGTCGAGAACTCCTTCTCGAGCGGCGTGGCCACGGCCGAGGCCATGGTCTCGGGCGAGGCCCCGGGCAGGCTCGCGCTCACCGAGAGGATGGGGTAGTCCACGTTCGGGACGTCGCTCACCGGCAGCAGGGTGTAGCCCACGATGCCGAAGAAGAGGATGCCGATCATCACCAGGGTGGTGGCGACCGGGCGCTGGATGAAGAGGGAGGACAGGTTCACGGGCGCTTGCCCTGCCCGGCCCTGCGCACCACGAGACGGGCGCCCGGCGAGATGCGGAACTGCCCGTCGGTCACCACGGTCTCGCCGGGCTGGAGCCCGCCCGCGAGCACGGCCGTCACGTCGTCCGCCCGCTTCACCTGCACGGGCCGCGCCGTCGCCGTCGAGTCGGGGTTCAGCACGTAGACATAGGGCCCCTGCGGCCCGGTCGCGACCGCCGGCGCCGGCACGACGAGCGCGTTCGGCTCGACCGCGAGCAGCAGGCGGACGGCGACCATCTCACCCGGCCAGAGCGCCCCGTCCCGGTTCGCGAACTCGCCCTTCAGGAGCACCGTCCCCGTGGTCGGGTCCACGGCGTTGTCCACGAACGCCAGCCTCCCCTGGCTCCCCCGGGCGCTGTCGGCCGGGCTGCTGGCGAAGACCTTGGGGTCCCCGGCCAGGTAGCGCTGCAGGACGGGGAGCTGGTCCTGCGGCAGCGTGAAGTGCACGCGGATGGGCTGCACCTGGTTGATCGTCACGAGCGGGTCGGAGGTGCCGGCCTTGACCAGGTCGCCCACGTGCACGTTGAGCTTGCCCGTGCGCCCGGCGAAGGGGGCGCGGATGCTCGAGTACTCCAGCTCGAGGCGCGCGCTGGCCACGTTGGCCGAGTCGGCGCGCACGGCGGCCCAGAAGGCCTCGGCGCTGGCCTGCGCCTGGTCGTTCTCGGCCGGGGCGACGAGGTTCTGCTCGAGGAGCTTCTGCGAGCGCTCCGCGTCCAGGCGCGCGGCCCGCCACTGCGCCTCGTCCTTCGCCAACTGGCCGAGCGCCTGTCCCAGGGCGGCGCGGAAGGGACGCGGGTCGAGCTGGATCAGCTCCTGACCGGCCGCCACGTCCTGCCCCTCGCGGAAGCTGATGCGGGTGATCACGCCGCCGACCTGCGAGCCCACGTCCGCGGTCTGCACCGGCTCCACCGTGCCGGTGGTGACGATCTGCAGGGGCACGGAGCGCCGCTCGGCCTGTGCCACCGTGACGGCGACGCGCGGCGCCCGCATGGTTCTCTTGGCGCCGCAGCCGGTGGCCGCGAGCAGGGCCAGGAGGGCGATGCCGCCGAGGACGAGCCCGGTCCGGGCGGGGGAGGATCGTTCCACGAGCCAAGCGTGATTCCGTTGCATTCTTTCAATTCGCATGAGGAAAGGCCCCGTCTTCGGTCATGAGCGGCGCGGGCGCCGCAATAATGGGGTCGCCGCCTGGGGTGAGCCAGCGCACTAACTATACACCGGCGACGCGAGCATCCCCTCGCCGGGAGCCGGACCGGAGGCGCGTTCGGCAGCTTTCTCCCGGCGCTCGGCAGGCTGCCGCGGCGAGCTCGGCCTCACCGCGGCCCGACCTGCGCCTCGCGCACCAGGGCCTCGAGCGCCGCCTCGTTCACGACCACGCGCAGCCCGAGCCGCGCGCGTCCCGTGAGCCTCTGCAGCCGCCGCTCCGCCTCGCCGGCGTACCAGCGCCCGGTCACCTGCGCGCGCACCTCGGAGAGGGGGCGGCCGCGACCGGGCAGGACGGCGAGCACCCGGGCGATGGCCCAGCCGTCCGCCACCGGGTCGGGGCCGAGCACCGCCCCGGGACCGGCGCGGAGCGCGCGGGCGAAGAGGGCGCTGTCCTCGCGGGCGCTCACGTCGAAGGTCCACTGCGCGCCCCCGCGCCGGGCGCCCGCCGCGAGGCTCTCGGCCTCGGCCGCGCTGGGCAGCCGGGGGGCCATCGCCGCGGCGGCCGCGCGCGTGGGCAGGACCAGGCGCCCGAGGCGCACGCGCGGGGGCCGGCTCC
>JAWOLC010000047.1:0-77013 GCA_033853925.1 Candidatus Eiseniibacteriota bacterium
GAGCTCGATGCTGCCGCGATCGACTGCGTGCGCCAGTGGAGGTTCAAGCCGGCGCTCACTCACAACGAGCCTGTCGCAGTGTGGGTTGCGATCCCTGTGAAGTTCGAGTGAGGGTGAAGCAGTGGGCGGGGCTCATCTTCCCAACTCGAGATCCCAAGCAGCCTCAGCTGCGTGAGGGTTCAAGTTCCTCCTCCGGCACCGCCTTCGGGCTAACTGTCGCGCGAGCGGAGCGCTCCTTGTCGCGCCGATGCCTCACAGGGCGCGCCTTCTGGCGGAGCGCGCGAGTTCGTCATGGCCGGGAGGTCGGCGGGCTCACACTTGACCGCTGCTCACGGGTCGTTATTGTCAAAGGATGGATGCATCTGGTCATCGCGTTGCCGCGCCGGAGGAGGATCAGGCCAGCCGCACGTCCTACCTGCCCCTCGAGGCCGCCTTCCGAGGCGGCGAAACTCTCCGGCTGTTTCTCCCTGGGATCACTCCTCGCCTGCATGCGGTCATTCGCTGCCTCTGGACTGCGTGCGTCGCGGTCCTCGCAGTCCATGGCGCCGCCTTCGGCCAGAGTCCCGAGACGGCCCCGCGCGACGCCCGGCTCAAGCTGGACCCGCTGTTTCGCATCCATCATCCGTTGCGCGTCTCCGCCGCTGGCGCCCGCGGGACGGCGACGATGCTCTCGGTCCGGGCGGATTCCCAGATCGCCGGGTTCGCCGAGTTCAGCGGGACGCGACCACGGCTCGAAGCCCTGGGAGCGCGCGTTGGAACCCAACAGGGCAGTCTCTTCACCGTGCGGATAGCGGCCGCTGACCTCGATCGGCTCATCCGCGACCCCGAGCTCCGGAGCTTCCAGGTCGCGCGCCCGCTCTCCCTTCAGCTCGAGACCAGCGGTCCGGTCATCGGCACGCCGGAGATCCACGCTCCCGGTCCGGGGTTCCCGAACGGGATTCAAGGCCAGGGCGTCCTCGTCGGCGTCGCGGATACGGGGATCGACCTGGACGCGGCCGACTTCAAGGACGGTGCCGGCGTCACCCGAGTGGTCGGGCTCTGGGACCAGTACAACAACATGGTCTATGACGAGGAGAGGCTGCGAGCCGGCGTACCAGTCAACCAGGACCGGGACGGCCACGGCACGCACGTCACCGGCATCGCCGCGGGCAACGGGCGGGCGACCGGACGTGGCCTGCCGGCCTTCCGCCACGTGGGCGTCGCTCCCCTCGCCGACATCGCAGTGGTGAAGCTCGATCCCATCCACTCCGACGTCTATATGGTGGAGGCCGTCCAGTACCTCTTCGACCTGGCGCGGAGCCGCGGCCAGGACGCGGTGGTCAACCTGAGCCTGGGGAATCAGTGCGGGCCGCGTGACGGCACCAGCATGCTGGAGCGCATGCTCTCGGCCCTGACCGGCCCGGGGCGCATCCTCGTCGTGTCCGCCGGCAACGACGCCAACGACCCGATCCACACGCGGATCGAGAGCGGTCAGGGCGAGGCGCGCTTCAGCGTCTTGAATTGCGCGTGGCCGGGCTTGAACAATGATCGCGTGACCCTCGAGGCCTGGGGGAATCCCGGACTCCAGGCCTCGATCACGCTGGTGAGCCCTAGCGGTTCGACGTTCGGGCCGGTGGCTCCCGGCGAGGAGTCCAGCTTCGTCTCGCCCGAAGGCGACGTCACCATATTCAACGGCTCGGACACCTGGCCCCTGGGCCGCGATCTCAACACGCCCGTCGGGAACTCGTCCTCTTGGTTCGTCGTCGCCATCGCCGACCGCACCGACGCCGCGCACACCCCGGCCGCCGGCGAATGGACGCTTAGCCTGTCGCGGCAGGCTGGGGAGGGAGTCTTCGACCTCTGGGTGGATGGGATCGGGTTCACGTCGTGCGCTCCCTGCGGCTTCGCCACCGCGGATCCAAGTCGCACGCTGACGGTTCCCGGAACCTGCGATTCCTGCATCACGGTGGGGAGCTTCGTGACCAAGGTCGCGTGGCAGGACTCCTCGGGGCTGGCGGCCGGCTACGCCTTGCACGGCATTCCCGTCGCCGAGGTCGGCGCGTTGTCGGACTTCAGCTCCCGGGGTCCCCGCCGCGACGGTCTCTTGCGCCCGGATCTGGCGGCACCGGGACAGGGCGTAGCGTCGAGCATGAGCCACGACGACTCCCAGGAGGGGTGGCGAATCGCCGAGGACGCATCGCATGTGGTCAAGGAAGGCACCAGCATGGCCGCGCCCCACGTGGCCGGAGCCGTCGCATTGCTGCTCCAGATGCGCCCACACCTGCTGCCCGCACGAGTGCGTGACATCCTGCGGCGGGCCGCGCGGGAGGACACCTTCACCGGGGCAGTCCCCAATCCCCAATGGGGCGCGGGCAAGCTGGATCTCAGAAGGCTGATCGAGGTCGTGAACGAGACCTTGCCCGGGGCCACCCGCGAAATGAGCCTGAGCCACGTCGGAAGCCCGTCCCACGCGCCCGTGCGGTTCCGGATCCTCGCCGGCGCCACCCACGGCCCGGCACGGCTGCAGGTCTTCTCGGTGGACGGACGGCGGATCTTCCAGAGGGATCTCGGCTCCATCCCGGCCGGACTCACCGAGGTGGAATGGGACCCGACGGTGAACGGCTCGCGGGCCGCGTCCGGGGTCTACTTCGCGAGGCTCCGCGCCGGGGCCACTCTGGCCAGCGACAAGGTCGTCCTGCTCCGCTGATCCGGAGCGCCCCCGCTGACGAGCCTACGTGCGTGGGCGCATCGCACGCCCGGCGGCCACGGCACTGCGCGCCTCGTCAGCTCACCGGCCGGCATCGGCCACGTGCCTCTCCACGCCCGGCCAGCCGACTCCACGATCGTGGAGTAGATGGCATCGCCCGACCGCGCCGGTGACGGCCCGGCCCGATCGCCTCACGCTGCAATCGGGTGACTTCCGCCACGGGTCCGACGCGCGACGGGTGGCACTCCCCCCTGGCATCCCGATTGCGTCCCCGGTGAGTGATCGGCAGCGGACCATGGGGGCTACAAGCCATGAGAGTCGGGATCGTCACCCAGGCCTACTACCCGCGCTACGGGGGCATCACCGAGAACGTTCATCACACCGCGCTCGAGCTGCGCCGGCGCGGTCACGAGGTCACGATCATCACCAGCCGCTTTCCCGAGCATCGGGAGACCGACCGCGAGCCGGGTGTCGAGCGTGTGGGCCGCAACCTGGTGGTGCCCTTCAACCGTGCCTTCGTGGACGTCACGCTCGGGCTCACCTTGCGCCGGCAGCTCCGCCGCTTGCTTCGCGCCTACGACTTCGACGTCCTCCACACCCACTGTCCGAATGCTCCGACCCTGCCGCTCTTCGCCGTGCAGGAAGCGACATGTGCGCAGGTGGGAACCTTCCACACCGTCGCCGGCCGAGGGTTCTTGCAGGACCGCTTCAGGCACTACCTCGCCAGGACGGTGAGCCGGCTCGATGCGCGCATCGCGGTGTCACGGACCGCGGAGATCTCGACGCAGCTCTACTATCCGGGCCACTACCACGTGATCCCGAACGGCGTGGACGTCGATCGCTTTCAGCCGCGGCTCGAGCCCTTCCCCGCCTGGCGGGACCCGCGACGCGTCAACCTCTTGTTCGTGGGCCGGCTCGATCCGCGCAAGGGCCTTCAGTACTTGCTGGCGGCGATGCCCGAGGTCGTCGAGCGCACTCGCGGCTGCGCGCGGCTGCTCATCGTGGGCGACTCCTGCCTCCGCTCCTGGTTCGAATCGCAGGTCCCCGCGGGGACGCGCGAGTTCGTGCACTTCGTGGGCCGCGTGTCGGGCGCCGACCTGCCACGCTGGTACGCGACCAGCGACATCTTCGTGTCCCCCGCCTCCAGCCACGAGAGCTTCGGCATCGTCCTGCTGGAGGCGATGGCGGCGGGGCGCGCCGTGGTGGCCTCGGATCTCCCCGGCTACCGCTCGGTGGTGACCCCCTTCGAAGACGCCGTGGTGTTCGAGCCCGGCAACGTGCCGGCCCTGGCGCACGCGATCTCGGCACTGGTGAGCGATCCCGCGCGCCGCGCCGCTCTGGCCGAGCGCGGCCGCGCGCGAGCGCTGGCGTTCGCCTGGCCGAGGGTCACGGGGCAGATCGAGACGCTCTATCGAGAGGTGCTCGGACAGCGCAGCCAGTTCGCTCCCTCGGCCGGGGCGGGCGCCGTCCCCTGGGGTCGCGCGCGGTCCTCTGCCTCGAGCGCTTCGGCCGTGGGCAACGGCGGACGACCGTGCGCGGCCCTGCACCAGGGAGCGCCGCGATGAGACCGCTCAAGATCGTCATCCTGGGGGCCGGCAGTGCCAGCTTCGCTCTCAGCTCCCTTGCCACCCTGTTGCGGGAGCCGGCACTGGAGGGCAGCACGCTCGCGCTGGTCGACGTGGACCCCGGCGCCCTCGACGTGGTCCGCCGGCTCGCGGATGTGATCAACCGAGAGTGGAAGGCCCACTTCGACATTCAGGTCCAGGGCGACCGCCGCGCCGTCCTCGAGGACGCGGACTTCGTCGTCTGCGCGATCGAGCCCGTCCCTCGCGAGAGGCTGTGGCGCTACGACTGGGAGGTCCCGCTGCGCCACGGCCTGCGTCAGCCGCGGGCGGAGAACGGCGGACCCGGAGGATTCATCCACGCGGCGCGCAACATCCCGCTGGTCCTCGACGTCGCGCGGGACATGGAGCGTTACTGCCCCGGCGCGACGCTCGTCATGCTCAGCAATCCCCTGCCGCGGCTCTGTCGCGCGGTGACGAGATTCAGCTCCATCCGGGTGGTGGGGCTGTGCCACCAGCTCAGCTTCGGCTATGCCGTGGCAGGCGTGCTGCTGCTCGACCGAACCGGCGTGCCCATCCCCATGGAGATTCTCCTGCCCAATACCCCGCCGTTTCCTTACGGGCGCGCGTTCTGGGCGAGCATGGGGAAGTTCGTGCAGCGCGTGAGTCAGGTGCTCGACATCCAGGCGGCGGGGCTCAACCACTTCACCTGGATGTTGGACGTGCGGGACCGCCGGACGGGCGAGGACCTCTATCCGCTCCTGCGCAAGCGCTTCCTCGCCGCTCCCGGCGGGCGCGAGCGCCTCTCGCGCGAACTCCTGCGCATCACCGGCTACCTGCCCGCCACCGGCGACGCGCACCTGAGCGAGTACCTGCCCCACGCTCACGACCCCAGCACCAGGCCGTGGGAGCGCTACCACCTCCGCCCCTACGAATGGGGGCGCGCAGAGCGCGGCCGCGGCGAGCTATGGCGCGAGATCGAGCGCATGATCGCCAAGGGCGCTCCGGCGTTGCGGAGTCTCCGCGACGTGCCCAGCGAGGGCGTCTGCGAGGTCGTGCTGGGGCTGAGCGGCCGCGGCGCGGCCTATCGTCCCGCCGCCAATGTCCCGAACCACGGGGCCATCACGAACCTGCCCTGGGACACGATCGTCGAGGTTCCGGTGACGTTCACCCGCGAAGGCGCGCTGCCCGCGCGAATCACGGAGTTGCCGCCCATGATCTCGGAGCTGTGCCGGCGGGAGGCTCAGCTCGTCGAATACGTCGTGGAGGCCGCCGTCCAGGGGAGCCGCGAGCTGGCGCTGCAGGCGCTGTGCCTCGATCCGACCATGAACGACCTGGACCGGGCGCGGGCGGTGCTCGACGACTACCTGGAGATCCACCGCGACTACCTGCCTCAGTTCCACGGCGCGTGGCGGAGCGGGCGCCTAAGCGCGACGCCCTCTGCGCTCTCGACGGCAGACCGTGGGCCCGCTCGGAGGCTAGTGTCCGTGGGCACGCATGGTCCGGCGTAGCACCCAGTCGGTCACGCCATCCGGCACCCATCGGCGGGCGAATGCAGTCACCTCGGCCGGCAGCGTGACCGGGTAGCGCGCCCGAGGATGTGCCGACCGCGCCGCCCGGGCGATGGTCCGGGCGACGCTCTCCGGCGGGTGCTCGAATCGGTACCAGCCTCTTCTGCCTTGCTCGAATCGGCGCACGATCTCGGCATAGGGCGATGCCGGATCCCGCGACTCGGTGGCGTTCGCCGCTTCCCGGAAGTTCGTACGAATCGGGCCCGGCTCGATGAGGATCACGCGTACGCCGAACGGCCATAGCTCCAGCCGCAGGGCATCGCTGATCGCCTCGAGCGCGAACTTGGAGGCCGCGTACGCTCCGCCGAAGGGGGCCACCACGCGACCCGCGACCGAGCTGACGTTGACGACCGTGCCGCCGCGGCGCTCGCGCATCCCGGGCAGGAACGGCTGCGTGAAGGCCAGCAGGCCGACGACATTCACCTCGAGCTGTCGCCGAAGCCGCGCGGGCGAGACCTCTTCCATCGGTCCCATCTGACCATAGCCCGCGTTGTTCACCAGAAGGTCCAGGCCGTAGCCCTTCGTGGCCTCCATGATGGAGGACACGGCGTTCCGGCGCGAGACTTCGTCCGCGATATCCATGACCAGGGGAAGCACTTCCACCCCGAGCGGCCCCGCCTCCGCACTCAGCTCCTGCAGATCCGATTCCGATCGCGCGAGCACGAAGACTCGATCGCCGTTTCTCCCCAGCTCCAGAGCAGTGGCCCGGCCAATTCCCCGCGAGGCGCCCGTGACCGCGGATATCCTGGTCATCGTGACGAATCCGCGCGTTCGCCGCCGATCGCCGCGCCGCGATGCGCCCGAGGCGAGCGCCCCGCCCGCCGATCCATGAGCGACGCCGTGAGGCCCCGCCGCTCGGACGCCATCCTTGCGATCACCTCCATCGGCCCCTCCACGTGGATGATTCGAGCTCAGAGCGGCGCTGCCGATCGGCCGGCCTTCCCGCCCCGTGAGGTTCGTGCAGGCAGCGGCGCCGTCAGGGCTCGCGCAAGTCCCCGTCGCCCTGCTCCCTGCCCGACGCGATGCGGCTACGGCCCGGCTGTCACCAACTCCGACCGACGAACACGCTCAGGCTGCGCAGGTAGCCCGTCCACTCGGGATGGACCTGGTCCCGATAGCTCGCATACGCGCCGCGAATACTGGTCTCGATGTCGGCCGGCCAGCGATAGGCGATGGTCGTGCCCGCCACCACTTGGGGAATGTCCACCCGCGAGAAGGCGCTGGCGAACTGCACCGGCAGGAACAGCGGCAGCGTATCCACTGGCGTCGCCGCGGCGGAGGGCTTGAACTCGCTCAGCGACCAGACGTAACGGACCTCCGCGGCCCAGCTCAGCTGCTTCGTCGCCTCCCAACGGAACGCCACCGCCATGCTCTGGTCCGTGGCGTCGTAAGGCACGAGCGCTTCCGGATAGGGCGGATCGGTGCCGTAGAGGAGATCGGTCCTCAGGCGTTGCGCCCCGATGGCGTAGGCCAGGTCCAGCGTCCATGTGGAAGTGGGCCTGATCGTCGCCGAGGTCGTGCTCAGGTAGAGCTGGTTCTTTCGCCCGATCACCGGGAAGTCGGACTGGAGCGCGGCGGAGAAGCTCTCGGCGACATCGAACGCGCGATGCGGAGCCGCCCAACCGCCCAGCGTGAAGCGGTGCGCGGTCTTCGGCTCGGTCACGTAGCCGGGATCCCGGGTTCCCGTCCACTCCCAACCGCCGCGCAGGCGCCAGCGCCCTCCCCGACGATACGCGAGGTCCAGCCCGGCGGCGTTGGCGGTCGTGAGCGGCACGACCCGCAGCGGATCGGCGTTGTCGGGTGAGTAGAACTGGGGCCATAGATCGGCGTTCGTGCGGGAGACGCGCGTGTAGCGGTAGTGAGCCTCGAGCTCGACCTGCGCATTCAGCGAGCGCTCCGCCCGTAGTCCCGCCCACGAGCGGTGCAGCGACGGGTCGCCGAACAGGGCGTACCCGGGGGTGAAGCGATTGATCAGGCTCTGCTCATGGTAGTCCAGGGTCAGGTCCAGCAGGTTCGCCGGCCGCCAGGCGAGCGCTGCGTCGCCGTTCACGAAGTTCTGGCGGCGCGCGGCGAACGTGCTCGTCACGTGACCTCCCGCGACCGACCCGTCCAGCGTCAGGTCGAGCGGCAGGGGCGCGTGCACTCTGATCCCATCCGAGGCGCTGCGGTGCCCGGGCAGGAAGTTGTGGAGGTAGTTCCCGGCCAGCGTATTGGGCACGCCGGCGGGCAGCTCATCGCCGGGGAGCGACAGCGTGCTGCCATAGGCGTCCACTGGCGCCTCGCCGCGATTCCTGCCGATCGTGCCGGCATGCTCGTAAGTGAGGACCGCATGCGCGACCATCAGCTCGACGCCGCCGGCGTAACTCTGCGTCTCGTACTTCACCGACTGGAAGCGGGACGCGGAGTGGCAGAAGCCGCAGGTCGTGTCGCCCCCCATGTCGTAGAACGCGAGCTGCGAGTCGCCTTGGCGCGTCTGAAGTCCTCCACGCGCGAATACGGCGAGCGGTGTCCGTGGGACCGTCAGGCGCGCGGAGCCGTTCCAGGAGGATCTTCGCACGCCGTACAGTCCCGCGTCGGAGATGCCGTCGGTGCGGAAGATGTCGTCGGGGCTGAGATTCAGCCCGAAGAGCGTCTTCTCCAGGTGGCGGACCAGGCTGCGCCCGTCCACGTCGAGGCGGAGCAGCCGCCCGATCCGGAGCTTGCCGGTCATGGCGTACTCGTCACGGCTCAGGAGCCAGCCGCGGTAGTCGAGCCGTGATGCGTTTCGCGGCGCGCTCCACTGGACCAGCAGGTCTCCTCCACCCGAGTTCGCCAGGGCATCCAGCTCACCCACTCGGCCGGCGAAGCCGCTCGTCTGCACGTAGCGATAGCCGGGCTGGAACCGCACCTCGAGGCCCGTCGCGCTCGAGGCGCCCGCCGGCGCATCGGCCGCGGCCGGCGCCGCGAGCAGGAGGCAGAGCGCCAGGATCGCCGCTGGCCCTGCGACCCGAATCCAGTCACCTCGCTCAGACATTCCTCTCCTCCTCGGGGCCGGCACGCTCACGGCCCGCGCTCCCGCAGTCCTGCTCATTTGTCGATGAACACGCTGCCGCCGGTTGCGGAGGGCGTGTCGGTGCCGTGGATCGAGCCATGGCAGTTGGTGCACGCGTTGAGGAGCGAGATCGTGGAGCCGTCATGATGGCCCGCGTGGCACTGCAGGCACAGCATCGGCTGGCTGACCTGCAGCAGGTGGGCATTCATCGAGCCGTGGGGCTCGTGGCACTTGAGGCAGCTCTCGACGACGGGGGGATGCTGGTAGGTGAACGGCCCGCGGTACTCGGCGTGGCACTGGAAGCAGAGGTCGTTCACGTGGCTGGCGCGGACCGCGCCGGCGAGTGCGCCGTGCGGGTCGTGGCAGTCCGTGCAGCCCATGCGGCCTTCGCGTACCGGGTGGTGGAAGGGCAGGTCGCCCTGGGCCTTCTGTTCCTGATGGCAGCGGAAGCAGGTCCGGCTCGTGGACAGCGTGCGGTTGCCCTCGCTCGGCGCGGCGTGCGGATCGTGGCAGTCCGTGCAGCGCACGCCCTCGCGCCGGTGGCGTCCGAGACTCCAGTCCCGCAGCGCGGCCTCCTCCGCGTGGCAGTGGAGACAGTTGCCGTTCGCCGCCTCGACCGTCTCCTTCGTGAAGGAGTGGATGTGGGCGTGCGTGGTGTCGGGGACATGGAGGCTGCCTGGCCCGTGACAGTCCTCGCAGCCGACGCCCGCCTGGCCGTGAGCGACCAGGCGGAAGCCCTGGGAGACCTCGCCGTGACACGTGGCGCACTGGTCGGCGCCCACGGCTTCGGCGCCAGGGATGCCGGCGTACTGCGCGTACGAATCGCGTCCCCACGCACTGCCGGTGCCGTACTTCGGTCTACCGCCGGCGCCAGCCAACTCCGCCCCGGCGAGGAGAACCGCCGCGGCGATGAGCAGCGTGGCTCGCCCGTTCACAGCGTTCATGCCAACCTCCGCTCGATCGCACCGAGGGCACCCGATTCGGGGGAGGATGCCATTGCCGTCCGGCTCGCAAGCACGTCCGGCGGTCGAGGCATCGCGGGCATCACGACTGCAAGCGGGCTCATGCTAGGCGGCGCCGGTCGGTGGCTCAAGGCCTAACTGCGGATTCGGCAGAGCGGTCGGTCAGATCCTTGTCAAACATCAGCGGGCACCCGGCAGCCCCTTCTTGCGGCCGCCCCTGGCCGTGGCCCGGCGCACAACCACTCCCGCTTGGTGCCTGGTTGGCCATGGAACAGGGGGAAACTCGGACAGGTTGACGACGAACCCGCCGCCGCCTTCGCTCATCAGAACCGGCGTCGCTGTATTACGGCCATCGTAATAGGACGGACCCATGAGCGAACCGATTCTCCACGAGGTACTGCTGGCGTTCTGGAAGATCCACATCCTCCATCACGCGGAGGCACATCCCGTCTACGGGCAGTGGATGCTCGACGAGCTGGAGCACCACGGGTATCGGATCAGCCCCGGCACGCTCTACCCGCTTCTCGCACGCATGGAGGACCACGGCTGGCTCAAGGGCCAACGGAGCCCAGGGGCCAGCATCAAGGCGCGGCGGGACTACGTGCTCACGGGGAAGGGCGGGCGAGTCCTCTCCGAGCTGCGACGCCAAGTCGAAGAGCTGTATGACGAGGTCGTGGGAGAAGGGCGCCGCGGCTCGCGAACCCCCGAGACGCAGCGACGCCACAGAAGGAGATCCTTTCAATGAGCCGACTGCTCTGGCGGATCCTCGATCCATCCGGCCCTCGTTCGAATCTCGTCATCCGCCTCCTCGTCGGCCTCGTCTTCCTGCCCGAGGGGCTGAAGAAGTTCCTGTTCCCCGAGCAGTGGGGCGCGGAGCGGTTCGTGCGGATCGGCATCCCCGCACCGGCAGCGATGGCGCACCTCGTCGGCGCCGCGGAGATCGTCTTCGGCCTCTTCCTCCTCCTCGGCATCGTGACCAGGCTCTCCGCGATCCCCCTGCTCATCGACATCTCCGTCGCCATCGCGACCACCAAGATCCCCCTGCTCTGGCGAGCGACGGCCGTCTCGGCGAAGATGGGATTCTGGTCCCTGCAGGCGGAGTCGCGCACCGACTTCGCGATGCTCCTCGGTCTCGTGTTCCTGCTCCTGGCCGGCGCTGGCCCGGTCTCGTTCGATGCACGGCTCGCACGCGGGCGGACGCCCCATGCCTGACCCCAAGCGTCGCGCTCTCCAGTTCGTCCTGCTGGTCGGCGCGATGAGCTTCTTCGCCGACTTCGTCTACGAGGGCGCGCGCGGAATCGCGGGACCTTTCCTCGCGCTGCTCGGCGCGAGCGGCGTGATCGTCGGCACCGCCAGCGGGCTCGGGGAGCTCGCGGGCTATGGCCTGCGCCTCGGCTCGGGACGGCTCGCCGACCGGACGCGGGCCTACTGGCCCATCACCATCGTCGGCTACGTCGTCCAGATGGCCGCCGTTCCGGCCCTGGCCCTCGCTGGGAACTGGCAGGCCGCCGTCGGGTTGCTCGTCGTCGAGCGCATCGGGAAGGCCATTCGCAATCCGCCGCGGGACGTCATGCTGTCGCACGCGGGCAAGGAGATGGGCGGCTACGGCTGGGCCTTCGGTCTGCACGAGGCCCTCGACCAGTTCGGCGCCCTGCTCGGCCCGCTCGTGATGGCGGCCCTTCTCGCCACGCGCCACGACTTCCGGTTGGCGTTCGCCGCCTTGGGGATCCCGGCGGCCTGCACGCTGCTCCTCCTGGGCGTCGCGCGGGTGCTCTATCCGCACACCGAAGAGTTCGAGCCCGTGTCCGAGACGCGCCTCGACAGGGCCGGATTTCCCCGTGCCTTCTGGATCTACCTCGCGGGCGCCGGGCTCGTCGCCGCCGGGTTCGCGGACTTCCCCCTCATCGGGTTCCACTTCGAACGGGCCTCCGTCCTCCCCCAGGACTGGGTACCTGTCTTCTACGCCGTCGCCATGGGAATGGGCGGAGCCGGCTCGCTGCTCGTCGGGAAGCTGTTCGATCGTGCGGGCCTCGGGATCCTGGTGCCGCTCACCCTCGTCACGGCGCTCTATGCACCGCTCGCCTTCCTGGGCGGTCGATGGACCGCGCTCGCGGGAGTCGCTCTCTGGGGCTTGGGCGTGGGCGTCCACGAGTCGATCCTGGCCGCAGCGATCGCGACGATGGTGCCGAGCGAGCGGCGAGCGACTGCCTACGGGCTCTTCGCCGCCGCTTTCGGGCTCTTCTGGTTCCTGGGCAGTGCGGCCCTCGGCTGGCTCTACGACGTCTCGCTGCCCGCGATGATCGGCCTCGCCGTGATCCTCGAGGTGGCTGCCGTCCCTCTGTTCTGGACTCTCGCGCGCGGATCCCGTCTGGAGCATTCGCGGGCACAGGGATGAGCGGGCGCTCTTGGATCGGGGTCGCCCTCGCCGCCGTGGCCGCGTTGGCGCCGGCGATCGCACACGCAGGGCCGCCGTTCGTGACCGACGACCCGGAGCCGGTCGAATACCGCCACTGGGAGTTCTACCTGGCCAGTCAGGATGAGCTCACGCACGAGGGAACCTCCGGGACCTGTCCCCACGTAGAGATCAACTACGGCGCCATGCCGAACCTGCAGCTTCACTTGATCACCCCGCTGAGCTATTCGCGCCCCGCCGGCGGTCCGGCACTGTTCGGCCCCGGGGATATCGAGCTCGGCGCCAAGCTGCGTTTCGTCCAGGAAGGCGCCCATGTCCCGATGGTGGGCATCTTCCCTCAGCTCGAGCTTCCGGCCGGAAGTGAGGCACGAGGTCTCGGCACGGGGCGGCTG
This sequence comes from Candidatus Eiseniibacteriota bacterium, assembly GCA_033853925.1. Taxonomy (GTDB): domain Bacteria; phylum Eisenbacteria; class RBG-16-71-46; order RBG-16-71-46; family RBG-16-71-46; genus JANXPZ01. Next base: position 12,618 of record JAWOLC010000047.1, read on the forward strand.
CACGCCCTTCTCCCCGTCTGGCTCCAGAAGAGTCGGGGCCCGTGGACGACCTACGGTGGCGGCGGCTACTGGCTGAACCCCGGCACCGGAAACCGGAACTACTGGCTGGCGGGTTGGCTGCTGCAGCGGAGCCTGTCCCGCTCCGCGATCGTCGGTGCGGAGATCTTCTCCACCACCGCGGACCAGGTCGGGGGCCGCGGTCAGCTCCGCTTCGACATCGGATCGGTCGTGGATCTCACGGAGCACCATCACCTCATGGGCTCCGCTGGCCACAGCATCGCGGGCGACAACGCGTGGCAAGCCTATGTGGCCTACCAGCTCACGATTTGACGTCGTCGTGGGCACCCGTCGAGGAGGCTGAGGCTCCGCGCCACACGATCACGGTAGGGTCCGGCAGCTCGCGGCCGGGTCGCTCCCATCGCGCACGTCGGCAAGGAGATCAGCGCGCCGGGAGTCGTCGTGCCCGCGCGGCGGATGTCTGGGCTACGTCATCCTGCGCGGGCTCGACGTCACCCGGATTTGACCGAGGCTGCACGCGGCCGCCCGACCGGCGTGCGAGAGTGGCGCCCTTGGCCGCGGAGATCACCGCCCGCGGAGTCGCCATCGGAGCCGATGCGCCCGCGGGCCATTCACCGGGCCGCGACCGATGCGGGACGATTCCCGCGGGAGTGACTCATGGCAAAGGCGAAGCGACCGATCCCGGAGGGCTTCCACACCGTTACGCCGCTCCTCACCTACGAGGACTGCGGCGCCGCGCTCGACTGGTACGCCAAGGCACTCGGCGCGAAGGACATCAGCAGGTTCCCCGGTCCCGATGGCAAGATCATGCACGCCGAGTTCACGGTCGGCGACACCAAGCTCATGGCGATGGATGCCATGATGGAAGGCAAGGGGCCGAAGACGCTCGGCGGGTCGCCCGTGGCGATGTGGGTCTTCGTCGAGAACTGCGACACGCTGTTCAACCGCGCGGTCTCCGCGGGCGCGACGAGCCTCCGTCCGGTCGAGGACCAGTTCTGGGGTGATCGCTGCGGCACCTTCAAGGACCCGCACGGGTATGCCTGGACCATCGCCACGCGCAAGGAAGATCTCACGCGCCAGGAGACCGAGACGCGCGCGGCCGAGTTCTTCAAGAGCTTCGCCGGGAATCGTGGGGGGAATCGGTAGTCGCGAACCTCCGCGGCAGCGGACTGGCAGCGCCCCGGGAGTCGATCTCGCGGGGCGCTGTCCTTTCGGGGGACGCCCGATCGAACAGGAGGAGGTTCGGATCGCGACGGCCGTCTCGACCCGTACGACGCCTCCTGCAGGCGACCCGGTGGTCCTCGGCCATCGAGCGGTCCTACGCCTGCGCCGCGGCCTCGACGACACCCACGGTCGCCAGGTTCACGACCTCCTCGACGGTCGCCCCGTACTGGACCAGGTGAGCGGGCAGGCGCGTCCCCATCAGGACGGGCCCGATCGGGATGGCCTCGGCCATGTGCTGGAGCGCGTGCATCGTCATGTTCCCCGATTGCAGATCGGGGAAGATGAGCACGTTGGCGTCCCGATCCAGCTTGCAGAAGGGGAAGTACTCCTGCCTGAGCGCCCCGTCCCTCGCCGTGGTGAGCTGCATCTCTCCGTCGATCACCAGATCGGGGGCGCGCTGGCGGGCGATCTCGGTGGCCTGGCGGACCTTCCGCGAGAGCGGATGATCGACGCTGCCGAAGTTCGAGAACGAGAGCATCGCGACCCGCGGCTCGAAGCCCAGCGAGCGGCACATGCGGGCCGCGAGCAGGGCGATCTCCGCGAGCACGTCGGCGTCGGGCTCGATGATCACCGCGCAGTCGGCGAGGAAGACGACGTCGCGCGGCAGGAGCACCAGGTAGTGGCTGGAGATGCGGCGCAGCCCCGGGGCCGGGCCGATGACCTCGAGGATGGGCCGGAGCGAGTCGGCGTAGTGCGTGGACACGCCGGCGATCATCATGTCCGCGTCGCCGGCATGCACCATCATGGCCGCGAAGTAGTCGGGCTGGCGCAGCCGCCGCGCGGCGTTGGCGTGGATCAGCCCGCGCCGGCGCCGCATGCGGAAGTACTCGTCCACGTAGGCGTCGAACCTGGGGTTGTGCGCCGGGTCCACGACCTCGAGGCCGCCGAGGTCGAGTCCCAGCGCCTCGCCCCGCGCGCGCACCTCCTCGCGATGTCCCAGCAGCACGGGCTGCGCGATGCCTTCGTCGAGCAGCAGGCGGCAAGCGTGGATGATGGTCTCGCTCGTCCCCTCGGGGAAGACGACGCGCAGCGGCTTCTGACGGGCCCGCAGCATCAGCCCCCGCAGCGTCTCGCGGCCGGTCCCCAGCCGGATCGCCAGGCTCGCCTCGTGCGCCTCGGCCTCGAGCGGATACCGCGCCACGCCCTCGGCGATCGCCTGCCGGGCGACCGCCGCGGACTCGCGCACGAGGATCCGCGGATCGATGGGCTTGGGCAGGATGTAGTCGGGGCCGAAGCTGAAGTGCTCGCGGCCGTACGCCCGCTCGACCTCGTCGACCACGTCCTCACGGGCCAGGTCGGCGAGGGCTCGGGCAGCGGCGAGAAGCATGCCCTCGGTGATGCGCGTCGCTTGTACGTCGAGCGCCCCGCGGAAGATGTAGGGGCAGCTCAGCAGGCCCTGGATCGCGTTCGGGTGCTCGGTCAGGCTGGTCGCCACGATCACGTCACGCCGCGCCGCGCGCGCCGACTCGTAGCCGATCTCGGGCTCGGGCGTGCCGAGCGCGAACACGATCGGGAAGCGGGCCATGGAGCGGATCATCTCCTGCGTGAGCACGCCGGCCGTGGAGGCGCCGACGAAGAGATCGGCGCCCCGGAGACCGGCGACGAGGCTGCGCGCGGAGTCCTCGCGGGCGAACTCGCGCTGGTAGTCGAGCAGGTCCTCGCGCTCCGGATGCAGCAGGCCGTGCAGGTCGTAGACCAGGAGGTTCTCGGGGCGCACGCCCAGCCGCAGGAGCAGCCGCAGGCAGCCGGTGCCCACCGTGCCGGCGCCGCAGGCGACGACGCGGATCGAGTCGAGACGCTTCTCGACCAGCTCCAGTGCGTTCAAGAGGGCGGCGGCGGCCACCACGGCGCTGCTGTAGAGGCTGTCGTGGAGGACGGGGATGCCCAGGGCGTCGCGTAGCCGGTCGTGGATCGCCAGCCCTTCGGGAGCCCGAATGTCCTTGAGGATGATGCCGCCGAATGTCGGCTCCAGCGCGCGCACCGTCTCGACGATCCGCTCGGGGTCCGTGCTGCGGATCTCGAGGTCGAAGACATCCAGGTCGGCGAGCCTCTTGAACAGCACGGCGAGGCCCTCCTGCATCGGCTTCGCCGCCTCGGCCCCGATGTCCCCGAGCCCCGGCACGGCCGTGCCGTTGGTGAGGAGGCCGACGAGGTTGCCGCGCGCCGTGTAGCGGAAGACGTTCGCCGGGTCACAGGCGATCTCCCGGGAGGGGAACGACGCACCCGGCAGGTAGGCGAGGCGCACTTCCCTGGGCGTGAGGCAGGGCTTGGTGGCGCGCAGCTCGATCTTCCCCGGGCGGGCGGAGGCGTGGTACTCGAGAGCGTCCTCGCGACGGATCATGAACGGCCTCCTACGCGGCCGGAACGGCTGCCGCCCCGGCCAGGGGGTGATGCTCCAGAGTCTCTCTCACGGTGGAGAGCAGGACGGGCACGGGCCGCACCTGCAGCAGCCACAAGCGCGCTCCTTCCAGGCCGAACTCGAGGTCGAGCGGATACCCGTAGCCGGCTTCGAGGCGCGCCGCCAGCCGGGCCAGCTCGGCCAGCTCGACGTATTCGAGGGCGGGCCGCAGGCGCTGGTGGTACAGAGTGGGAGCGCGGATCGTGCCGGCCCCGGCGCGCCGGTCGAAGATCACCTGCTCGCGCTTGTCGGCGGTGACGTAGCGGAAACGCAGCGGGCGCTCGGCCAGATCCCGCGTCTTGGCCACGAAGACGTGATCGGCGGCGACGGCTCCCGAGACCACGCCTTCGCCCAGGCCGAGCCCCGCGTTGACCACCATCTCGGAGAATTCCCCGTGCGCGACGTCGCAGGTGACGAGCACTCCGGACACGCGCGACCACGCCATCCGCTGGACGATCACGCCGCCACCCACGTCCGCCGGATTCAGGCCCAGCACCGCCCGATTGTGGATGGCGCGCTCCGTCCACAGTCCGCTCCAGGCGCGCTTGAGGTGCTCCACGACCTGCTCCCCGCCGCGCACGAAGAGGAAGGTGTCGAACTCGCCCGCCCGGGCCGCGATCTCGGCGTCCTCCTCGCGCGAAGAGGAGCGGATGGAGACGAACGGCTCCGCTTCTTCCTCTTCACGCCGGGCTTCGCCGGGCCCGGCTTCGCACAGCCGGCGATACGCCGCCTTCACTTCGGCTGCCAGGGCCTCGGGCAGGGTCACCCTCTCCCACAGCGCCCGGATCTGCGCCGACTTCTCGGCGTGGCCCAGATCGCCGCGAGCCAGCACGCGCTCGATCCACTGGCCCAGGGGGCGCGCGGGGCGCGGCGGCTCGCCGCCGAAGGGGCTGCGCGCGTCGGCGCCCGTCGCCGGCGGCTCGACGGGAAGCCGCAGGACGTCCGTGAACGCGCGATGCGTGACCGCGAACCAGGGGGGAACGCGGCAGGGCTCCAGCCGCTCGGCCTCGGCCAGGTTCGCGGCCTTCCAGCCCACGAGCGGGTGCAGCTCCGTCCCCCCGTCCGCGGGCCACACCACGAGACGGGCGGCCAGCCGCGCGCGCCCTTCCTCGTCGCGGCGCTCGAGGCCGGCGCGCAGGCGCCGTACCTCCTCGCGCTCGCTCTCCGGCGTGCCCAGGACCTCGTCCAGCCTCTCCAGCTCACGCAGCGCGTGGCGGAAGCCCGCCGCCCCTCGCGCCCGAGCCTCCCTCCTGCCCAGGTCCTCCGTCCGCTCGGCGCGCTGCTCGCGCAGGCGGCTCGCGGTCACGCCGTCCAGGTCGCCGAGGTCGGGCGGCGGGAGGTTTCGCCCGTCCGGGCCCGCGGCGCTCAGCAGGGCCGCCGCGTCCGCGAGCGTCTCCTGAGCGCGCAGGATCTCGAGCCGCGACGCGAGCACCTCGTACAGCGACGACAGCGCGGGGATCCGCTGCCGGGCCCTCGCCCAGGAGGCCTGGACGCCCTGCGCCAGTCCACGGGCGGTCTCGACCAGGCAATCGCGCGCCGCTCGGCCCACGCGTGGATTGCCGAGCAGCGGCAGGAGCAGGTGGACCCTCTCCTCGCCCGCGATCTCCCGACCGGAGGGCCCGCGGGCGGCGAGGAGCTCGCGCACCGCGTGGCGGGCCAGCTCGGGGCTGGCCAGGCCGCTCAGAATCCGCACGAGCTGGTGTCGAGCCCGCAGCTTGCTACCGCGAAGCGCCAGGACCTCGGCGGGATCCGCAGCGACCGCCAGCCGCCGCATCGCCTCCACGTGCGAGTGCAGCTCGTCGTGGAGCGCCAGGGCCTCGGGGTCCTGGCCGAGGACGCGGAGCGTGCCCGCGTCGGCGTCGAGGACGACCAGGTCGCCCTCGCGGAGTCGGTGCTCGGGCTCGCGGAGGTCGCGGTGCACGGCCACGCGGAAGCCGGCGATGTCGCGCTCCTCCAGGCGGAACTCGACCGTACGGTACCTCAGGGCCAGGCGACCCTCGCCGTCGCGCTCCCACTGGCCGGGGACGATCAGCGCGGGCTTGCGGAACTGCATGGCCAACAGTCCCACGTGGCTCAAGACGCCGCCCCCGGTCGACACCACCCCGGCCGCCCGATACAGGAACGCGCTGTCGTCCGGCCGCAGCGAGGCCGCGACGAGGATCGCCTGGTCCAGCTCTTCCGGCAGGCGCCCGGCCGTTCCGAAGAGCGCGCGACCCACGACCCGGCCCGGCGATGCCCGCAGCCCGATCACCACGCGCTCCCCCGCCTCCGGCCGCGCGAGGGTCGCGGGATTCGGGCTGCGGAACGGCTCGGCGGCATGGGCCGCTTCCTCGACCGTCGGCGCCGGCGCCGCTTCCGCGCCCGGGGCGACGTAGCTGCTCCGGCGCAGGAGCACTCCCAGGTCCGCGGCGTCGATGCGCGCGTTGGATCGCCAGGCGTCCACCTTCCGCACCCGGCTGCGGCCGAGCGCCGAGCCGTGGACGAACAGCCCGAACTGGAGGATCCCCGCCGAGTCGCGAAGCACGCTGACCCGCAGCGCGTCGCCGGGCAGCGGCAGGCTGGCCGACTGGACCTCGTAGCCGTTGATCGTGCCCGTGGTCTGGAAGCGAAGCAACCGCGCGAAAGGCTCGATGGTGCGCGCCACGGCAGCGGCGCCGGGGAGCCGTCCGTCGCCCGCCGCCAGGATCTCGGCGAACAGCCCGGCCTCGTGCTCGACCTGATAGGTCTCGGGTGGACGGCGGTGGAGTCGGTGCCGGGAGACCGTCAACTCCCCCCGTGCCAGCGCTGCGCGCAGCGGCCGCAGCAGGCTCCCCTCGAGCCGCAGCTGCCCGAGGGCGCGGCGATCATCGTCGAGCAGCGGTGCCGGATCGAGGCCGAGAGCGGAGAGCGCCGCCCGCAGCCCCGCGGGCAGCGCGCGGGGCTGCGTGGCGCTGAAGCGGTCCTGGTACGGACCCTCGCCGCGCCAGGCCACCTCGGTCTCGCTGGCGGGACCGGCCTCGACGGCGGCGAGGATGCCGCGGCGGTCGCGGGTGAGGATCTGCTCGAGGGGGAGCACTCCCCAGTGCGCGAACCACTCGGCCCAGGCACGCGCGACCGCGGCCCGGGCCGCGGCGTCCAGCACGAGGTCGCCCAGGGCCCAGTCGAGGTCCATCAGGTAGGGAAGCGTGCCGGCGAGGCTCTCGACCTTCTCGCAGAGGTCGCCGAGGTCGAGAGCCCGCTCCTTGTCGTAGCGCGCCTCGACGTGCGTGTTCTCGATCCGGTAGTCGAGGTCGAGACGCCGGAGGAGCTGACCGAGTCCCTCGAGCGTGGGGTTCGGGTGCGCCGAGAGCTCGTACTTGCTGACGCCGAAGAACTGCAGGTCGAGCATGCCGCCCTGGAGCGGCGGCGCGTAGTTCACGCGCAGCAACGCGGGATGGGTGCCGAAGCCGACGAAGTAGTGGACCTCGCTGCCGTAGAGGAAGACGCGGACGCCGGGGAAGCTCTGGCGCCCGTGCAGGAGCGAGCGGCCGAAGGCTTCCACGAGGAGCCGGACCGGGTACGGCGGAGCCGTGCTCGCCGTCTCCCGCGTCTCGGGATCGAAGTCGGCGTAGTGGACGGTCCGCAGGCGGCGGAGGACGCGCGAGCGGGAAGCCAGGACGACGTCGACCGTGCGGTTCGTGCCGCTGCCGGCCCGTGCGAGCCGGAAGGCGAGCTGCAGGCTGCGCTGGTGCAGGTAGCGCTTCAGCCCGTGGAGCGTGCGCACGTCCCCCGGCGCCCGAGGGTCGTCGAAGGACAGGACGAGGCGCGTCAGCTCGGCCGAGAGCTGGTCGTCGCGCCCCTCGCCCTCCAGCTCCCGGGCGATACGCTCGCGGAGACCGCGATAGACGCCCGCCACGACCGGGCATTCGTCGGTGAACGGCGTGAACAGGGCGGCGAAGCCGGCCACGATCCCGTCCATGCGTTCCAGGATGCGACGGACCATGGGGCGCGTGGGCGGCGCGACGTCGAGGAAGTCGGCGAGGAGCTGCGCGTGCGCCAGACTGTAGGAGCGGAAGCGCTCGATCGGGTCTCGCGCGGCCAGGTCCCCGGCCGGCGCACCCGATCCTCCCTGGGCGATCACCAGGTAGGTCTCGCTCGTCCGCCGGGCATCGCCCGAGGATTCGAGGAGCTGCGCCTCCGCCGGAGTGACCATGAACGGGAAGGAGCCACCGATGCTCACGCCGACTCGCGGGTGGACCTCGATCCCCAGATTCACGCGCGGCCAGCCCAAATCGGCGATCACCTCGCGGAGGAGCGCCTTGCCGCACTGTCGCTCGGCCACCGCCAGGGGAGCCGCCAGCCGCACGGCGCCATGCGGCTCGGGCTGGAGATGAACCAGGTCCAGGTGGGACGCCCGGGTGTAGTCGAGGTAGTCGCCGACCAGGGCATGTGCCTCACGGCCGAGCAGGCGCTCCCTCAGGTCACGCGGGGCGGGCTCTCCGTCGAGGTCCAGCACTCGGGCGGCGAGCCGGCGCTGGCTCTCCGTGCCGCTCAGGAGGAGATCGAGCACGGCTCCCGTCCCCCCGGCCGGGCGGGTCGGGGCGCTGCCGGGCGACCCCGGCGAAGGCGCGGGGGCGGAGTCGAGGATTCGCGCGACGAGGTGCAGAGCCTCCGGCTCGCGCAGCCACGAGCCCTCCCTGTCGGCCTGCTCCGCGAGGAAGCGCACGACTCGATCGCCGGCGTGCCAGCCGCCGGCTGCCGCCCGTCGCGCCGCGCATTCGAGGCCGCGTCGCAAGATGTCCTGCCGCGCCGCGGCGATCATGCCCTCGAGGAGCGGCCAGGGGTCGGCGCAGTCCGTCGCGGCCTGCTCCACGAGATCGGCGAGCGGCAGCGCCACCGCGCTCACGCCGCCCGCGAGCAGACCCGCCAGCTCGACGAGGTGACCGAACTCGACCTCCGTGGGCGGGGCATGCAACGCCAGGCGAAGACGCGCGCAATCCGCGCCCACCCGCTCGGCCGAGCCCATCGCCACGCCCAGCTCGGCGGCGATGGAGCGGGCGAGCGAGGCCACGAGGGCGTCTCGATCCTGCCGGAGGGCAGGAACGGTCTGCGCATCGGGTCTGCGGGGAGGTCCGCTCTCCGCGTCGTCCCGTTTCGGCTGGCCCGCCACGACGGGTCCCTCCGCGGTCGGGGATGGTCCTGAGTCCCGTCCGACTCTCTACTCTAGACGTCTTTCTCCGGGTCGGCCATAGATGGATGAACGACGCAGACCGACCGGGCCGCGGACTGGCAGCGACCCGGGAGTCGATCTCACGGGGCGCTCTGGTTTCGAGGGTCGGTGGATCGGACTGAAGGAGGTTCAGGCGACCCCGTAGCGACGCTTCAGATCGCCGAGCATGGCGTGGTAGGCCTCGTGCTTCCCCTCGCCGACTCTTTCGCGCTCGATCGCCTCGAACCGCTCGACCATGCCGGCAACGGCCTCCGCGGGCACCAGGCGATCGGCCATCGAGAAGAGGACGTTGTTCTCCTTGTGGATGTGCGCCCGCAAGATGTCGCGGTAGGCGTGCGCGTGCTCGACGATCTCGGCGACCGCCTCGGTGTCGCCGCGCCGCAACCGCTCGAGGCCGTCGGCGAGCGCGCGGACATGGCGGCGGCCGACCTCGTGCTCCGCGAGCATCACGCCGATCGGCCCACCCTCCCGGGGAACGCCCAGGCGCAGGAGTTCAGGGAAGAGAACATCTTCCTCCTTGCCGTGATGACAGCGGTCCACGAACCCCTTGAAGAAGTCGAGCAGTCTCTCCAGGTCGGTGAGCGCCTGGGCGTCGTGGGCCACGATCGCTGCCGCGACCTTGTCGAGGATCTGCAGGGCGACGATGACGGCCTTGTGCTCGTTGACGAGTTCCTCCGTTGCCTTCATGTCGTGGCCCTCCCCCGTGTCTGGTCTCACGCGTGCAGCCGAGCAGATGATCGGCGCAGGCGTCCCCATGAGCGGCCGCCTTGGCGAGGTTACTCCGAGTCGCCGTGTCAGTCCCGTGGCGGAAGCGTGGGCCGAGAGAGGCTCTCGCCGGCGGTGATCGGCTCGCCGATCCCGGGCATTCTGGCCCGCCGCGGTCTCACGCGAGCGCGTGGGCTTCCGCGACCTTCGGTCTTCCGGCCGAGCCCGTCCTCGCCATCTTTGGACAAGCCGGCGGCCGTGGGGCGCGCCTCTCCCGAAGTGATCGGCAACCGCCTGGCGACGCCGCCGATCGCGCGCGGGAAGGGAGAGCTGGGAAGGAGCGGCGTCCAAGGTTGCGCAGGAAGCGCCCAGCGAATGAGGCCGGCGACCTCTCCGCGGGCACGCCAGGCACCGGTGTAGCGTCGCGACCCGGAATCCCGGCGCGTCGGCGCCGTCCCCGGCCCGGCCGCGGCGGGCAGGCCGACATCGGGCTCGCCCCGCTCGGATCCTTGCGGCCCGACTCTCTCCTGAACGAGACATTGCGTGAGCGTGGGCGCGGAGTAGCTTTGTGGCCTCGGTCGGCGCGCACGCGTGGTCACCCGACACGACCCCAAGAGAGGAAGATCCCCTTGAGACCGCCGTGCGCAAGCTGCACCGCTCGCACCTGCGGGCTGTTCGGCTGCCTGACCTCGAGGCAACTCGCGCGACTCGAGGAAGGCAAGACCTCGCACGCATACAACTCGGGACAGCCCGTCTACTACGAGGGCAACGCCGCGCTCGCCGTGTACTGCATCCTCGAGGGCCGGATCAAGCTCTGGCGCACCACTCAGAACGGCGACGAGTTCGTCCTCGGGACGCGAAGCAGCGGCGAGCTGATGGGATACCGAGCCGTCCTCTGCGGCAGCGACTACGCGGTCACGGCCGAGCCACTCGAGCGTTCGGTGGTCTGCGCCATCCCGCGCGAGGCCTTCGTCTGCCTGGTGCGGGAGAGCCCCGCTCTCGCCCTGGGACTGCTCAGCCTCCTGGCGGTCCAGAGCCTCACGCGGGAAGACCAACTGGTGGCACGCAACCTGGACCCGGTGCGCCGGCGCACCGCTCGCTATCTGCTGGAGCTCGCGCCGCCAGGGGCCGAGCCCTCCCCGTCGCCGCTCAGGCTCCAGGTGCCGCTGAAGCGCGGAGAGATGGCGCACCTGATCGGCACGACCCCCGAGACCCTGTCTCGCACGCTTCATGTCTTCGCGGCGCGCGGCATCGTGGAGCTGGAGCGGCACGAGATTCGCGTGCTGGACATGGAGAGGCTGCAGCGCATCGCTCGCTAGCGCCTGGCCTCGGGCGCTCCGGCCACGGTCCGACCCGTGGAAGCCGCTTTCGCCGGACTCCCGCGCCCGGTCGGAACCGTGAGCCGACCGGAAGGCCCACGATCCCGACTCGGGCGCCGTCGGGGCCGCCTTCTCCCTCACCGTGGCCCCGGGCACGCAAAGGTCACGATCCCGCCGCCGCCGGTGCCACAGTTCGGACAGCGCTTCACGGGGCTGATGAACGCGCTCCCGTCGCCCATGCAGACGTAGCACGCGCCGAGGAACGCCGGGCTCCCCGCGAATCCCGAGATCGTGAGCAGCACGGTGACGAGCGGCTGGGGGGCCGAGGCCCGGTCCAACCTCTCGAGGGCGTCGGCGAAGAGCTTCGCGTGGGTCGCTTCGGCGCCACGCGCGTAGTTGATCGACGCGAGAGCATCGTAGAGGCACTCCGCGCGTGCGTAGTCGGCGAACCGCCGGTAGACACGATCACGCTCGTCGAGTTCGGTGGCGATGGCCGCCCGGAGGTTCTCGGCGGTCTCGGCCACGTCGAAGACGGTCCGGGTCCAGACCGCGTCGCCGCCGAGGTGCTCGATGGCCACGCGCTGATTCACGGCGTGCACGGACTCGGCGCTGGCGATGGCGCGAAACAAGCACGCGACGCTCGCGTACCCGTCGACCTCCGCGCGCTCGGCGTAATCCAGGTAGCGGAGCCGCGCGTCGACCTCGCGGCAATAGGCGATCTGCAGCGCCGAGAAGGTCTGGCCGTCCTCGGCCGGGACGAAATCCGCCAGACCGGCGATCATGGCGCCCGCCGCGAGGAGTGCGGTGTAAGCGATCGACGACCTCATGGCCACCCCTCCTTCCCGTGTGTCCGGCGCACCCACCCGGTCTGTCTGCCGGATTCAGTGTCCACCGGGCTCGGGGCCGTGTCCCTGGCGGAGGACACGCGGGCGCGTGATCGAGGTCGCTCGGGGGGATGCGGCCGCCCCGGCGCGATCATCGCGGAGGTCAGGCGCGGGATTGACCGCGATCAACGGGAGGGCGCGATCAGGCGGAGCGGGCCGCCTCGACGCGCTCGATCGCTACTTCAGCAGCGACAACCTCTGCGTGCGCGTGCCCCAGGGCGTGACGAGGCGCACGATAGAGCCCGGCCCCAGCCGCGCGCCCGGCGGGAATTCGCCACGCCGTCCGCGCTCGCGCGGGGAGCGATCCGGGACCGGACGCTAGAACACGACGTACGCCCCGTCGCGGATCACCTCGCGCCGCCCCGCGGGCCCGACGACCACGGCCGACGCGACCTGGATCGGGCTGCCCTTGGCGTAGACGATGTCCTGGTGCACGACGTTGCCGGGCTGCCGGAAGGCGCCGACCCCCACGCTCCCACCCAGGTGATCCGAGCGGCCGTACGCCCAGTGGAAGCCCGCCTTCTCGTCCTCGAGCACGTTGCCCGTGACCACGGCCCGGTCGTTGCAGCCGAAGGCCACCTCGGCGATGTTCGCACGCGCCGGGTCCACGGCGAAGTACGCGCGCAGCTCGGCCGCCCGCGGCCCCGCCCCGGCCACCGCGTGGATGCGGTTCTCCCGCACGGCGAGCACGGCCAGCTCGCCTTCGAGCGACACCGGCAGCTCGCCCTCGGTGCGCGACGGCTCGCCGCCCCTCTCGCCCTCGTAGGGCACCACGAACGTCTCGCCCGAAGGGAGGTTGATGATCCGGTCGCCGGGCTTGAAGCGCGGCAGGTAGCCGTCGTCCACCTCGGCGCGGCGCCAGCGCAGGTCGAACGTGCAGCGCTGCCCCGTCGAGAAGCCCACCTCCAGTCGCTCGGCGCTCTCGAGGCACTCGTCCAGGAGGCGGCAGCGGCGGGCCACCTCGCCGTAGTCGGCGGCGAGCGCGCTCTTCTCCATGCGGCGCTCCAGGCCGGGCAGCGAGGCCGCGCGGAAGTCCTCCTTCTTGCGGCAGAACCCGTCCAGCGCGGCGGTGGCGGAGAACTCGGTGAGGAAGACGGCGAGCGTCGAGCCCAGCAGCACCTCGTCCATCGAGACGTCCCGCCCCGCGAGCGTGCCCCGCGCGGGCAGATCGGCCCCATGGGCACCGGTCGCGGCGTACGAGAGCAGGGGGCGCGTCTCGAAGTTGCCGGCGCCGAGCTGGAGGAACGCTTCCCGCCACTCGGCCGCCATGGCGCGCCGGTCCCGCCACGCTTCCTGGTCTTCGAGACGATCGTGGGGCAGGTCGCAGGCGACCAGCACGACCTCGCCGGGTTCGGTGTGGAAGACGTCGGTCAGGAGTCGCTTCAGATCGAAGGGCATGCTGGTCTCCGGATCATGGGGCCGAGGGTGACCGGGCCACCGGCAACGGTGCCGAGACGACCACGCTGACCACGATGCGTGCGCCGCCTGCGGACGGTTTCGGCACCCGGGCGGGCCTCGCTCGGGCCGTCGCAGGGAGTCCGGACCGAGGCTTCCGCCCCGGGTCTCGAGCGGGAGGCTATGTCATGCGCCCGAACGTGTCACTTCGGCGGGGCTCCGCTCCGTCCGCGGGCTGACGCTCCACTCGGGGCCGCCGTTTCCAATCGCCGACTCGCGACGAGCATGGGAAGAGCGTGGCCATCGCGACCTGGAGTCCCGAATAGGCATTGCGGGCCCAGCTTCCGAAGCGTACGTTGCCGGAGTCGGGCATCCGCACAGCACCCTCTCCACCGCGTGCGCCCCGCCGCGGAACCGCAGAAGGAGGCCGCACCATGAAGACACTATCCGCCCTGGGTCTGGGGATGCTGCTCGCATCCTCCGCCTTCGCGCAGCCCCCGCAGAAGCCCAACGAGGTGTTCCTCGGCATCGGGGATCCGGGCCTCATCTGGGGGGTCCACGAAGTGGCATCGGACGTGGCGGACAACCTCTTCTTGGGGGACAACGTGACGTACGGCGACCAGCAGGGCGGGTTCCAGGTCGCCCTCGGCTACCAGCGATGGCTGAGCGGCTGGAGCAGCGTGGGCATCACGGCGGGGTGGGCAGGCTCGAGCAAGACCACGTTCATCAACGGGGTGGATCACGGCAAGGACGACATCCAGGTCCTCACCTTGATGGGCGAGTGGCGCGCCCACTGGCTCAGGAGATCCGCCATGGACCTCTACTCCGGGCTCGGGGCCGGCGTGCACCAAGCGAGCCACAAGTTCCTGACCGCGCCCACCGGCGGCGACGAAGAGCTCACCGTGCCCGCGTTCCAGCTCATGCCCTTCGGGATCCGGGCCGGACGCGACTGGGGCGGTTTCTTCGAGATCTTGATCGGCACGAACGGGCTGCTCAAGGCAGGGCTCTCCCGCCGCCTGTGAGCGGCGGGAGATCGCCCGCCTGACTCCGCCTCACTCGGCGTCTCTCGGAGCCCCGTCGGGCTCCGGGTCCGCCCCGACCCGCGCCGGCGCGACGAAGGCACGACCGACCTCGTTCAGCGCGTTGCCATGGATGTCGGCCGGGTTCTCGAGGTAGACGACGAAGGACCTGACGCCGGGTCGGCAGGAGTGAGCCTCGGCATCCCATTCCTCCGCCGGCGAGGGAACGCTTTCGGCGTTGGTCACGGAGAAGCTCGCGTTCCCCACGCCGGCCTCCTCCTCCCACCCCGGGTCCGGAGTCAGCTCGATCTCGGGGTCGGTGCTGTTCCCGCGGGAATCCAGCGGCCGGAGGAACGCGCGGGTGCCCGCCTCCGCCGACATGGAGAGGGGAAAGTGGAACGTGACCTCGAGGGCTCCCGCCGGATAGGCGATGCCCGGCGGCGCAGGATCGGCCGCCCGCGCCGCGATCTCGATGCGGACCGGCGCCACCCAGACCGGATTCGCGATGCAGCGCTCGTCCACGCTCGCATCGCGCGCCGTGGCCACGAGGGCCGCGAGGCTGTCCATGCCCTGGGGCAGGGGACGCTGGTCCCAGGTGCCTTCGGGCCCGGCTTCCACCTCGAACGAGTCGCGGGCGGAGGCCATGACCCGGTCGAACTCGTACCTGCCGAGGCCTCCGGCCCGTGGCGTCACCGACCGCTTCCACTCGCTCCGGATCCAGACGCTCTCGCCGGGCAGGGGCACGAGCATCGTGCGCCCGCCGTCGAACACGCCGGCCCCGCCGATCCGGCCGTCCCCGTTCTCCCAGCGGCTGGCCGCGTCGTGCCAGCGCGCCACCCCCGCCTCGGGGTCGTGCCGGCCGTCCGCATCGAGCTGGTACGCGAAGATCGGTCCGTCCGTGAGCACGGTGTTGCCCTCGCGGAGGGCGTCCATCGCGTCGCGCGTGCCCGCCGGGCGGTCGTGCACGAGCGCGTAGGTGCGCACCCGGGCGTACGCGTTGCTGTGGAGCATGCCGGAGTACGGCACGGCCGTGGCCGTGACCTCGTCCGCGTAGTTGAAGTCTCCGTGCGCGTCGGAGCCGGCGCTCATGTAGAGCTTGCGGATGAACTTGTGCGTCGGCGCCTCCCGGAAGGAGAAGCCGAGGCCCCGGCCGAGCTGCGCGAAGAACGCGTCCAGGGACTGCCGCAGCTCCCCGTCCCAGGCGTTGGCCCGGAAGCGCTGCGCCTCGGGTCCTCCCGCGAACGGGTTCATCGCGTCGAAGGCGCTCGAGGCGGGCAGATGCCCGCTCCCGCGGGCGACCTCGTCCATCTTGGTGTTCCACACCTGCGCCCCCTTGAAGAGGAACTCGCTGCGCGTGGAATCGACGAGGGGTCCGGCGTCGGAGTCGTAGGGCGGGAAGCCGATGGCCTGCGCGAAGTACTCGGGCGGCCAGACGAAGCCCCCGAGCCTCGGGTGCGCGGCGTAGGCGAAGCCCGTCGGGGTCGCGGCCTTCATCCCCGCCAGGACCGCCTCCAGCGCATTCGGATTCTCGAGCCCGGAGGTGAGGAAGAGCCCGCCGTGCCACGGTCCCTCGAAGTGGCGCGTGTCGTACGCCAGCAGGTGGTGCCCCAGGTTCGGCGCGAGCGAGTTGTCCTGGTTCGAGCCGCGCCTGAGCGTGACCTCCTCCCCGGCGAGGCGACCCAGGTTCGCCCGGTACCAGGCCGCCTCCCCCGCATGGCCGTCGGTCGTCGCGGTCGGACCGAAGCGCGGCGGCACGCCCGTGTCGAAGGGCTGGCGCGAGTAGAAGATGTTGTGGTCCGTGACCACGAGGCTGTCCTGATAGGCGCTCCAGTTGCCCTCGTGGAGCTGGGTCTGCACGAGCCCCAGGGCGTACGCGGATTCGAGCAGCATCGCGATCGGCCCGCCGAAGGCCTTGCTCGCCCCGTTCACCGCGAGCACGCCCGAAGTCGTCTGCTCGGCGATCGTGTGGACGTGGACGTCGAAGTAGCGATCGCTCGCGTCCAGGCTGGGGAACTGCGCGGGCTCCACGAGCACCCGCAGGACCCGGGAGCTGGTCATCCTCTGTCGCCAGAAGAGCACCGGCCGTGACCATTCGACCTCGGCGCGCAGGTAGTGGACGTCCGGCGAGGCGTGCTGGGAGAGCGCCGCGTGAGGGACGCGCACGATGTAGTGCCAGAAGCTCGTGACGCGCTCGCCGGCGCTCAACCCGCCGCGCGCCTCGCCCTCCGGGCCCACGAACGTGGCGCCGTTCAGGCTGTCGGGACCGTCAACCGCGTCCTCGACGACCGGCGCGCCGACGGGCGCGCCCCCGACCCATTCGACGATCCGCACGCGCTCGACGCGCCGCCCGCCCTCGAACTGAGGGAAGAAGAACAGGACCGGGATGTAGTCCCGCACGGTCTTCCAGGGCGCATCCATCACCACGTCCGTGCCCGCGCGATCGGAGTACGCCGTGGCGGGTCGCGCGAAGAGCCCGCTCGCGAGGATGGCGGCGAGAGCCGCGCAGACGCGCCCGCGGCCTCCTGGCCCCGGGCGCCGGCCCGCCCGCCGTGCGCGCCTGCTCACCGAGGTCGGGGAGCCGGCCATCTCAGCGGAGCTGGAACCCCGGCCGCCGGCTGCCGAGCGGCTGGCCCAGGGTCAGGTAGTAGTTGCCGCGGCCGCCTTCCGCTCGGCCGTAGGCCAGACAGAGGGGACCGAGCGGGGTGTCGGCGCCGAGGAAGGCGCCGCCGGCGGCGATCCCGTCCTCGAGCCCGATCGCCGAGCGGGAGGCGAACACGTTCCCGTACTCGGCCGAGAGGCCTGCGTAGACGGGCAGCACCTGGAAGTCCACCACCCGACGGTAGAGAAGCGCGCGCAGCAGCAGGTCGTCCTGCCCGAGCTTCTCGTCCTGCTCGAGACCGGACAGCCGACCCAGGCCGCCCAGGCAGAAGCGCCTCGGGAGCGGGGCTTCGCCTTGAAGCGTCGTGCCGGACTCCCCGCCCAGCACCGCGGTCCACGGCCCGCGAGTTCCCGCCAAGCTCGCCTCGACCTCCAGCTGCCGGTAGGTGGCGCTGGAGCCGAGCGCATCGAGTCCCGCCGAGAGCCGGGCGCGCAGGCTCCCTCCCCGATGGGGGAAGGCGATCTCGTCCAGCTTGTCGAGGAAGAGCTGGGCGAAGGCCTCTCCCCTCTCCTCGTGGCCCACGGGGAACCCGGGGTCGCCGATCAGGACGCGGAGGCGCTCGCTCTCGCGCACGACGCCGGCCCGCAGCTCGCCCCAGGTGCCGATCTCGCGCCCGGCGGCGAACGTGCCGCCGTAGCGCCGGATGCCCAGCTCGGACTGCTGGCGCCCGCGCTCGTCGAAGATGTTCATGGCCCGCTCTCCGGCCAGCAGCTCGACGCTCGCGAACGTGCGCAGCCCGGTGTCGAGCGGCTGGTGGAACTCGGTCCAGGCGGCGGGCTCCTGCCCGACCTGCAGGCCCGTGCGCCACTCCCCGTTCAGACGATTGACGGCAGTACGGCTGTAGGCGAGCGCGACGTTGAAGTTCGGGTGCTCGAAGTCCTCGAAGGCCGCCACCCCGCCCTGCAGATAGTTGGGCCCCCAGCCGCGCTCGCGGGCCGTGACCCGCAGCTCGTCGCCGAGCGGACCGGGTACGACGTCGTAGTACACCGACTCGAACAGCTCGAGCCCGTAGATCTGGTCCAGCCCCGTCTCGATCTCTTCCGGGTCCGCCGGGTCGCCGATCGACGCTCGCAGCCGGGCGACGATGACTTGGTCGGCCAGCCGCGACTGGTTGACGATGCGCTCCGCGCCGATGATCGCCGGCCTGACGGCCGCGACCCGCTCCGCGCGCGCGGCCTGGTAGGCCCGGTACTCGTCGGGCGACAGCGCCAGGCGTTGGAGGGCCGGGAGCGCCTCCCGGGCGGCCCGCTCGCCGATGGCGACGGCGTCGCCGGCGCGCTCGAAGGAGGCCACCGTGATGGATCCCAGGTCGGGACGGATGAACACGTCGCCCTCGGCCAAAGAGGCGATCTGCCGCTTCTTGTCCTGCTCCGAAGCCAGGGTGGCGAGCTGGCCGGCGATGGCGGGCACCGAGCCGAGCTGCTCGCGGCCCGTCGGCGGCGTGGCGATGTCCACGGCGATGACGATGTCGGCCCCCATCCGTCGCACGACGTCGATCGGGAAGTTGTTGACGATGCCCCCGTCCACGAGGAGGCGCCCGTCGATCTCCCTGGGCGCGAAGGCGGCCGGAATGGCCATGCTGGCCCGCATGGCGAGGGCGAGGTCGCCGTGGTCGAGCACCACGGCCTCGCCGGTCACGATGTCCGCGGCCACCGCGCGGTAGGGGACGCTGAGCGAGTCGAAGTCGCGCACGGTCACGACGGGCAGGGAGAGTCGCTTGAGCAGGAGGTCGACTCGATGGCCGTCCAGGATCCCGGAGGGGAAGAGCAACCTGCCCCCGCGGAGACCCGGCTTGTGCTTCACCAGGAAGAGGTCGTCGTCCCGCTTGCGCCGGAACGAACGGTCGCCGCGCGGGATATTGTCGGCGAAGGCCTGCGCCCAATCCGTCTCGGAGACGACGCTGTCGAGCCGGGCCGGGGACAGGCCGGAGGCGTAGAGGCCGCCGACGAGCGCACCCATGCTGGTGCCGGCGATGAAATCGATCGGGATGCGCTGCTCCTCGAGCACCTCGAGCACCCCGATGTGGGCCGCCCCGCGCGCGCCCCCGCCGCTGAGCGCGAGGCCGATCTTCGGGCGGCCGCCGTCCGCGCGCGGCGTCGCGGCCGCCGGGGAGGAAGTCACCGGCAGGGCGACGAGGGCGGCACAGAGCCACGGTCCTATGGAGCGGCACATCCTCCGCGTGGACACAGTCGGATCGGCCCTCCTCCTGTGCTGGCGGTCCCGCAGCCGGGCCGTTCGCCTCGGCCGTTGCGGCGGGGATCCAGGCCCTGTCCCGCGAGTCGGCGGTCCGCGAGCGAGCCAGGGCCACCCAGACCGAAGCGAGGCTATCACCCGGCGCGCGCCCGCACCAGCCCGGACTGTTCATGGCCCGCGTCGCGAGGATGCGAGACATGAGTGGTCCGAGCTGGGGGAGATTCGCGCGGGACCCCGGCGGCGAATCGGGCTCGCGCTCGCCCGGTTGGCGTCCTACACTGCTTCGACTCGGGGTCCCGTGGGAGGAAACGAAGATGGTCCGCGCTTGGGCGCCGGCTCTGCTCTCTTCACTCGTGTGCTGCCCCTTGCTGCTCGGCAGCTCCCCTGCCTGGTGTCAGACCTTCACGGACCTCGAGGCGCGGGGGCGCCCTCCCGTCGTCTGGGGAGCGCCGCCGCCCGGAGACTCCGCGGCTTCTGACTCCTCTGCCCTCCCGAGCGAGACCCCGTCGAACGGTGGAGCCCGAGTCTCCACCGAGCCCGGCGTGGGCGCGGATCCGGGGGCAGCGCCTTCACCTCCGCCACCCTCCGACTACGAATTCCCCACCGCCGGGGAGCGGCTCAAGGATTGGGCGCTGAACGCCTTCGGGCCCACCGCAGTGGCGGGGAGCGTGACGAGCGCCGCGTGGGGGCAATGGGTGAGCAACGAGCCTCGGGAGTGGCCGGGCAGTCGCGAGGGCTTCGCGAAGCGCTTTGGCGTGGCCTCGGCCACCACGGCGATCACCGAGACCTCGCTCTCGCTGCTCTCCGCGGCCTCCCGGCAGGACGTCCACTATTACCGCTGCCCGTGCACCGGGCTGGGTCCGCGGGTCCTCTACGCGATCAAGACGACCTTCATGGCGCGCCGGCCGGATGGAAGCGCGGTGTTCTCGGCGCCGAAGACGATGTCTCCTTTCGTGGGTCCGCTCGTGACGCGAAACACCCTCTATCCGGCCCGCTATACCTACGCGGACGGAGCGCTGAGCGGCGCGTACGCCCTGCTCATGAACGTGGGCTGGAGCCTGGCGTACGAGTTCGTCCTGAGGCCGCCCGCGTGGTGAAGAGCGCCGGCCCGGCGCAGGCTGGGCCACGAGGCCGATGAGCCGGCCCTCGCCGCACGTCACGAACACGCCTCGCCCCCCAACCTTGAACAAGGCGACCGCAGGCTTCGGGAAGATGCTTGACCCGCAGCCGTCGCGGGTGCTCTGATCCGGCGCGATCCGGAGCCGCGGCTTTCCTGCGCAAGCGGAGGCCTGCGGGCGGTGCGCCGGATCCGAGGCCGCCGCGGCGCGCCGGATCCCCCGTTCGTCTCGTACCGCCACGCAGGAGGAGAACGTATGACCCTGTCCCCGAAGCTCGCCTTGCCGCCGGTCGCGGGTCTGTTGCTCGCCGTCCTGCTCCCCACACCGCTCCTCGCCGGCGCCCAGAGGTACACGCACCCGGACTTCGCGAACCTGACGAAGGACCACAAGGTCATCGCCATTCTGCCCTTCAAGGTGAACATCGACACGGCGCACCTGCCCAAGCAGGTGACGCTCGAGATGATCGCCAAGTCCGAGAAGGAGGAGTCGGTCGAGTTCCAGAGGGAACTCTACGCGCGCTTCCTGCAGCGGGCGCAGGACGGCGAAT
This sequence comes from Candidatus Eiseniibacteriota bacterium, assembly GCA_033853925.1. Taxonomy (GTDB): domain Bacteria; phylum Eisenbacteria; class RBG-16-71-46; order RBG-16-71-46; family RBG-16-71-46; genus JANXPZ01. The sequence goes on from JAWOLC010000047.1 coordinate 33,285, forward strand.
ACCGCATCGGCTTCCAGGACGTGGACCAGACGAACGCGCTCCTCGCCAAGGCGGGAATCGACCCGGACAGCCTCGGGCTCCGGACCAAGGACGAGATCGCGAAGATCCTGGGCGTGGATGCCCTGGTCTCCGGGACCGTCCACCAGGCGCGGCCGCCCTCGGCGGGCGCCTCGATCGCCCTCTCGATCTTCGGCGGCACGACCCAGCGCGTGGACATCAACATGGTGGTCCACAACGGAGCCGACGGGGTGCTCCTCTGGAGCTACGACCACACGGACAAGGGCACGATCGGCGATTCCGTGCCGGCCATGACCAAGTCGCTCCTCAAGAAGGTCGCGGGCAACTTCCCCTATCGAGTGAAGGCGTAGGGTTCCGCTCCCCCCATCGCCAAGCCGGCGGCCGGGGTTCGGGCCGCCGGCTTCCTCACGCGGGACTCGGTGACGGTGCCGCCGAAACCTCCCCTGTGCTCCCCGCGTACTCCTGATGACGGCCGCCCGACGCAGCAGCCTGCCGTGTGCGCTCGCCCGGGAGACGAGCACGAAGTCCAGCGGCGATCGTCGCCGCGATCCCGTTCGTGCCCCGGCCAGCGCCCGCGCCGCAGGTCGAACGCGCCGCTCAGATCTCGACGCCGCCCGAGAGCGCCACCTCCAGCGGAAGGGGCCACAGGTTGTAGCGGCTCGCCATGGAGTAGCCGTAGGCGCCGGCGTCGAGGAAGGCCAACAGGTGGCCCTCCTCCGCCCGGGGAACGGGCCGGTTCGAGGCGAAGACGTCGGTCGTCTCGCAGACGTTGCCCACCACCTCGACCCACTCGAGCGGGCCGTCCGGGGCGCTCAAGTTGACGATGCGGTGGTAGGCCCCGTAGAGCGCGGGCCTGAGGAGATGGTTCATCCCCGTGTCCAGGCCGATGAACACGAGCCCGCCGCTCTCCTTCCGGCAGGTCACCTCCGCGACCAGCGCCCCCGCGGCCGCCACCAGAAAGCGCCCGGGCTCGAACCACGTCTCCGGGCGCCTGCCCACGGCCTCGTGGAAGGCGCGCAGCCGCTCCTCGAGCTGCAACCCGAAGCCCGCGACATCGAACTCCCGCTCGGAATCTCGATAGGGGACGCCGAAGCCGCCGCCGAGGTCCAGCACGCGGACCTGGGGCAAGCCGGCGGCGGCGGCGAGCAGACGCTCGAGAGCGGCGAGCAGCGCTCGCCCCTCGAGGAAGCCCGAGCCGATGTGGACGTGCAGTCCGATCACGTCGAGCCCGACGCCCGCGGCCTCGGCCATGGCCTCGTCCAGCTCCGCCAGCGGGATGCCGAACTTGCTGTGGCTTCCGCCCGTGACCACGTGACGATGATGCCCCTCCCCCACGCCCGGGTTGAGCCGCAGCAGCACCCGCGCGCCGCGAGCGAGACCCCCCATCCGGCGCACGTCGGAGCGCGCCCCCAACGTCACGTGGCAGCCCCGCGCCGCGACGGCCGCCAGGGCCTCGGGATGGGCGTTGCTGGCGGAGAGCACGACCGAGTCGGGGGCATGGCCGCACTCGAGCGCCCGATCCACCTCCCCCGGCGAGGCGGCCTCGACCCCGACGCCCAGGCGGGCCAGACGGGCGAGGATCTTGGGGTTCGAATTCGCTTTGCAGGCGTAGAACAGCCGGCAGCCCGCCCGCGGCAGACCCGCCCGCAGGGCCGCGACCCGAGCGGCGATCGCATCCAGGTCGTACACGTAGAGCGGCGTCCCATGACGCCGCGCCAGGTCCCCGAGCGCCAGGCCCTGGACGCCGAGGGGCGCCGGTGCGCCTCCGTTGGCCCGGATGGCGGCACGCTCCGCTTCGTCCAGATCCAGAGCGGACTCGCCGAAGACATCCGGCGGCAGCGAGCCGTGGAAGAAGGTCTCGTGCAGCATGCGCACCGCCTTCTCGAGATCGGCCTCGCTCACGACCAGGCTCAGATTGATGGCCGAGGCTCCCTGGGTGATCATGCGCACGGGCACCCCGCGGACCGCGCGGAAGATCTCCTCCGCGAGCCCGGTCCTGCCGCGCATCCCGTCGCCGACCAGACAGATCACGGCCATGTCGCGTTCGACCTCGACGCGGGCGAACTCGGACAGCTCGTCCACGATGGCCGCGAGATCCCGGTCGTCGTCGACCGTGAGCGAGACCGAGACCTCCGAGGTCGCGACCAGGTCCACGGAGGTGCGGTGCGCGTCGAAGACCTTGAAGATCCGCGCCAGGAATCCGTGGGCCATGAGCATGCGCGTCGAGATGATCGTCACCACGCTCAAGCCGCGCTTGTCCGCGATCGCCTTGACCACCCACTGGTCCCCCGCGGGCTGGACCGGCTCAGCGAGGATCGTGGTTCCGCGCCCTTCGGGGCGGCGGGCGTTCCCGACCCAGACGGGGATCGCGGCCTCGACGGCCGGGAGGACCGTGCTCGGGTGCAGCACCTTCGCGCCGAAGTAGGCCAGCTCGCTGGCCTCGTCGAAGGAGAGCAGCTGGACGCGCTTCGCGTCCGGGACGATGCGGGGATTCGCGGTGAGCACGCCGTCCACGTCGGTCCAGATCTCGATCTTCTGCGCCCCCAGGACGCTCGCGAGCAGCGAGGCCGAGTAGTCCGAGCCGCCGCGGCCCAGCAGCGTCGGACGGCCTCGCCCGTCGCTGCCGATGAAGCCCTGCGTCACCACGACCCGGCCGGGGCGGAGGCGGGGCCGAAGCCGGCTGCCCACGAGGTCCGCGATCACCGTGTGAACGGGCGGATCCTTCTCGGGGTCGAGGCCTGCCGTGCGGATGAGCCCGCGCGCGTCCGCCTCCTCGGCCTCCATGCCCGCCGCGCGCAGCGCCGCCACGACGATGCGGCTCGAGAGGGCCTCGCCGGCCGCCACGAACCGGGCCCGCACCCACGGACTGGCGTCGCCCAGCAGGACGATGCCTCGGCGCACCGACTCGAGGCCGCCCAGGATCTCCTCGAGGCACGCCGTCGCCGTCTCGCTCTCCTCCCGGCTCGCGGGCGTCTCGGCGAGCAGCCCGCGGTGCCGCTGCCCGATCCTGCCCAGGGACTGGGCCGAGGCGTCGTCCTGCCCCGCCAGCGCCTGCTCCATGACGGCGATGAGACCGTCCGAGACGCCGGCCAGCGCCGACACCACCACGAGCGGAGACTGGGCGAGGCGCTCGCGCACGATCCCCACGAGCCGCTCGTGAGCCGCGCGATCCGCGACCGAGGTCCCGCCGAACTTGGCGACGATCATGCCGCGCACCTTAGATGCCCTGCCCCGTCCCGGCTACGGAATTCTTCGCGGGGACGAAGCGCACGCCGCTCTCGCGCATCCGGCTCGAGAACGCTCCTCGCCGCCGCAAGGCGCCCTGCCGCTGTCTTCGGCACGGAGCGCCGCTCCGCCGCGGCCCTTCGCCGCGATCGGGCCGAGCATGGTAGACTGCGACTTCGCTTGCTCCGGAGACTGCGCTTGTCCCTGTCATCGCCCGATCCGCGGATCCACTCGCCTCACTGTGCGGCCGGACTCCTGCGCGCGGCCGCGCGGCCGGGAGGTCGGGGATGAGTTCGTACTCCGAGCAGCTCACCCGCGTACGGGCCCTGGACCCGAGCTTTCAGGTCGGCCACGACTGCGAGAAGGGGCTTCTCGACGGCTGGCTGGCGAAGCATCCCGAGCTGAAGCGCCCCCTCGTGCTCGATGCGGGTTGCGGATTCCAGTACGGACTGATCAGCCGCTACCCGGGCCGGTTCGACGTGCTCGGCATCGATCTCGACCCGGACGTGCTCGCCCGCAACCGGGACGTCACCTGGAAGGTGCGCGCCGACACCGGCGTCCTTCCCCTGCGGAGCGCGAGCTTCGACGTGATCCTGAGCAGCTACGTGCTCGAGCACCTGGCCGAGCCTCAGGCGTGCCTGGCCGAGTTCGCGCGCGTGCTGAAGCCGGGCGGAGCCGTCGTGCTCACCACGGTGAACGTGCGCAACCCCGGGATGTGGGCGATCCGGCTCACGCCCCTCTGGCTGCGCGCGGCCGTCCGCGAGGCGAGCTTCGGCAAGGAGCACGCCGAGAACTCCCCCACGTTCTACCGGGCGAACACGCCGGCACGGGTGCGCCGGCTCGCCGAAGGAGCCGGGCTGATCGTCGAGCACGTCGTGACCTGGCCGAACTTCTTCTGGTATTTCCGCTTCGCGCCGCCGATCCTCTACGCGCTGGCGCTCGTCAATCGCCTCCTCGCCGCCTGCGGTCTGCGGAGCTTCTTCGGCGGCATGACGTTCGCGCTCACGCGCCCGACGACGGACTGACGGCGCCAGGCCTCGCTTCCGCGCGGCTCCAGCGGCGAACGCGACACGGGGCTCGGCTCGTCGCCCCGCGGGTGCCCGCACGTCGGCCTGAACGGCGGCTCCGACCTCGGAGCGCGTCGCCTCGCCTGGCCCTTTCGCCATCCCTCCGGATCTGCGGCCGAGCCGGCCGATGGCCCAGGGGCGCGCACCGGCTCGGAGGCTTTGCGGTAGACTCGGCCGCGGGAATTCACTCAGGCAGCGCCGACAACCGCGAGAGGGAGATGGCGATGGACGCACGACCCAGGTCCGACACGGAATCCGGCCTCGGCTCCGCCGAGGTGCGAAGGAAGCACAAGGAGTTCCTGTTCCCCGCGGTGGCGAACTACTACGAGGAGCCGCTCGTGCTCGCCGAGGGCAAGGGCCAGCGGGTCCGCGATCTGGACGGCCGCGAGTACCTCGACTTCTTCGGCGGCATCCTCACGATCTCGGTGGGGCACGCCAACGAGCGGGTGAACGCCGCCGTGAAGGCGCAGATCGACAGGCTGGGCCACGTCTCGAGCCTCTACCCCACCCTGCCGGTCGTGCAGCTCGCCGAGAAGCTGGCCGCGATCACGCCCGGCGAGCTGAAGAAGTGCTTCTTCACCGCCAGCGGCACGGAGGCCGACGAGACGGCGGTGATGATGGCCCAGCTCTTCACCGGGCGGAGCGAGATCGTCGCCCTGCGCCACGGCTATTCCGGGCGCTCGCTGCTGGCCCAATCGCTCACCGGGCACGCGCCGTGGCGCGCCCTCCCCACCCAGGTCGCGGCGGTCAAGCACGGGCTGGCGCCCTACTGCTATCGCTGTCCGCTGGGCCTCACCTACCCGAGCTGTCAGGTGCGCTGCGCCCGCGACCTCGAGGAGCTGATCCGCACCACGACGACCGGGCAGGTCGCCGGCTTCCTGGCGGAGCCCATCCTGGGCGTCGGCGGCTTCGTCACGCCGCCGCGCGAGTACTTCCCGATCGCGGTCGAAATCGTGCGCCGGCACGGCGGCGTGTTCATCTGCGACGAGGTGCAGACGGGCTTCGGGCGGACCGGCGAGAAGTGGTGGGGCATCGAGCACTGGGGCGTCGAGCCCGAGATCATGACCATGGCCAAGGGCATCGCCAACGGGCTGCCCCTCTCGGCCTGCGTGGCGACCACCGCCGTCGCCGCTTCGCTCAAGACGCTCACCATCTCCACCTTCGGCGGCAACCCCGTCTCGGCGGCGGCAGCCAGCGCCACCATCGAGGTGATCGAGCACGACGGCCTGCGCCAGAACGCGGCCCGGGCCGGCCGCAGGCTGCGCGAGGGTCTGGAGAGGCTGCAGCGCGCGCATCCCCGCCTGATCGGCGAGGTGCGCGGCATGGGCCTCATGCAGGGCGTGGAGTTCGTGAAGGACGAGACGGCGAGCGACCGCACGCCGAACGCCCCGGCGCTCGCCCGCCTGATGGAGGAGACGAAGCGCCGCGGGCTGCTGATCGGCAAGGGGGGGCTGCACGGCAACGTGGCGCGCATCTCCCCGCCCCTCAGCGTGAGCCTGGACGAGGTGGAGGAGGCGTTGCGCGTGCTCGACGAGGGCCTCGCGGCCGTCGAGGCCGCGTAGGCTTCGCCGCGCGGCCTGCGTCCCGGACGGCTCGGCGCCGAGCCGGGAGGCGGGCGGCTCAGGCTCGGTCGCGCACCAGCGCGAGCAGGCGGCCGAGCAGCGCGTAGCCGAGCAGGACGCCGGCGCCCTCGAAGCCGACGAAGACGGCGACGACGAGGGCGAAGCGCCGGGGCAGGGTGTGGCTGCCTTCGCCGAACGCCTCCGCGAGCGCCAGGCCCAGGCCCGCGGCCATCCCCGCGGCGAGAGCGATCTTCCAGGCGTGGCGGCGCGCCCCCGCCGCGGCCTCTCCGGCGCGGCGCCGAGCGTCGCCAGGTTCGTCGCCGCTGCGGACGAGGGTGCGACCCCGGGCCCGCAAGGCCCGCGCGCAGGCGGTGAGATCGTCCAGCAGATCCGGCGCGCCGGCCTCGGGCGGCGTGAGAAGCGCGGCGGCGAGCGCCCGGACCAGGACGAAGAACGCGGCCGTGCCGGCGAGGGCCGTGAGGACGACCCCCAGCACTCCCTGGCGCCAGCCCGCGGGGTAGAGCGCCAGCACCACGAGAGCGAGCACGCCGGCCACGAGGCTCCGCGCGCGCAGCCCGGGCGCGGGAGGCAGGGCGCGGAGGGCCAGGGCGCTCACGAGCGCCGCGACCACGGCCGCGAACGCCGCGAGCTGCACGCCGAAGGAGCCGACGGCGTCGAAGGGGTCCTCGCAGAATGCGCACGCGCCCGCCAGGGGCGGGACGTGCTTGGCGGCCAGGAAGAGGACCCCGAACGCGACCGCCAGCGCGCAGGCCGCGAACGGGGCGAGGTCGAGGCGGACGAGCATGGGCTCCGGAGGAGAGGCGCGCGGCAATGCGTGGGCCAGCGGCGGTATCTATACCACGAGCGGGCGCGGCGGGCGCGCCGGCGACACTCGCGACCGGCACGCGGAGGCCCCCGGCGCCGGAGCGCCGGGGGCCCGGGGGATCTCTCCGCCGTCCGCCCGCTCAGAAGCGAAACGCGAGTCCGAGAGAGGCGGTCCAGAAGTCGGGATTGAAGTGCTGGGGCACGAGAACGCTCCGCTGGTCGCGCATCATCACGTAGCGCCCGCTCAGGTCCAGAGCCGCCGACGGAGCGATCGGCACCCGCATGCCGCCGCCCACGTGGACGCCGAACTGCTGCTTGGTCTCGTCCTGCACCGCGCTCCCGAGCACGGCCTGGTTGTAGTCGTAGGTCACGTTGTACCAGCCGACCCCGGCGCCGCCGTAGAGCAGCGGCACCGGCTGCAGCCAGAGCGACGCGGTCACGGGCCACATCCGCGTCTTCAGCAGCCCGCCGTCCACGGTCTCGCTCCGGTACGAGATGCCGATCTCGTCCTTCAGGAACGGCAGCAGGTCACCCCGCAGGGCGATGCCGCCGAACACCTTGGCGTCCGCGTCGCCGTTCACCGACTTGGTGAGCCCGACGGACGGGATCAGCTCCGCGCCGCGGACCGGGCGAGCGACGAGCAGGGACAGGCCCAGTAGAAGGAGCAACGCGACCCCCGCGCGGCCCGGCACGATACAGAGGGCCTTGGCGTGACTGATCATGACGTCGAACCTCCTCTCCTCGAATGCGCCGCGCCGGAACACGCACGCGCTCGGGCGCGGACCTGCTTCCCACGTGGCGGATGCCACCAGCCGCGACGCCGCTCTCGAGCGACCTCTCGATTCCGCGGGCGCCGGGCCGTTGCCCCAGGCTCGAGCAACATCGAGGCCAGAGAGAGGGCCGGGGCGCCTTCGGGCGTCCTGCACGCCCCCGAAGCCACCACCGGCTCGCGGGCTAGAGGAGCGCGCGGCGGAACTCCGGGCACCAAGCTCGTGCGCGGAGAAGTGTTGCAGCTTCGGTTCCGGAACTGTCAGGCGGGAGCCGTTTGCACAAAATACACGGCGCGGGGCTCACCCACGGCGTCGCTCGCCCCATCGCCCTGTTGCATGAGCGCGACTTGTGAGGTGAGCGCGTCTGGCCCGGGGCTTGCTCTCGCGTCCTTCCGGCTCGCGCGCCGAGGCCGACAGCGCCGAGCCTGAGCCGCGTTCCCTGGAACCATGTCGGGAGGAGGCATTCGAACCATGATTCGCAAGCTCGGGAACTCGCTGGCCGCCGCGGCCGCATCGCTCGCGCTGGCGTTCGTCGCCTGCGCCTCCACTCCGTCCCCGGTCCGCGCCGACACGATGGCCGATCTGCGCGGCGGCGTCTACACGGACGAAGGCGGATTCGCCCTGGGCGGAGGCGTGATCCAGAGGCTGCGGCCCGCCGCGAGCTGGTACTTCAATCCGAACCTCGAGGCGGCGTTCGCCAACGGCTCGGACGAGGTCTCGCTCAACGCCGACGTGCACTACGACTTTCCCACGGCGACCTCGTACAACTTCTACGCGGGCGCGGGGCCCGCGCTCATCTTCGACCACCCCGAGGGCGGCAACACGCAGACGAATGCCGGCCTGAACCTGGTGGGCGGAGTCAATTGGCACCGGGAAGCGCTGCGTCCGTTCGTGCAGATGAAGGGCGTGCTCAGTGACCAGGGCGAGCTGGCCCTCATGGGCGGCGTGCGCTTCTAGCGGGTCGCGCTCGGCCCCCGGGCCCCGGCCGGCCGCGCCGGAGCCTGGCGGGCGGCGCGCCCACCCCGCCAGCCGCCGGCCGGGCGGGGACGAGCATGTCGGGGCAGTGGCGAAAGCCGGCGAAAGCGCTAGACTGAGGGCCCGTCCGGCGAGTCGAGCCGTCCGTAAGCGGGGACAAACGTGTGACTCGTCGGAACGGGCCCTCGCCATGCCTCGTGCGGCGGCCGCCCCGGCTCCCGAGGCGGCGCGACATTCCACCTGGCCGCTCCCCCGGGACGCAAGGTGCTCTGGCCTTTCTCTCCACGCAGGGTCGGCACGCTGCCCGCCACACCCGGCCGCCGTTACGCCACGGCCGGATTCGTCGTGCTCGTCGGGATCGCGATCTCGCTCGTGGTCTGGACGCGCGCCGCGAGTCAGCGCCGCGCGGAGCTGAGTGGCATGCTGGGCTCTCTCGCCGACGGGACGACGAACACGCTCGAGTGGCAGCTCGACCGTGACGCGAACGCGGTGCGCGGCCTGGGCATGCTCTGGCAGATGCGGGGGACGTCCCGCGAGGACGCCTGGTCGCTCGACGCCGGCCTCGTGATGGATCGCTTCCCCGGGGTGCAGTGGCTCGCCTGGGTGGCGCGGGACTCGAGCGAGCAGCGCTTCGTGGCGCGCGACACCACCGCGAGGGTCCCGCCGCGCGTCCTCCGGCAGGCCCAGTTCGAGCTGAACGCGCCCGCGAACACCATCCTCGACCGCTGGAGCGACGCCTACGAGCTGGACGTGTTCGTGCCGGTGCGCTCGGTCCGCGACAGCCTCGCCATCATCGTGGGCGAGGTCCGAGTGGACTCGCTGTGGCTCAAGCGGAACGCCCTGCTGAGCGGCGACCTCTCGATCACCCTGCTGGCCGAGAACGGCCGACGGCTGCCGCTGCGCGTCCTGCCCGACCGCCTGGCGCCGTCCTGGATGCGGGTGCGCCGCACGCTGACCTCGCCCGCGGGCACGATCCTGGGCGTGGACCTCGCGCCCTCGGACGACCTCGTGCGCCAGGTGGCCATGCCCTGGTCGAGCCTCTTCCTGGTCACGGAAGCGTTCCTCTCGATCGCCGTGGGCGTCCTGCTCCTCTCCCTCCTGCGCTTGCGCGACTTCTCCGCGGCGCTGGCCCGGACCAATCGCGACCTGGATGGGCGGCTCGCCGAGCTGTCCCGGCGGGACCGCGAGCTGAACGAGCTGAACGAGGCCCTCGAGCAACGGGTGCACGATCGCACCGCCGAGCTGTCGCAGGCGTTGCGCGAGGTGGAGACGTTCAGCCACTCGATCTCGCACGATCTGCGCTCTCCCATCGGGGCCATCCTGAACTTCGCGGCGGTGCTCGAGGAGGACTACGGCGCGCGCTTCGCCGCCGATGGTGCCCGCCTGATCGAGCGCATCCGCGCCGCGGCGGGCCGCGCGAACCAGCTCCTCGACGCCCTCGGCGAGTTCGCGGCGAGCGGCTCGTCGCCCGAGGAGACGCACGCGGTGGACATGGCCGAGGTGGCGCAGCGCGCGTTCGCCGAGGCCAAGGGTCGGGAGGGCGGGGACGACGACGTCCGCTTCACGGTCGGCGCGCTGCCCCCGGCCTGGGCGGATCCGGCGCTCGTGCACCGGCTGCTCGTGAATCTGCTGGGGAACGCGCTCAAGTTCTCGCGCGGCCGCGAGGCGCGGGTGATCGAGGTGGGCGGCTCCGAGGACTCGACCGAGAACACCTACTGGGTACGCGACAACGGCCGCGGCTTCGAGCCCGGGCGCGCGGAGGAGCTCTTCGAGCCCTTCCGGCGCCTGCACGGCGCCGAAGTCGAGGGCACGGGGCTCGGCCTGGCCATCGTGGCCAGGAGCGTGACCCGCATGGGCGGCCATGTCTGGGCCGAGAGCGACGGGGCGACCGGGGCCACGTTCAGCTTCACGCTCCCCCGCCCGGGAGGGAAGGGCGATGCTTCCGCCGGCCATCCTGATCGTGGATGATGACGAGGACTACCTCGAGATCGCGGGCCGGGCCATCCGACGGGAGCGGCTGGACACCGAGGTGCACATGGCCCGCACGGGCGCCGACGCGCTGCGGCTCCTGGGGCTCGACGGCCGGCAGGCGGAGCTGTCCCCGCCGCACCTGGTGGCGGTCTTCGTGGATCTGAACATGCCGGTGGTGGACGGCTGGGACGTGCTGCGGCGGGTGCGGGCCGACGAGCGCGTGAAGCGCCTGCCCGTGGTGATGATCTCGTCCTCTTCGCGGGTCGAGGACATCCGCCGCAGCTACGACTTCGGCGCCAACAGCTACGTGGTCAAGCGCTACGGCGGCGCGGAGCCCGGCCGCGACCTGGCTCGGGCGGTGCGGTACTGGACGGAGCTGAACTGCGTGAACCCCATGACGTGGCGGAGGTCGGCATGAGCGAGGCGCGCGAGCCGGGCCCGGGCGCTCCCGAGGACGCGGCGCCCCCGAGCCCGCGCGTCGCCCTGATCGTGGACGACGACCCCATCTTTCGCGAGAGCCTCGCCCTCCTCGTGCGCCGGGAGGGGTTCGAGGCCGAGGAGGCCGGAACCCTGGCGGAAGCGCGCGCGCGGCTGGCCAAGCGGCCGATCGACGTGGTGTTCGTGGACCTCGCCCTGCCCGACGGGCACGGCCTCGACCTCCTCGCCCCCGAGACGGACCCGCTGGAGGCGACGGACGTGGTCGTGATCACCGGCAACGCCACGCTGGACGCGGCGGTCAGCGCCCTGCGGCAGGGCGTGCTGGACTTCCTCACCAAGCCCGTCGATCGCCCCCGGCTTCGCGCCATCCTGGCGAACGTGCTGCGCACCCGCGCCCTGCGCAGCGAGCGGGACGCCTTGCGCAGCGAGCTGCGGGACCTCGGGCACTTCGGGCGGCTCGTGGGCCGCTCGCCCGCCATGCAGCGGGTCTACGACCTGATCGCGCGCGTCGCGCCGACCCGAGCCACGGTGCTGCTCATCGGCGAGAGCGGCACCGGCAAGGAGATCGTGGCGGAGACCGTGCACCGCATGAGCCCGCGGGCGACCGAGCGGTTCCTGGCGATCAACTGCGGCGCGATGGCGCCGAACGTGATCGAGAGCGAGCTGTTCGGCCACGAGCGGGGGAGCTTCACCGGCGCCGAGCGCAGCCGGCGGGGCTACTTCGAGGAGGCGAGCGGCGGCACCCTCTTCCTGGACGAGATCACCGAGATGCCGGCCGAGGCACAGGTGAAGCTCCTCCGCGTGCTCGAGACCGGCGAGCTGCTGCGCGTGGGCGCGTCCGAGCCCACCGGCGTGGACGTGCGTCTGGTCGCGGCGACGAACCGCGAGCCGGGGGCCGCCGTGCGCGAGGGGCGCCTGCGCGAGGACCTCTACTACCGCCTCAACGTCTTTCCCATCGCGCTCCCGCCGCTGCGCGAGCGGGGTGACGACATCGACCTGCTCGCGACCCACTTCCTCGCCGAGTACGACGCCCGCGAGGGAGCGACGCACCGCTGGTCGCCCGAGGCACTGCGCCGCCTGCGCACGCGGCCCTGGCCGGGCAACGTTCGCGAGCTGCGGAACGTCGTCGAGCGCGCGGCCATCCTGGCCGAGGAGGTGATCACCGACGTGGGCGAGCCCGCCGCCGAGCCGCCCACGGGTCCGGCGCGGGACACCCCCCTCCTCACCGTGCCGCTCGGAGAGCCCTTCGCCGAGGTGGAGCGTCGTCTCATCCTGGCGACGCTGCGCCTCCTGGACGGCGACAAGAAGGAGACGGCGCGCCGCCTCGGCATCAGCCTCAAGACTCTCTACAACCGGCTCAACGTGTACGAGGCCGCGGGCCGGCTGGAGACGGAGTCCGAGTCGGCTTGAGGCGCGTGCCGGCGGCGCCCGGCCGGCCCACGCGCGGCGGGGGCGTGCGCGGCCAGCGCCATCCGGCCCGCGAGGGCGGGATCCACGGGGACGGCCCGCACCACGAAGCGCTCCGGCGCGGGCCCGATCCAGTGGAACGGGTAGCAGGTCACCAGCGTGAGCATCGCCCGCCCGTGACCGACGAGCAGATCGCCTCGATCCGGCGGCACGACGAAGGTCGTGTCGACGCGATACGCGAAGACGCCGTCGGGGGTGCGCAGGCGCACGAGGTCTCCGCTCGCCACGTCGCCCAGCCGGTGGAAATAGGAGTCGCGGTGCGCCGCCAGCGCGACGTTGCCCGGCTCCCCGGGGAACGCCGAGGCCGCGAGGTGGCCGATTCCGCGTTGCAGGGAGAGGTCGTCCGTCCCCTCGACGATCAGTGCCGAGAGCCCGAGGCGCGGGATCTCCAGCCGCCCCACGAGACCGCTCTCCGCCGCTTCGCGGCGCGTCGCGCTGGCGATCCGCCCCGTGCGCCCGCGGCGCGAGCGCGGCGCCACGGCCTCGAGCCGCCGAGCGAGCGCCGCCTGGTGGCTGCGCCCGTCCAGCACGGCCCAGGACCAATAACCCAGGGCGAGGACTCCCACCGTGAAGAGGATCCCCGCCAGCCACGACCGCGCGCGGCTCATGACTCAGCGCCTCCTTCGCCGGGCACCCGACCACTCTGCCCGATGCCGGGCACCCGGCGCTTGGGAGGGCCCTACGAACTCCGCCGGCGGAGCGAGAGCGCCAGGCTCGCGCTCAAGGCCAGGAGCCCCGTGAGCCCGACGAGGGGAAGCGGGCTGGCGGTCTTGGGCATGCTGGAGCTGCCGCTCTGCGTGTCCGAGGGGTTCGACTGTGACTGGTCCGAGGGGCTGGACTGCATGGTGCCCGACGGGCTCGATTGCGACTGGTCCGAGGGATTCGCCTGGCTCTGGTCCGTCGAGGTCGAAGGGGTCTCGTCCGAGGGGCCCGTCTGGTTCACGGTCCCGGAGGACTGCTGCTGACTGCCAGAGACCGCCTCCTCGGCGGGGGCCGACGTGCCCGGGTCGTTCTGCGCGGGAACCGTCCACCAGGCCTGATCACCCGCGCCCGGCTGGTTCTGGGGACCCGAGTACTTGGGATCGATCTCCTTCGCCGTCGCCACTCCCGTCAGGAGCACCGCCGCTGCGACCACGAGGGACCACATGGTGCGCTTCATCCTTTACGCTCCCTTTCGTTCCGCGGCCCACCGAGCGGCCTGGTCCGCCATGGACCACGGGGGAGGTGTCGCAAGCGGAGTGCCCGAAGGAGAGTCGGAGGGGTTCGCGACTGCCCCTGCGCCGCGATGCTTGCACTTGCGCGGCCCGCAGGGCGGCCCGAAGCGACGCACCAACTCGAATCTCTGCAGGAGCTACAGTCCGAGGGTACAAACGGAAGCGCCCAGCGGCGTTCCTGCACGCGCCCTTGTCGAGTTGGCCTGGAGCGGACCGTGGCCTGCGCCCACTCTGGCGGCCCCTCCCGCCCCTGTCGCGCGAAGGCATCGGGACCAGGCGCGGCCAGCGTGGCCTGCTCTTGACCAAGCGTCGCCGGGACGTCGCGAGCCGCGGCCCGGCGGCCTCAGCTCACCCGCGGCTGCGCCATCATCTCCCTGAGCTTGCCGACCAGGGCGCCCGGTTCGAACGGCTTGGCCAGGAAGCAGGCGCGCTCGACCGTCACGCCCCCTGCCGCTTGCTCCAGATCGGCGAAGCCCGAGAGGAAGAGCACGGGCAGCCCGGGCACTCTCGCGGTGGCTCGACGGGCCAGCTCCGGGCCGCTCAGCTCGGGCATGACGACGTCCGTGATCAGGGCGTGGATCCGCGGGGCGTGACGCTCCAAGAGCGCGAGCCCCTCGCGACCATCGGACGCCTCGAGCACGTCGAAGCCATGGCCTTCCAGAATGCGCTTCGCGAGCCGGCGCACCTGCTCGTCGTCCTCGACCAGCAGCAGGGTCTCGGCCGCCGCGGCCGGAGAATCCGCCGCCTGCTCCCTGCGCCTCTCCGCAGGCTCGGCCAGCGCGGAGAGGCGGACATCGGGAGCCCGCGGACCGAGAGGCTCGGGTGCGCGGATCTCCTGGAACCGGCGCGTCAGCTCGGTCCCCCGCGCCGCCGCCTTCCGCACCTCCTCGGCGTCCCCGCGGCGGGGATCGCCGGCACCGAGCGTCTCGAGCAGCGCGTCACCATGCTCGAGGATCGCGGTCAGCAAGTCGCCCAGGTCGCGGACGACGCCCTCCGCGAGTCGGCCGATCGCCTCGTTCCGCCCCGCCTCGAGCGAACGACGGCTCGAGGCCTCCCGCACCGTCAGGTCCTCGAGCACCGTCAACGCCCCCGCGGGCACGGGCTCGCCCGGCGCGAAGAGGGGCGTCGCCCGCACGGCCGCCAGGCCCGGCTGGCCGTCGGGACGACGGAACCGGAGGGTCCGTGGTCCCTGGGGCAGGCGCGTGCGCAGTGCCAGGCGCGCCGGCTCCTCGTCGGGCGAGAGCGGGTCTCCGCCCTCGCCACGGGGCTCCAGCCCGACGAAGAGGGCGGGGCAGCCGGTCAGCACGTGCGCCGGCAGGCCCAGGATCCGCGCCACCGAGGCGTTGCACGACGCGATGGATCCGTCCATGGCGTGAAGCACGACGCCCTCCTCCAGGATTCCGAGGAGGGCGTCGTATTCGCGCGTCGCGTGGCCCGCGGGGGCCATCATGCGGCTCCTCTCCAGGGCACGCGGCGAAGGCCGACGCGGATCTTGTCGAGGGAATCGAAGAGCGCCGCCGAGAACCGCCGCTGCTCCACGGCCTCGGCGAGGTCATCGGCGTTTCCCGCCGCGAGCCGGAGGGGCCCGCGCGGAGAGGCCGCGCCTTCCCACGCCAGCTCGAGGCGGCGCGTCAGCGCGAGGAGGAGGCGCTGGGACTCCTGGGGAAGCAGCTCGATGGAATCCAGGAAGAGCGTCCCGCACTCGCACTCGGCCAGTGGGTTGGCGGCCGGCGGCTCATCCGAGCCGAGCCAGAGCTGGAGCGCGCGCCAGACCGTGGCGTGGTCCTGCGCACAGTCCACGGCCACGAACGGCCCGCCGCGGACCGGGCTCGCCCGATGGAAGGCGCGGGCCACGTCCAGCCGCTGGATGTCCGTCCCCCCCACCACCAGCACGTTCGAGAGGCTGTGGCGGTGGAGACGCAAGAGGGACGCGGGGGGCCTCGCTGCAGCCCCCCGCGGTTGGCGTCGCGTCATCTCTGGACGACGCGGGCCATCGAGCCCCTGTTCACCCAATGGTCAGCTCGACGGGGCTCACGCAAGACCGCCGACCGAGCGTGGAGCGAAGCAGGGTCCCTGTAAGACAATGGCCAGGCAGAAGGGAAGAGAACGAAGGTCCGGCAATAGAGGCTGAGCAGATCGCCGAAGTACGGCGTGGGCGTGGCGAGCGAGGCGGCGTCACCCGGCTCCACCGGAGCGAGGAACGCGGGCAAGGTGCCACCGGGGACTTCGCCGCCACCGTTCTGCGCGGCTGCCGGGCTGGCAAGCACGATCAAGCTGGTCAAGCAAAGGAGCGCGAGCACGACCACCCAGATGGGTCTCATCGAGGTCTCCTTGGGTAAGTGACGGATCTTGCCGATCCATACCCAAGGCGAGAGCCGTGCCACGCCGGCGCCGGCGAGGCACAAGGAGTGAATACATTGCGGCGGTGGCGGTTAGGCGCCGGCGTTCAAGGAAGGGAGGAACCGCGGACTGGCCCATGTCTCGCCGAAATCGGCGAGCGCGGCCAGCATTTGCACGCTATCGACCGGCTGGGCACGCGATTGTGCAACTAGCGCCGATCTTTGCGAGGTCGCGGAGAACTGCGAGCCTGCCTGCCCTTGTACCTGCGGAGACGGTAGCGGAGCGACTGCTCGGTCATCCCCAACTCGCGCGCCGCCCGGCTCTGGTTGCCGCCGCAGCGCTCGAGGGTCTCCCGGACCATCTGCCGCTCCACGTCGGCGATCACGTCCGCGAGGCGCCGGCCCCGCCCGACCCGCAGGCGCGGCGGCCGACCCTCCAGATCGCGCGGCAGGGGCCGCGGCTGCAGGACGCGCCCGGGGGTCATGGCCATCACCCGCTCGATGTAGTTCTGCAGCTCTCGCACGTTGCCGGGCCAGTCGCTCTGCATCAGGGCCGCCAGGAACTCGGGTGACAGCTCGGGAGCCTCGCGCTCCTGCTGCTGCGCGAAGTGCGCGGTGAAGTACTGGGCCAGGGCGGGGATGTCGGCCTTGCGCTCCCGCAGCGGAGGCACCTCGATGGGGATGACGTTCAGCCGGTAGTAGAGATCCTCGCGGAACGCCCCCTCCTCGATGCGCTGGGTGAGGTCGCAGTTCGTGGCGGCGATGATGCGCACGTCCACGGGAACGGCGCGGCCGCCGCCCACCGGAGTGATCTCCCGGTTGGCGATGGCGGAGAGGAGAGCCACCTGTTGCGAGAGGGGCATGTCCCCGATCTCGTCCAGGAACAGCGTCCCGCCGTGAGCCTGCACGAAGCGGCCCTCCCGGCCTCGCACGCCCGTCGCCACGTTCGGCAGGATGCCGAACAGCTCGCTCTCGAGCAGCGTCTCGGGAATGGCGCCGCAGTTCACCGCGACGAAGGGTCCCAGGTGGCGGCGGCCGCTGTGATGCAGGGTGCGCGCGATCAGCTCCTTGCCGGTGCCGTTCTCCCCCGTGAGGAGCACGGTGGTGGAGGTCTGCGCCGCGCGCTCCACCAGGGCCAGGACCTTCTGCATCGCCGAGCTGCGGCCGATGAAGTTCTGCGGCTGGAAGCGCACCTCGGCTTCCCGCCGCAGCGACAGGTTCTCCCCCACCAGGAGCTCGTTCGCCCGCTGCACCTCCTCGTGGCCGCGGCTCTTCTCGATGGCCACCGCCACCAGGTGGGCGAAGCCTTCCAGCAGCCCTCGATCGGCCTCGGAGAAGACGTCCGAGCGGCGCGAGTCGTCCAGATAGACGGCGCCGATCACGTTGCCGCTCGCGTACAGGGGAACGCAGACGATCGAGCGCAGCCCCAGCCCGACTACGCTGTCGGAGCGGGCTTCGGGATCGGATGGCGCGTCGCCGATGAGGAGGCTGCCGCCGCTGCGGGCCACGCGCTCCACGACCCGGCGGCTGAAGCCCAGCGCCCGATCCCGCGTGTCCGCGTCCACGGCCCCGTGCTCGACCACGGGAAGGAGGTTCCCGGTCTGGGAGTCGGCGAGGAGCAACACTCCTCGCTCGGCTCCGAACTGCTCCACGGCGAGCTGCATGGCGCGCTGGGTCAGCTCCGTCGGATCCGAGAACGAATCCAGCAGGCGACTCACCGAGCGGAGGAGGTCGCGGCCCTGCGCGGGCCTCGCCGCCGAGGCCCGGGAGCGTCGCAGCCAGTCCACTTCCGCCCCCAGGGCCCGCTCGCGGCCGCGACGATCCCCCAGCCGCTCGAAGGCGGCCGCCGCCTCTTGCAGCCACTCGCCGGCCGGCGTCAGCGAATCCGCCCCGGCGGCCATGGCCAGCCGGCCGAACTCCAGGGCCGCCGCCGCGCGATCGGGCGGATCCGGGAGCCCCGCGAAGGTCGCGAGGGACTGCACCGCCAGCTCGAGGCCGCGGTCCACCCGACCCTGCGCCAGAGCGCACTCCGCTTCGAGCTGCTGGACGTGCGCCTGGGCCAGAGGCGAGAGCTGCTCCGCGAGCCAGCTCCTGCAGGTGTCCTGTCGGCCGGCCGCCGCCTTGAAGTCCCCGCGCCTCGCCGCTGCCCGCCCGGACATCGCCGCCAGCAGCACGCCGGCGACGGTGCCGGCGAGGCGCGGCGCCTCCAGGGCCCGGTCGCACACCTCACCCGCTTCCTTCCAGCGCCCGGCGGCCGCGTAGAGCTGGGCGTACTCCATCTGGCACCAGCCCAGCTCTTCCGCCAGGCCCAGCTTCCTCGCCAGCGCCAGACCGCGCCGCGCGGCGCGATCGGCGGCGCGCCAGTGCCCGGCGCTGCGGTAGATCTGCGCCAGCGTGCGCCAGGCCACGGAGCCGAGCCGCGGCTGGTACGCCCGCGTCGAGCGAACCGCGGCCCGCGCCGAGCGGAGCGCCCGGGCACCCCTTCCCGTCAGCCCGTCGAGCAGGGCCAGGTGCGTCAGAGCCACGGCCACGTGCCGCGATCGCCCGTCCTCGAGCGCCACGCGCAGAGCCTCGGCCAGGGCCTCGCGGGCCTCGGCCCAACGTCCGATCCCGAGCAGCAGGTTGCCGCGGTTGATCAGCAGCTCCCCGATCGCGAGGCGCAGGTCGTGCGCCCGAGCCTCGCCGGTGGCGTCGAGGTAGAGCTGGTCCGCGGCGCTCGCGTCCCGCGCCAGGGCGACCGCCCCTGCCCGGAGCCCCAGCGCCCGCACGCGCCCCAGGCGGTGCCCGGCGCGCGAGCACGCCTCCTCGGCCTGCCGGGCCAGACGCTCCGCTTCGGGCGCCCGAGCCAGAGCCAGGTGCACGCCGCCCAGGGTGAGCGCCGCCATCCCTGCAGCCTCGTCGTCCGCGGCCGAGTGGGCGAAGGTCAAGGCTTCTTCCGCAGCGGCCTCGGCCGCGCTCAGCTCGCCCATGCCCACGAGCCGCGTGGCGTCGTTGCAGAGCAGCAGCGAGCGAACCCGCTCGGAGGGGTTCTCGGCGAGGCCGCGGGAGACGACCCGCGCCACTTCGGCCGGCCGCCCGGCTCGCAGGTGCGCCGCCGAGAGGAGCTGCCAGAGGCCGGCGCGCGCCTGGCTCTCCGCTTGCCGCTCGAGCGCCCGCTCGAGGAAGGGAATGGCGGCTCGATGCCGGCCGCGCTCCAGGAGCACGCGCCCCGCGCGCTCCTGCCAGGCCGCCGCCTCCGCCGGCGCCGCCGCCAGCGCCAGGTCGGCAGCGTCCGTCACCAGCCGCTCGTCGTCGCAGGCTCCTGCCGCGGCCGCCAGCGCCTCTTCCACTCGTCCCGCCCCACGCAGGTGCGCGAAGCGCTCCGCCGCCGGGAGAGCGGCGTGAGCCAGGACCCACTCGTGCAAGCGCCGGCGCTCCTCCGCCGGGAGCGACGCCAGGATCTGCGGCGCGAGACCGGGCGGGGAGAGACTCCATCGCCCCGCCTCGTCCGGCGCCGCCAGCCCGGCCGTTCCCAGCTCCTCCAGCGCGGCGAGCGCCGCGTCCAGCTCCTCGCGGCGCGCGGGGCGCTCCCAGGCGGCCAGCCGCCTGGCGGCGGAGACGGCCGCCGGGGAGAGCGCGGCCAGGCGAGCGAGGAGCGAGGCCGCGAAGTCCGCGGGGAACGCCATGCGCTCCAGAGCCACCGGATCGACCGCCACGCCCCCTTCACCCTCGGTGAGCACGCCTTGGTCGGCCGCGCCCCGCAGCAGCTCCACGAGCAGGCCGGGGTGACCACCCGAGTGCTTCCAGAGCGCCTCGGCCAGGGCCGGAGGAACCGGTTGGTGGAGTCGAGCGGCCACCAGGCGATCGGCCGACTCACGGTCCAGCGGACCGAGCGCCAGGTGCTCCGCTCGGCCCGCGTCGATCAGGATGCGATCGTCCTCCTCGAGGCCCGCGCGGCCGCCGGGCATGGCCCACACCCAGCGGACCTCCGCGCGCGGATGCAAGGCCATGCGCCTGAGCAGAGTGCGCGACACGCCATCGAGCTTCTCGCAATCGTCGAGCAGCACGAGCGCGTGCGCGCCCCGGCGCCGAGCCGACCGACCCCACGCCGCAGCCGCGTCCGCGAGCAACGAGAGATCGCCCGGCGCGAAGGCCGGGGCGCCGCTCTCGAGCAGCTCGAGGGCCCGGCGCGAGAGATCCGAGGCGTCGCCTTCGGCCTCGCCTTCCACCGCCAGGCGACGCAGCACGGCGGCAGCGAGCGCGCCGGGGGCCTCGAAGGCCGCACAGGAAT
Organism: Candidatus Eiseniibacteriota bacterium; assembly: GCA_033853925.1. Classification (GTDB taxonomy): domain Bacteria; phylum Eisenbacteria; class RBG-16-71-46; order RBG-16-71-46; family RBG-16-71-46; genus JANXPZ01. The sequence continues at coordinate 53,426 of JAWOLC010000047.1, forward strand.
GGGCGATCACCGGCCTCCCGCCGAGCGTCGCCCGCACGGCCAGCTCGCGCAGCAACGCCGCCCTGCCCACACCGGCCTCGCCCGAGACGATGAACACGCTCGCGCCTTCCCCGCCCTGCGCCAGCCAGCGCTCGAGCCTCGCCAGCTCCCGCTCGCGCCCCACCAGCGTCTCGGTGCGCAGGCGGGCCGAGAGCGTGCGCCGCGCCGCGGGATGGAGGCGCTCCAGCTCGCGGCGGACCTCGCGCGCGTCGCTCGGCCGCTCGGCGGGCGCGGGCGCCATCAGGCGCAGAATGAGGCGGGCGAGCGGACCGGGGACGCCCGCTTCCTCGAGCGGCCGCGACGAAGGCGCGCCGCCCCGCGCCTCGTCCGCGAGGGGCAGCGACTCGTCCCGCGGGAAAGCCGCCTGCCCCGAGGCGACCGCGAAGAGCGTGGCGCCCAGCCCGTAGAGGTCGGCCGCGACTCCGGGCGGCTCGCCCCGCACCACCTCGGGGGCGACGTAGCCAGGCGTGCCTCGATGTCCCTCGCGGTCGCGCCCCAGGAGGGCGGCGAGCCCGAAGTCGAGGAGCCGCACCCCGGCGGGGAGAGCGGAGGGCTCCGGGCCCGGGAGCACGAGGAGGTTCGACGGCTTCAGATCGCCGTGCACGACCCCGACCCCGTGCAGCGCCTCGAGTCCGTGGGTCACCTCCGCGGCCGCGAAGGCGATCGCCGCCCAGTCCCCGGGGCGGATGGCGCGATCGATGGGCGCGCCCGGGACGTACTCCATCGTGTAGAACGGCGTGCCGTCCGGGGCGAAACCCATCTCGTGCACCGCGACCACGCTGGGATGGCGCAGGCGCGTCAGCAGCTCGAACTCGCGGCGCAAGGAGTCCGGATCGGCGCGCATCATGCCCGGATCCAGACGCTTGAGCGCGCACTCCGTCCCCGTGGAGAGATCCAGGGCCAGGTACACGGCCCCCATCCCCCCACGGCCCAGACGCCGCAGCAGCACGTAGCGTCCCGCGAATCGCTCCATCGCAGCTCGTGCCCCCGCAATTCCCCGCCCGGCGCGCGAGTCTCCTGCCGCGCAGGCCGCCCCAGTCTACCCGAGGCCAGGAATCGATGCCGAGCCCGACTCCGTGGGAGTGCTGGCGGAGCCCGGGCTCCGCCGGGAAGGACCACTCGGCCCCAGGAAGAATCCGCCGGCCGAGCCTAATCCACCACGAGAGCCATGCCTAGCGGGCGCAGTGCCGCCCGTAAGGGCGCAGTGCCGCCCCCGCGGGCCGCGGCGGAGCGCCCGCGCCCAGCCAGCGAGCGCGTGTGACCCCCGCACACCTCGACCCGCCGCCGGGCGCATGCACCAGCGCTCCCTCCTGCTCGGCGGACGAGCGCGAGCGGGTGCGCACGGCCGCCGCTCACGCGCCGCGGGGGCGACGCCCTCCGTGCGGGCGGAGGCTTCGGCGTGAGCTGTCGAGACATGCCCTGCAGAGCCCGCCGCTGCCGCTGGGCTCGCTGGGCGAGCGAAGCCACGCGGCGACCGCTGTCAGGACGAAGCAAACTCGATGATGATCTCGACGCGGAATGATGCCCCCGTCCGAATGCGCAGTTGTCTTCGGCCTCGCCTCTCACTAAGGTCTCGGGCCAGGCCGGGAGCGCGAACTGCTGCACGCCGGGCGAGTCCCCCGCCCTTCCCCTGAGAGGCCGCACGAGGAGATGGAGCCATGCGTAGACCCACCCTGTTCGCCCTAGCTGTGGTCATCGTTCTCTTGGCCGCGGCCACTGTCGTGCTCTACCAGAAGTACCAGAAGAGCACCGTGGACTACTCCAACATGAAGTCGGCCGAGGAGACCGCCAGGACCCACTACACCGAGGCCTTCAACTCCATCGCCGAGATCCAGGACAGCCTCAACGCGATCGCCCTCTCGGACAAGAGCGTCGGGCTGCTCTCCAAGGAGCTGCAGACGGAGCAGAACCTGCAGCAGCCGCGCGGCCAGCAGGTCCTCGACCGCATCGCCGTGATCAAGTCCAGCCTGCAGCGCACGCGAGACCGGATCCAGCGGCTCGAAGACGGGCTGAGGAAGAGCGGCGTGAAGATCGCCGGGCTGCAGAAGATGATCGCCAATCTGAAGCAGACCGTGAGCGAGAAGGAAGGGCTGGTCGCCGTGCTCTCGGGCCGCGTGGACTCGCTGCAGACGACCGTCAGCGGCCTGCAGGTCACCGTCCAGCAGGATCAGGACACGATCCACGACCAGCAGCAGAACATCGAGAACAAGCGGCGTGATCTGGCGACGATCTACTACGTCGTCGGGACCAAGAAGGACCTCACCACGGCCGGCATCGTGAAGGCCCAGGGCGGTCTCCTCGGCATCGGCAAGACCCTGGTGCCCACGGGGGCCTTCGACGAGACCGCGTTCAAGCCGCTGGACACCGACCAGGAGACGGTCGTGCGCACCACGGTGGACAAGATCACCAAGGTGAAGGTGCTGAGCGCCCAGCCCGCGGGAAGCTACGAGCTGGAGCTCGTGGGCGGGCAGGTCGAGATCCGCATCGTGGATCCCGCGCGCTTCCGCCAGATCAAGCACTTCGTGGTCATGACGACCTAGCGTCCTGTCCCCCCCCGCGAGGGCCCGCGGCGATCGGCCGCGGGCCTTCGGCTTCCATGGCCGGGCCTGCTTGACGGCTCTGCTAGTGTGGGGTTCGGCGCGAGGCATGGTGCCCGCGCTCTTGACCCGCCGGGAGCGATCCGCCCCGGCGAGAGGAGGAAGCACGATGTGCTCCCATTCCGGATGCGCCCCCCACGGGCGCTGCGGCTGTGAGTCCACGGCCGAAGGCCGCTCCTTCGGATACCACGAACACCACCACTACCCCGGGCACTCCTACTCGGGAGGGCTCGGCGTGCGGCGCCCGCTGCGCTTCCTGGCCTGGAAGCTGGGCCTCGACGAGCCCCAGGTCGCGGAGCTGGCGACCGTGCTGAACGCGCTCAAGACCGAACGGGCGCAGGCCGAGGTGGACGACCATCGGGCGCTGGCGCTGCTGGCCGACGCGGCGCAGAGCGACCCGTTCGATCGGGGCAAGGCCGACGAGGCCGCGCGCCTGCGGGTGGATTCCGCCGGGCGCGTCGAGCAGAAGGTCGTGGAGTCGCTGGGCCGCATCCACGCGCTGCTGGAGCCGGAGCAGCGGGCGCGCCTCGCGTACCTGCTGCGCACCGGGGCGCTGGTGATGTAGCCGGCGCCGAGAGCGACGAGAGCCGGGGCGGACTCCGCCCCGGCTCTCTCGTCGGCGGCCTTCACCGGCCGCCGCCCCGGCTCCGTCCCGCTACTTCTTCGTCCACTGATCCAGCCAGCCGATCACGGTCTCGTGCCAGAGGATGCTGTTCTTCGGCTTCAGCACCCAGTGGTTCTCGTCGGGGAAGAAGAGGAACTTGCTCGGAATCCCCAGGCGCTGCAGAGCCGTGAAGGTCGAGATCCCCTGCGGGTAGGGAATGCGGAAGTCGCGCCCGCCGTGCACCACGAGAGTCGGCGTCTTCCAGTTCTTCACGAAGTCGATCGGGCTCTGCTTCTCGTACTGCTCCGGGTTCGTCCAGGGCGTGCCCAGGTGGTCGTGCTCCGGGAACCACAGCTCCTCGGTGTCGTAGTAGGCGCCCTTCTCGTCCAGGTTGCCGTCGTGGAGGACGAGGCAGCGGAACCGGTCGGGCCAGTTGCCCAGGATCCAGTTGATCATGTAGCCGCCGAACGAGGCCCCGAGCGCGGAGACCCGCTCGCCGTCCATCCAGGGATGCGTCGCGAGCGCCGCCGCCAGGCCCTTCTGCAGGTCCTCGAGAGGCTTCCCACCGTAGTCGCCGCGAATCGAGTCCTCGAACTTCTGCCCGTAGCCGGTGGAGCCGTGGAAGTCCACCGAGACGGTGGCGTAGCCCGCGCCGGCGTAGGCCTGCGGGTTCCAGCGGTAGTGGAAGTCGTTCCCGAAGGACCCCTGCGGCCCGCCGTGGATCAGGAAGGCGACCGGGTACTTCTTCCCCGGATCGAAGTCCACGGGCTTGACGATGTAGCCGTACACGGTCTCGCCGCTCCAGCCCTGGAAGTGGAAGGGCTCCGGCTCGCCCATGCGCGCGGCGGCCACCTTCTCCGCGTTCAGGTGCGTGAGCGCCCGCGCGTCCCGGCCGTCCGGCCTCACCGAGTACAGCTCGACGGGCGAGCGCAGGTGCTCGAGCCCGTAGACGATCCGGCCGCCCGCCTCGGCGGGCGAGCGCAGCGTGCCCTGCTCGACCACGGTGCGCACCTTCCCCGTGGCCACGTCCAGCCCGAAGAGCGAGGTCTGCCCCAGGTTCTCGGCCAGGGCGTAGAGGGTCTTGCCGTCGCGGGACCAGACGATCGAGTTCGGCGAGCGGTCCCAGGCCGGCGCCAGCTCGCGCGGCTTCCCTCCCGGCCAGGCGGCGAGGAGGACGCGGAAGCGATCGGCCTCGTAACCGGGCACGGACATCGCGAGCCAGGCCAGCGTCCGGCCGTCGGGCGAGAAGGTCGGCGACGTGTCCCAGGCCGGGTTGTCCGCCGTGAGGTCGCGCGGGCGCGCCGAGCCGTCGATCGGCACCTCGAAGAGGTCGAAGTTGGTGGACCAGGCCTCTTCGCGGCCCGCGTCCTTGGCGGTGAAGAGCACCAGCCGGCCGTCCCTCGAGAAGGTGAACTCCTCGGTGCCGCCGAAGGGCTTGCTCGGACAGTCGGCGTCCATGCCCTTCATCAGATCCACGGGCTCGCCCCCCTCCACGGGCAAGGCGAACAGGTGCGAGCGGCGGCCGTCGTTCCAGGTGTCCCAGTGCCGGATGAAGAGCCGCTCGTAGATCATCCCCGAGGGGCCGCTCTTCTGCCGCGCCTCGACTTCGTCCAGGCGCTTCCGGGTGTCCGCGAGGCTCGCGTCGGGGTAGACGTCCACCGAGACGACCAGCGTCTTCCCGTCCGGCGAGGGCAGGAAGGCGTTCACGTCGAGGGGCAGGTGCGTCGCCTGCTGCGCCTCGCCGCCGTCCGGGCGGATCCGCCAGATCTGCGCGGAGCCGGAGCGGGACGAGAGGAACCAGAGCGAGCCACCGTCGGCCGCCCAGCGCGGGCTGTCGTCACCGGACTCGCGTGCCGTCAGGGGCCGGAGCCCAGCGCCGTCGGCGCCCACGATCCACAGCTCGCTGCGGCGCCGGTTGTGCTCCAGATCCGTGTGGCTGACGACGAAGACGATCCACTTCCCGTCCGGCGAGACCTGCGGATCGCCGATGCGGTCCATGGCCAGCATGTCGTGGACGGTGAAGGGATGGGTGGGAGCGGCCGCCATCGCGGCGGGAACGGCAGCGAACGCGCACAGCCAGACGACGACCAGGAACGACCGGTGCATGAACACCTCCTCGCCAAGGCCCGCAAGGTGAGCCTCCCGGCATCTTAGCGCCGACCGGCGCGGCGGCACCACCGCGCGACCGCGAGGAGTTCCCCGCCGAAGAGCAGCGAAGCTAGGTGGCCGCCTCCTGGGTCGCGGCGCGAGGAGCGGCTTCGGGCTCGGCCGGCTTCACCTCGTCCATCAGGTAGTAGAGCCCCTCGGCCAGCGTCGGGTGGATGTACACCGCGCCCTGCAGGCGCGTGTAGGGCTGGTCGGCGAGCATCAGCGCCGCCAGGATCTGCACCACTTCGCCTCCCTCGACGCCGAGGATGCAGGCACCCAGGATCCGGTCGGTCGTGGCGTCCACGACCAGCTTCATGAGCCCCGCCGTCTCGTCGCGCTCGAGCGCCCGCGCCACCCACGACATGGGCACACGCCCGATCTTCAACGGGACTCCGCGCCTCCGGGCCTCCTTCTCCGTGAGCCCCACCCGCCCGAGTTGGGGATCGGTGAAGACGCAATACGGAGCGACGCGGCCCTCGGTGCTCAGCTTCCCGCCCCCGACGAGGTTGCCGAAGACGATCTGATAGTCGTTGTAGGAGATGTGGGTGAACGCCGGACCGCCCTTCACGTCGCCCAGGGCCCAGATGCCGGGCACGCTCGTCTCCAACCGATCGTTCACCCTGACGTAGCCCTCGCGGTCGATCTCCACGCCCGCCATCTCGAGCCCCAGGGCGTCCGTGTTCGGGCGGCGGCCGGCGGCGACGAGCAGATCGGAGCCGACGAGGGTCTCTTCGCCCTCGGCTGGCGCGACCCGGACCGCGAGGGAGCCTCCCATCCGGGCCACGCCGGTGGCCCGCGCGCCCAGGAGGAAGCGGATGCCCTCGGCCTCCAGGGCCCGCTGCAGCTCCCGCGCCACCTCCGCGTCCTCTCGGGGGAGGATCTGCGGGGAGCGCTGCACGATGGTGACGCGGCTGCCGAAGCGGGCGAACATCTGCCCGAACTCGAGGCCGACGTACCCGCCGCCCAGGACGACGAGGTGCTCCGGCAGGGTCGTCGCATTCAGCAGGCTCTCGTTCGTGTGGTACGGCACGCTCTCGAGACCCGGGAGGTCGGGCACCTGGGGCCGGGCCCCGGTGTTGAGGAAGATACGGGGGCTCGCCAGACGCTCCTCCCCGACCGCGACCTCGTGCGGCCGCGCGAAGCGCGCCGTGCCGCGCAGCAGGCGCAGCTTGGGGCGGCGCGCCACTTGCCTCTCCAGGCCCTCGCGGCGGCTCTGCAGCAGCGCGTCCTTCTGCGCCACGACGCGCGCCAGATCCACCGAGACCTCGCCCGCGCGGACGCCCCAGCGCGCGGCGTGGCGCGCGTAGTGCGCGACCTGCGCCCGATGGATCAGGGTCTTGGTGGGCGTGCAGCCCGTGTTCACGCAGGTTCCGCCCAGGGGCCCCGCCTCGATCAGGGCCACGCTCCAGCCGTGGTCGGCCAGGCCGAGGGCGAGCGGCACACCCGCCTGCCCGGAGCCGATGACGATCGCGTCGTAGTCCATGCGCTGTGCTCCTTCGGCCCGGTGGCTCTCGGCCCGCCGCGGCCTCCGCGGGTGGTGTACTCCCCGGGGGCGTTGCAGGTGTCAGTTCCCGGCCACTTCGGCGTCGTCCCCGCACGCTCCCCGGCCGGGCGCGGAGCCCGGACCCCCGAGCGACCCGGCCTCACAGGTTCTTTACGAGCCCCTCGCCTGGGCCCGCTCATCGTGAACCGGATGGGCGAGGATCCGGATCGGCGGGCCGCCGAGCCGGCGAGCGACTCGGGGATCGAGGTCGAGGGATTGCAGAAGAGCTTCGACGGAGCGCTCGCCGTGGACATCGCCCGGCTTCGCGTGGCGCCGGGGACGACCCTGGCGCTGATCGGGCCCAGCGGCTCGGGCAAGAGCACTCTCCTCCGCCTCCTCGTCGGGCTCGTGCCACCGGATCGCGGCCACATCCGCGTGGGCGGCGTCACCCTCGCGCCGAGCACGCGCCGCGAGCTGCGCCTGCGGGTCGGCTACGTGATCCAGGAGGGCGGTCTGTTCCCGCACCTGACGGCCGGGGCGAACGTCTCCGTGGTGGCGCGCGATCTGGGGTGGAGCCGCACCCGGGTGGCCCAGAGGCTCGAGGAGCTGCTCGACCTCACCCAGCTCGCGGGCAGCCTGCTCGCTCGCTACCCGGTCCAGCTCAGCGGCGGGCAGCGCCAGCGGGTGGCCCTGATGCGCGCGCTCATGCTCGATCCCGGCGTGCTCCTCATGGACGAGCCGCTCGCGGCCCTGGATCCCATGATCCGCTCGGACCTCCAGCGCGAGCTGCGCCGGATCTTCGGCCGGCTGGGCAAGACCGTGCTGTTCGTCACCCACGACCTGGCCGAGGCGGCGTACCTGGGCCAGGAGATCGCTCTGGTGCGCGCCGGCCGCCTGCTCCAGCGGGGCCGCCTGGAGGACCTGGCGGAGCGACCTGCCGAGCCGTTCGTGAGCGAGTTCCTCCGGGCGCAGCGCCCGCCGGTCGCGACGCGCGGGCCGGCGCGATGACGCCCGGCGGCTCGGCCAGGGTGGCGCTCCTCGCGCTGGCGCTCCTGCCCCACGGCGCGGCGGCGCGCGTCACGGTCGGCTCCAAGGCCTTTCCCGAGTCCTGGGTGCTGGGCGCGGCCCTCACGAGCCTCATGCGCGCCGAAGGCGTGAAGGACGTCGCGCACCGCGCCAACCTCGGGGGGACGCAGATCGTCTTCGCGGCTCTGCGCTCCGGCGCCGTGGACGTCTACCCCGAGTACACCGGCACGATCCGCGAGGTGATCCTGCACGCCCCCGAGACCGTGACCCTCGCCGAGATGCGCGCGACCCTGGAACGCCAGGGCCTGGGCCTGAGCGAGCCGCTGGGCTTCGACGACAGCTACGCGCTGGCCGTGACCGCGGCGGCCCAGCGTCGCTACGGCCTGCGCACGATCTCCGACCTGGCCCGGCATCCGGACCTGCGGCTGGGCCTGACGCACGAGTTCCTCGGCCGCCCCGACGGCTGGCCCGGCCTGTCGCGCCGCTACGGCCTGCGCCCGCGCGACGTGCGGGGCGTCGAGCACGAGCTGGCCTACACGGCGCTCGCCCACGGCCAGCTGGACGGCACCGACGTCTACTCGACCGACGCGCAGATCGAGCGTCTGGGCCTGCACGTGCTCGCCGACGACCGCCACTTCTTCCCTCGCTACGACGCGGTGTGGCTCTACCGCCTGGACCTCGAGCGGCGCGCGCCGGCCGCCCTGCGGGCGATGCGCCTGCTGGCGGGGCGCATCGACGCCGCCCGCATGGTGCGCGCGAACGCCCGCGTGGTGCTCGAAGGCCAGCCCTATGAGCGCGCGGCCGAGGAGCTGCTCGGAGAGGCCCTCGGGGGGCGCGCGCTCGCCGTCGCGCGCGGTCGCGGGGCGCTGGGCGCGATCCTGGAAGACACGGGCCAGCACCTGAAGCTGGTGGCGCTCTCCCTGCTGGCCGCCATGCTCGTCGGCATCCCCCTGGGCGTCGCCGCGGCCCGCTCGGCGGCGCTGGCGAACGGCATCCTGACGTTGACCGGGGCGTTGCAGACCGTGCCGTCGCTGGCGCTCCTCGCGCTCCTCATCCCGCTCCTCGGCATCGGGGTGGTGCCGGCGCTCGTGGCCCTCTTCCTCTACAGCCTCCTGCCGATCGTGCGGAACACCTACGTGGGCCTGAGCACGATCCCCGCGCCGCTCGCCGAGGCGGCCGCCGCGATCGGTCTCTCGCCCGCGGCCCAGCTCCTCCGCGTCCGGCTGCCCATGGCATCCCCCGCGATCATGGCGGGGATCAAGACCAGCGCCGTCATCAACGTGGGCACGGCCACGCTGGCGGCGCTGATCGGCGCGGGCGGGCTGGGCGAACCCATCCTCTCGGGCATCCAGCTCCGGCAGGACTCGCTCATCCTCGAGGGCGCGATCCCGGCGGCACTGCTCGCCCTCCTGGTCCAGAAATCGTTCGATCTCCTCGATCGTCTGGCGATTCCTCGCGGGCTGCGCCTGCGAGGCGAGCGAGGATAGGCCGAACCCGGGCCGGGCGCGGCACATCATACCGCTGGTCCCCCAGCCCTACGGAGGCAGGTCATGGCGAACTCGCCAGTGCTGACGCGCGACCGCGAGGTCCTCGCGTCCCGACTCGGGGCCGCCCGCGCGCAGACGGACGAGATCTTCTCCCTCGTCCACCCCGAGGCGATCTACGTGCGTCCCATCCCCGAGCGCCACCGCTTGATCTTCTACCTCGGCCATCTCGAGGCCTTCGACTGGAACCTGGTGGCGCGCCAGGCCTGCGGCGTGGCTCCGTTCCACGAGGAGTTCGACCGCCTGTTCGCCTTCGGCATCGACCCGGTGGACGGCGGCCTGCCCAGCGAGCCCGCCTCCGCGTGGCCGAGCCGCAAGGCGATCGAGGCGTACAACGAGCGCGTGCGCCGGGTGGTGGACGAATGCGTGCAGGGGCAGCGTTCCTGGGGCGCGGAGGGCGACGAGTCGGCGGTCCTGAACATGGCGATCGAGCATCGCCTGATGCACGCCGAGACGCTCGCCTACCTCCTCCATCAGCTCCCGTACTCGGTGAAGCGGGCGCCGGCGCCGCCCAGCGCTCCTTCGCCGCCCGAAGCGCTTCCCCGAGTGGTGAGCATCCCGGCCGGACGCACGACCCTGGGGCGCCCCGCGGGCAGCGGCGGCTTCGGCTGGGACAACGAATTCGGCGAGCTGGCCGTCGAGGTTCCCGCCTTCTCGATGGATGCGCACAAGGTCACGAACGGCCGCTTCCTCGAGTTCGTCCGCGACGGGGGCTACACGGCCCGCGAGCTGTGGACCGACGAGGCCTGGCGCTGGAAGGAGACGCTGGGGCTCGAGCATCCGTTCTTCTGGCGTCGGCGCGACGGCGAGTGGACGGCCCGCGGGATGTTCGCGGAGACGCCCCTGCCGGCGGCCGCCCCCGTCTACGTGAGCTACGCGGAGGCCGCCGCCTTCGCCCGCTGGGCGGGGCGCTCGCTGCCGAGCGAGGCGCAGTTCCAGCGCGCCGCCTACGGCACGCCCGGGGGCGAGGAGCGCGAGTATCCTTGGGGCGACGAGCCGCCCGCGGAGCGCCATGGCAACTTCGATGGACGCCACTGGGACCCCACGCCCGTGGACGCCCATCCGGCGGGCGACAGCGCCTTCGGCATCGGCGGGCTGCTGGGAAACGGCTGGGAATGGACCACCAGCCCCTTCGCGCCCTTGCCCGGCTTCCGCCCGCATCCCTTCTATCCGGGCTACTCGGCCAACTTCTTCGACGGCCAGCACCAGGTCCTGAAGGGCGGCTCGCCGCGAACCGCCGCCTGCATGCTGCGGCGCTCGTTCCGCAACTGGTTCCAGCCGCACTACCCCTACGTCTACGCCGGCTTCCGGCTCGTCGGCCCGTGAGCGCGGGGCTGGGCGGGGACTGGCGAGCCGAGGTTCTCGAGCTCGGGGCGGAGATCCGCGCCGGGCTCGAGGAGCCGCAGGGCAAGCGCCTGCCCCCTCGCTTCCTCTACGACGACCTGGGCTCCGCCCTCTTCGAGGCCATCACCCTCCTTCCGGAGTACGGCCTGTCCCGCGCCGACGAGCGCATCCTGCGGGCGCACGCGCAGGAGATCGCGCGCCTCGCGCCCGCGCCGTCCCTGGTGGCCGAGCTGGGCAGCGGCAGCGGGAAGAAGACTCGCCCGCTGCTCGAAGCCCTCGCGGCCCGGCGGGCCCTCCGCTACCTCCCGATCGATATCTCCCCGGCGGCCCTGGGCCGCTGCCGCATCGAGATGGACCGCCTCGCGGCCGTGCGCTTCGAGCCCATCGCCGCCGAGTTCCTCGAGGGGCTGCGCGAGGCGACGGCGCGGCGGCGCGGCGCCGAGCCCCTGCTCGTCCTCTTCCTCGGCAGCACGATCGGCAACTTCGAGCGGCCGGCCGACGAGCGCTTCCTGAGGGCCGTGCGCCGGAGCCTCGCGCCCGGCGACGCCCTGCTGCTGGGCACCGACCTCCTGAAGCCCGTGCCCACGCTGCTCGCCGCCTACGACGACGCGCTGGGCGTGACGGCGGCCTTCGACCTCAACCTGCTCGTGCGCCTGAACCGCGAGTTCGACGCCGACTTCGACCTGAGCGCCTTCGCGCACGAGGCCCGCTGGAACGCGGGCGCGCGGCGCATCGAGATGCACCTCGTGGCGCGACGGGCCGAGAGCGTGACGCTCACGGGCCTCGAGCTGCGCGTGCACTTCCGGGCGGGCGAGAGCCTGTGGACGGAGAGCTCGCACAAGTACGCGCCCGAGGAGCCGGCCGAGCTGGCGCGGCGAGCCGGCTTCCGCTGCGCGGCTCGGTGGCAGGACCGCGAGTGGCCCTTCGCCGAGAGCCTGCTCGTCGCTAGCTGAGCCAGCACCAGGCAGTTCGCCCCCGGTGCCGCGGGTCCCCGGGCCCCCGCAGAGTTTGCCAGGGCCGGACACGGGACGCGCAAGGCTGAGTACGCTGAAGGCGCCTCGCGGGATGTCGACGCCGCTATGCTCGGGGGACGTACGGCGGAGGCACCCGCGAGGTGATTCACGCGCATCCCGTGCACATGCGGAGAGCCGCTCGCTTGGCCGGCGAGCGGCTCTCCGCGTCTCGCACCCTTCCCGGCTAGTGCGTGGCGTGCACGCCCGAGACGTCGATCACGACGTCGCCCGAGGAGATCTGCGGCGAGTGCTGCGCCACGTCGGGCATGTTCTCCCTCAGCCAGCCAGCCGCCAGCCGGTTGGACTCCTCCGTCCCCTCCTTGCTCCGGCAGATCGTCAGGCTGATCGTGCCGTCCGGGGTGTCCACCAGGTAGTAGGCCATGAACCCGGTGGCCTTCTGCATCGTCTTCTCGATGTCCTTGCGGCGTTGCGACAGGCGGCGGCCGAGCCCGGGCACTCCCATGTAGCTGCGGATGACGGCGTGCATGGCGATCGCTCCTCCACTCGGCGGCCCAGGTCTGCGGCGTGCCGAACTCTCGCGGAGGCGAGGTCGCTGCGTGTCATGGCGCTGGCAAGAGCGCGCGTGCCTGCACGCGCTGGGCGTGGTTCAGCGCTGCGTAACCGGCGTGATGCGCACGACGCCGTCCTCCGCGGCGTCGGGCTCGACGCTCGTCGCGGTCTGGTAGCGCGCGGGGTCGCCGAGGGTGCAGGCGCCGAGCTGCCTCGCCACCGAGCCGGCCAGGGCCGTGGCCTGCTCGAGGCTCCGCGCCGTGGCCGTGATGCGCACGGGGCGCGTCGCCGCGGCGGAGTGATCGATCCAGCTCGCCGCCTCGAGGACGATGGGCGCCGGGCCCGGCGTCTGACCCTCGGTCGCGAGCAGCCGGCCCGTGAAGGCGAGCGCCGGCCCGCCGGGGGTGGCGATGCGGAAGGCGGCGACGCGGAAGCCCTCGCCGACGAAGTTGCGCTTGTTGCCGGCCCGATCGTGGGCTTCGAACACGTAGCTGTAGGTGAGCCCGGGGACGACGGGCGTGCCGTCCTGGGCGCTCCCGTCCCAGGCGATCTCCTGGGGCGGCCGTCCCCGCCCCTCGAACGTCCGCACGGTCCGCCCCTTGGCGTCGGCCACCAACAGCCTCCAGCGCTCGACGTCCCTCACTTCGGGGCGGAAGCGCGCCACCGCGGCCGCGCCGAACTGCTCGAGCCAGGGCCGCGCGAGGAAGGGCGTGCGGAACGCGGCGCTGGACGCCTGGAAGGGCGCGACCAGGTCGGGGAGCGTGCGGTCGAGCACGTCCCGCGCCGTGCCGATGTCGAGCCCCGGCACGTCGGCCGGCCGGAGGTCCAGCTCCAAGGTGGGCCGGGCGAAGTCCACGTGGATGCGATCCTCGCCTTCCACGGTGAGCGTGCGGAACACGGTGCCCTCCTGCCCGCCCTTGAGGGTGAGCGAGCTGTCGGGGCCGGGAGCGGCCACGGCGGCCGCCGAGGCCGGCGTCAGTGCCGGCAGGAGCGCGAGCAGCGCGAGCCAGATCGAGTGCCGCACGTTCATGGAGAGGAGCCCCCCGCGAATCGGTCTAGGTATGCAGCCGGAAGTGGAAGGTGACGGTGCCCCACTGGTCGCCCGTGCGACCGGCGCGCAGGGACTCGAAGCGCCAGGTCCGCAGCGCGGTGCGGGCGTTCTCGTCGAAGTCCTCGAACCCGGCCGTCTTCTGCACCAGGACGTTCTCGCGCACGCTGCCGTCGGGGCGCACGACGAAGTAGAGCGTGACCGCCGCCTCGACGCCGTCGCGCTTGGCCCAGTCCGGATAGTCGGGGATCGCGTAGCGCAGCACGGGTCGGTCGGCCACCGGGCCGAGGAGCGTGGCCCCCGCGACGATGCGCCGCGCGGTGGCATCGCCCTCGCTCGCCGCCGCCGGGGCGGGCCGTGGCGCCGCCGGCACCGCCGGCACGAGCGCCTGCCCCACCCCCGTTCCCCCGCGCGTGAGCGCGAGGCCGGGGCCGTCGCCGCCGCCGCCGGGGCCGCCGCCGCGATGCAGCCCGAGGGGCCCGCCCAGGCCACCGGCACCCCCGGCCGGGATGGCCGGCGCGCCCAGCACCCCGTCGGGCACGCCGACGTTCCCCGCCACGGCGGGGCTCGCCGCCGAGGAGCCCTGCAGGCTCGCGAGCCGGGCGTTCAGGCGATCGTCGAGGGCCACGTCGGACTGGGGCGCGGGCGCGAACTCGCCACGGCTCTCGTCGCGCCGGAACCGCTGCTCGAGCGCCGCCAGCACGGACAGGCCCGGCCGCGCCGGAGCGCCGCGGGGCACCAGCGGCGAGCCGCCCGGCTCCTCGCCGCCCGCCTCGCCCGGCTCGAGCCAGGCGATCTCGGTGAGCGCGGCGCGGGGCGCCGACGGGCGCACGAGGAGGAGCGAGGCGAACAGCAGCGCGTGGAGCACGATGCTCACCGCCATGGCGCCGCCCGTGCGGCGCCGCTCCAGACTCCGCTCCCGGCTGGCGGGGCTCATCGCGGCTCCTTCGTCTGCTGGCGGGTGGCGACCGCCAGGCGCTTGGCGCCCGCCGCCCGCGCCTGCTCGAGCAGCACCCGCACGTCCGAGTAGGGCAGGCTGGAATCGGCGCGCAGCACGACCAGAACGTCGGCGTTCCCGGGCTGCGAGAGGCGCGCGCGCAGCGCGGCGGTGAAGGCCTGCGGCGCGACGCGGCGCTCGTCCACGGCCAGCTCCCCGGTCGCCGTGCGGGTCACGCTGATGTTCCGCTCGTCCTCGGCGTCGCGGCTGTGCGCCTGCGGCAGATCCACGGGCAGGTCGGCCACCGACATGAGCGGCGCCGTCACCAGCAGGATGATGACGAGCACCAGGGCCACGTCGATGATGGGCGTGACGTTGATGCGGGTGATGAGATCCGGAGCGCTCGCCGTCCGTCTGCGCATGCTACCTCCCGATCACCGCGATGCGGCGGGCGCCGAGCGACTTGGCCTCGTCGATGACGCCCACGAAGCGGCCGAGCGGCACCGCGTCCTCGCAGCTCACGACCACCAGACCGCTCGCGCTCGCGCGCAGGGCCGGGCCCAGCACCGCCGCCAGGGCCTCGCGCGGCACCTGCGAGCGGTTCACGCGCACCTGGCCGTCCGCGAGCACGGCCAGCTCGACGCGCTCGGCGCGGGCCTCCTGGCCGGCGTTGCGGCCGCTGGCCGCCGCGGTCCGCAGGGCGATGCTCGACTGGAAGGCCAGCGGCGTCGCGACCATGAGGATCACCACCAGCACGAGGGACACGTCGATGAGCGGCGTCATGTTGACGTCGTGGATGCCCTCGTGCACGGAGTCCGACTTGCGAAAGCGCATCGTCCCCTCAGGCCGCCCGTGCCCGGTCGGCGGCGAAGGGCCGGACCTCGGCCCCGTCGCGCGAGCGCGGCGCCTGGCCGGCCCGCGACTCCTCCAGGGCCAGCCGCAGGGTCCGCGCGTGGTTCTCGGTCTGGGTGAGGAGCACCGAGGTGCGGCGCACGAAGTGGTTGTAGAGCATGACCGCGGGCACCGCGACCAGCAGGCCGGCGGCGGTGGTGAACAGCGCCTCGGCGATGCCGGCGGCCACCACCGAGGGACCCGCGGAGCCGGTTCGAGCCATGTCGTGGAAGGCCCGCATGATCCCCCACACCGTCCCCAGGAGGCCGATGAGCGGCGCGGTGTTGCCCATGGTCCCGAGGAAGCCGAGATGCCGCTCGAGCAGCAGGCGCTGGCCGCTGAGGGCGATCTGCAGCTTCTCCTCCTGCGCGTCGGCCGGGAGATCCGCGGCGTGCAGGACCTCGTCCGCCACCGCGCCCAGCGGGTGCCGCGTGGCGCGGCACAGCCAGGATGCCTCCGGCCGGCCGCCGGCCCGGGTCTTGTCGAGGATGCCGCGCAGGATCGCGTCGGGATCGCCGCGCCGCCGCCAGAAGTAGGCGAGGCGCTCGAGCGCGAAACCCAGCGTCAGGACGCTGCACACGAGGATGACCAGCATCACGGGACTCGCGCGCATGGCGCCGAGCCAGTCGAAGTTCTCGAACATCACGGGCCTCCTGCGGGTGAACGGCGGCGATCGCCCGGGCTAGTGCCGCCGGGCGCCGGTTTCGAGCTGCGTGACCTTCTCGGTGGCGGCCGCGACCAGCTCGCGGTCGCGGGCGTTGGCGACGATGTCCCGGTAGGCCGCCAGGGCCTGCCGGTACTCGTGCCGCTTCTCGTGCAGCGCCGCGCTCCGCGCCAGGGCCGAGAGGCGGAACGGGTCGTTGCGCTCACCGGTCGCGGCGGCCTGCTCGTAGGCGCGCAGGGCCGCGTCCGCCTGGCCGAGCTGCTCGCGGGCCAGTCCCACGCGGTAGCCCAGCTCCGTGGCGAGCGCCGGACGGGGACGCGCGGCCAGCGCCGCTTCGAACCGCTCCAGCGCCCGCTCGCGCTGGCCCTCGGCCTCGTCGAGGTCCCCGAGCTGGTAGGCCACGTCGGCGGCGCGGGCGTCGCCCGGCCACTCCTGGGCGTAGCGCTCCAGCTCCGCCCGCGCGTCCTCGGCGCGGCCGAGCTGGCGCTCGCACAGGGCCAGGTTGTAGCGCGAGGCCGCCCGCGTCTCGGTGGCGGTGCTCTCCTCGAGCACGCGCGTGAAGGCGAGCGCCGCGCGCATGTAGTCCTTGTCCTCGAAGTACCCGAGCCCCAGCCGGAACTGCACCGTGGTCGCCAGCTCGCTGCCGGGGAAGTACGCGAGGAACTGCTCGTAGCCCTGGCGCGCGTCGTCGCGCTGGCCGGCCTGCGCCCAGGAGTCCGCCATCAGGAACTGCGCCTGATCGGCGGCCGAGTAGCCGGGGAAGCCGCTCACCACGCGGCGGAAGCCCTCGGCGGCCTCGCTCCAGCGCTTCTCCGCGTAGGCGCGCTTGGCGATCTGGAGCTGCGCGTCGGCCGCGAAGGCGCTGGCCGGGAACTGCTCGACCAGGGTCGCCAGCACCCGCGCGCCGTCCGGCTGCTGGCTCAGGCGGTAGAGCGCCAGCTCGGTCCCGCGCCGCGCCTCGCGGGCCACGGGCGTGTTCGGATACCGCTCGAGCGTGGCCGAGAAGGCCTGCAGCGCGTCCGCGTCACGGCCGGCGTTGTAGGCGCACTGGCCGAGCCGCAGGGAGGCGAGCGCCGCCCCGGAGCTGCCCGCGAAGTGCTCGAGCAGGCCCTGGTAGCAGCGTTTCGCGTCCTCGTACTTGTCGGCCTGGAAGTAGGTGTCGCCCATGCGAGCCCAGGCCCGCTCGGCGGCCGGCGCGCTCGCGCTGTCCCGCACGATCTCCTCCCAGCGGTCCACCGCGTCGCCCGCCCGGTCCAGCCGGGAGTAGCAGACGCCGCACTGGTAGAGGGCCGTGAGCCGCTGCGGATGCGCGGGGAAGCGCCGCAGGAAGTCCTCGTACGCGGCCGCGGCCTCGCGGTAGCGCTTCTGGTTGAAGCGCACGTGGGCGATGTCGAGCAGCGCGCCGCTCACGATCTCGCCGGCGTGGTCGGCGCCGGGGCGCGCGAGCAGACGCTCCTCGCAGGCGATGGCCAGGCTGTCCCGGCCCTGGCGCGCGTACGTCCAGGCGAGCAGCTTGGCCGCCGAGATGGCCACCGGATGATCGGGCAGCTCGCGCAGGATCCGCTCCAGCGCGGCCTGAGCCTCGGGAAAGCGCGCCTGGGCCGCGGAGGCGTCGGCGTCGATCAGCATGGCCCAGGCCCGCCACGGCGAGCGGCCCGGGGGCATGCGTTGCAGGAGCAGATGCGGGGCCCCCGAGAGCTGGCCCAGGTCACCGGCCCGGTGATAGGAGAGCTCGAGCAGGCAGAGCGCCGCCTCGACCAGCTCCTGACGCTCGGGCGAGGGGAAGACCACGGGGCTGGCCCCGTCGCCGCTCGGGACGTAGCGGTCCAGCACGAGCTGGAAGTAGGGCGCGGCCGCGAGCGGCCGGCCCTGGTCCAGCAAGCCCACGCCCGCGAGGTAGGCGGCGGCGGGAGCCTCGGGCTGGAGCGGATAGCCGGCGACCACGGCCTCGTAGGCGCCGGTGGCGTCCGCCCGCCGCCCCAGCCGGTCCAGGCAGCGGGCCACGCGGTACTGCGCGCTGGCCGCGACCGCGTGCTGGAAGTAGCGGGTGAGGACCCGGTTGTACTCGACGATGGCCGTCTCCGGCTTGCCCAGCGACACGAGGGCCTCGCCCACCAGGAACTGCGCGCGCGCGCCCACGTCGCTCTCGGCGTGGCGCTCGACCGCGGCGCGGAAGAGCACCAGGGCCGAGTCCTTGCGGCCGGCGAGGAAGAGGGCGCCCGCGGTGCGCAGCTCGGCTTCCGCCTGCACCCCGGGGTCCTTCGCCCGGGCGGCCACCCGCGTGAACTCCTCCGCCGCGCTGCGGTAGTCGCCGGCGGAGAGGAAGGTGTTGGCCTTGGCCAGGAGAGCGTGGTCCCGGAGCGGGGAGTCGGGATACCGCTCCGCCGTCTCCTGGAAGGCCGCGGCCGACGCGAGCATGCGGCCCGTGCGCGCCAGGCAGAGCGCCTTCAGGTACGTGGCCGGCGCTCCCTGCGGGCGCGCGCCCAGCGCCGTCAACGCCTCGGCCGCCTTGCCGTCGAGGTAGAGCGTCGTGGCCCGGGCCAGCGCCAGGCGGGGGTCGTCCCGCCGCCAGGGCGCCGCCGCCAGCGCCGCCGCCACCGCCCGGCTCGCCTCGGCGTTCGCGCCGCGACGGATCGCGTTCCAGGCCACGGCGAGCTGCGCCTCCGGCACGAGCGGGCTCGCGGGGAAGCGCTTCAGCCACTTCCGCCACTCGCCCGCGGCCTCGGCGTCGCGCCCCGCGGCCTCCAGCGCCTGGATGCGGCCGAAGTCGGCATCCGCCGCCAGCGGCCCGCTCTTGGCGGCCTCTAGGGCCTGCCGGTACGCCTCCGCCGCGGCCTTGCCGGCTCCGATCTCGTCCTGGATCGCGGCGGCGAGGAAGCGGGCGCCCACGCGCTCATCGGGATCCACACCATGTTGCAGCAGCGTCGCAACGGACTCCCCCACCCGCTCGAGCGCCTCGAGGCGCTGCGCGCCGGACGCCAGTCGCTGCACTTCGAAGTCATGTCCCAGCTCCTTCAGGGTTGGAGTCGCCGCGCGCTCCGTCTCGCCCGCGGCCAGCGCTCGCGGCGCCGCCAGCAGCAGTCCCAGCGCCGCGCCCAGCAGCCGCCGGCTGCGGCGGCTGCGGCTTCCCTCGCCCGGCCGCGCGCTCATTGCGTGGCCATCACGGGGACCTTGACCTCGGGTCCGCCGGTCGAGATCTCGACCATCCGCACGGGCGACGAGACGACGCGCCCGAGGCGGTCGGTCACCGCCAGGCGATAACGGTACGTGCCGTCGGGCAGGGGCAGGCCGGTCTCGTCCTTGCCGTCCCATTCCAGGTGCGCGGGCGGCTTCCCCTTGCCACCGAAGCGGCGCACCACGGTGTCCGACTTGTTCACGACCTCGAGCGCCCACTGGTCCGCCTCGGCCTTGGTGCGGGCGTTGAGCGAGATGCGCGTGACCGGATGCTCCCCGGTGGGCGAGAACGCCTCGGGGTCCGCGTGCGAGCTGGCGAAGAAGCCGCCGAAGCGGAAGGCCAGCCCGATGCGGTGGGTGATGCCCAGCTCCTGGTCCTCCGCCGCGTAGTCGAGCTGGTACTGCGGCAGGAAGCGGTAGGCGAAGCCGCCGGTGGCGCGGCCGTCGTCGAAGCCGCCGCGTAGCGCCACGGTCGGGAACAGCCAGTACTCGGCCCCGCCGTGCAGGCGCACGCCCAGGTTCTCCGCCCGGTCGGCCTCGACCGAGACGAGCCCGCGGCCGTCGAGCACGGCCAGGGCCAGGCCGCCGCGCAGCAGCGTGGGCCAGGTCTCGGGCGTGTTGCGCAGGGTGACCTTCGGTCCGCCCAGGTTCGCCAGCGCCAGGCCGGCCTGCAGGGCGGGCGTCAGCCGCACGATGCCGCCCAGGTCCACGCCGAAGCCGGCACCGCTCGACTGCTCGACGCTCTGCTGCACGGCCTTGAAGTTCACGCCCAGCGCCAGCCGCGGCGACAGGCTGCGCGAGAGGGTGAGCAGGTAGGCGGTCTCCCCCACGTCGAAGGTGCCGAGCGCGTCGTTCAGCTCGTTCGTGCGCTCGAAGCTGCCCGAGCGCAGCGCCACCATGGTGACGCCGAAGCTGGGCAGCCGGCTCCCGGGGACGGCGAGGCTGACGCCGTTCAGGCTCGTCTCCTCGAAGAGCCGGGCGTTCTCGAAGCGGACCTCGTTCTGGTCCATGAGCGAGAGCCCGGCGGGGTTCCACACCACCCCGAGGGGATCCGTCGCGGTCGCGACGTAGGCGCCGCCCATGCCCAGCGTGCGTGCGGTCGCGTACTGCGTGAGCCACTCGCCGGGCGCGCCGGCGCTCTCGGCCGCGCGCGCGGCGGCCGCCGTACCGAGGAGCAGGGCGGCGGCCAGGGCGGCCCCGCCGATGGAGCGAAATGCGTGGCGTCTCATGGGCCCTCCTTACCGGACCACCGCGATCTTGCGGCGCATGACGTGCAGGGTCTCGCCCGTGCCCTTGGCTTCCAGCAGGACGATGTAGCCGCCGCTGGCCACGATGGAGCCGCTGCCGTTGCGGCCGTCCCACAGCCACTCGTTCGTGCCGGCCTGGCCTCCCGGACCGCCGCGCGTGAACGTCTCCTGGCGCACGGGCTCGCCGCTCAGGGTGAAGATCCGCAGCGTGACCGTGGCGTCGTCCGCCAGCACGTAGGCGAGCGTCGTGTTCTCGGCCGGCGGGTGGAACGGGTTCGGGTAGTTCGTCACCGTGCCGCCGGCGGCGTTGGGATCCACGAAGGCGGTCTGCACGGACAGGGTGGCGGTGAGGCCGGCGGCCGTGGCGCGGAACTGCGTGATGCCGGGCTCGCGTGGGCTGAGGAAGTCGGCGTGCGCCACACCCGACGAATCCGTGAGGCTGTCGAGCGGGGTCAGCGTCCCCTCACCCGAGAGCAGCGCGAAGATCATCGCCCGCTCGGGGATGCCGTTCTCGAACGCATCCACGAGGCGCCCGGCGAGGGTCGCATGCTTGTTGCCACCCACCCAGGACGGCTGGCTCGAGAGATGGATCGCGGCCGGGGCGCCCGGCGTCACCGTCACGACGCCGGTGATGCCCGGGTCGTTGCCGGCGTCGTCGCGGACGATGAGCACGATGGGCTCGGCGAAGGTGTAGGTCTCGCTGATCGAGCGCTGGCCCTGGAGGAGCTGGAAGCGGGTGGTGAGCAGCGTCCCCCGACCCGGCGCCGAGCGGGTGCTGTTCCGCACTTCGACGCTGATGAAGGTGTTCACTTCCTGGATCACGCTGCCCGCGTCGTTCGTGACCTTGACGGTGAGCGTGAAGGGCTCTCCCGCGCCGACGCTGGCCGGGCTCGCGCTGGCCTCCAGGTGGAAGCCGCTGTTGATCGCGCGCACCTGCGTGGACCCGCCGGTCATCGCGGGCTGCGTCACGTCCGTCACGCCGATCTGCTGGAAGCCGCCGGTCGCGAGACGCACGACGAGATCGGCGCGGCCGTCCACCAGGGCGGTGTCGCGCGGCAGCGTCGCCAGCGCATCGCTCGAGGTGAGGTGCACTACGTCCGTCACGCCGCCCACCGGGTTCCACCAGGCGTCGGTGGCCAGGACGGTGACGGTGAAGGCGTAGTTGATGGACTGGTCGGTGGCCATGCCCGTGCGCCCGTTCTCCGTGCCGGGGGCGGGCGACTCGCCCGGCGCCAGCACCAGGAGCTTGGCGAAGGCGCCGCCCGTGACCAGCACCGCGCTCGAGGTGTCGGCGTGCAGGGTGGTGTCGGTCACGTCCCGCACCCAGATGCGCTGCATGCCGGTGCGGAAGAGCCGGATCGGGAGGAGCAGCTGGCCGTTCGCCAGCGTGGTCTCGGCGGGCATGGCGGCGAAAGCGTCCGTCGAGCCCAGGGCCACGCGGTGGTCCGTGCCCGCCACCAGGTTCCAGAAGGCGTCCACGCCGCGCACCGTCAGGGTGAACGGCGTGCCGGCGCTCTGATCCGCGGGCGCGCCCGTCTTGCCGTCGGCCGTGCCGCCTTCCGCGGTCTCGCCGGGCAGGAGGACCTGCACGCCGGCGAGCGGGCCGGGCAGCACGGCGAAGGCGTTGCTCGTGCCGCTGTGCGGCGGCGAGGCGAAGTCCGAGCAGGTGACGGTCACCGCACCGCCCGCGCCGCGCACCGTCAGCTCACCGTTCCACACCCCGTCCACGAAGGTCACCAGCTCGGGCGAGATGCTGCCCGGGCCCGTGTTCGCCGCCAGGCGCGCCTCCCCGTTGAAGTCGGGGATCGTGTTGCCGTCCCGGTCGGTGGCGCGGATGGTGATCGTGACCGGCGCGCCGGCCGTCTGCGGCGACGCGATCGTGCCGAAGACGAAGTGGTCGGCGCCGCTGGGGATCACCTGGATGCCCGCGCTCGACATGCCCTGGATGGCGGCGTTGGACTGGTCGCTGACCGTGAGCGTCTGCGTCCCGACCGTGCCCAGCGTCAGGCTGAAGCTCCGCGCGCCGTTGACCAGCGCGCCGGAGACCGGCGCGCAGGCCGGGTCGCTGGAGACGACCCGCACCACGTCGGCGGCGTAGACGGGATTCCACCAGGCGTCCGTGCCGTAGACGATCACGTTGAAGGGCGTGCCGGCACTCTGCGTGGCCGGGGAGCCCGACAGGCCCGAGAGGCTGCCCGGCAGCGGGGACTGCCCCGGCAGCACGAGCTGCAGGCGCGCGAACGTGCCCGGGTGGACGGTGAAGGGGTCGCTCGTGCCGTTCTTGGTCGGCGCCTGGGGCAGCCAGGCGTAGAGGTTCACGTTGCCGCGGTTGATCGCCGTCTCGTCCGCGCGGTACATCGTGAGCGGTCCGGTCCAGGTGCCCGAGCTGAGGGTGACGACGGACGGCGAGACCCGCCCCTCGCCGAAGCTGGTGATCTCGCGCAGGTCCACCGGGCCCGCGTAGCCGGTCACCACGTTGCCGAGGGCATCCACCGCCTGGAGCGTGACCGTCATCGGCACGCCGGCGTACTGGTTCTTCTGCGAGATCCGCGAGAACTGGAATCCCTGCAGGACGAGCGCGCGCACCGGGGCGGAGGCACCGTCCGGAATCGTGGCGTCCGTCTGGTCGTGGGCGTAGACCGTGAACGTCCCGCCCGCGTTGAGCGTGAGGGTGAAGACGGCCGCGCCCGCCTGGAGCTGGAGCGGCGCGGGCAGGCTCGCGCTGGCGTCGCTGGCCAGGATCTGCACCGCGTCGGTGACCGTGGTGACCGTGTTCCACTGGTCGTCGCAGGCGCGCACGCTCACCGAGAAGGGGATACCGGCGGTCTGGGACTGCGGCGTGCCCGTCTTCCCGCCCGGACTTCCGGGCGAGGCGGTCTCTCCGGGCAGCAGCACCTGCAGCCGCGTGAAGGGTCCGGCCGCGGCCGGCGCCGGCGCGAGCGCGAGCGCCGCCAGGCCGAGACACGTCGCGATGAAGACCAGGATTGCCTGACGCACGCTGAGACCTCCTGATGAGGATGAGAGCACGGGGCCGAGCCGCGGCGACCGCGCGAGCGGCGTCGGGCTACCCCCGTTCCGGGCGGGCCGTCGCTCCGCAGGAGCCGTGCCGCACGCACGGTGCAGAATCCAGCGCGCGCGAGCGCCGCGGCGGAAGCGCTTGGGGCTCAGCGTGCCAGTGGCGTGCGTTTCGCGAATCGGCGGTCGGGAGGGCGGCGCGCGGGACCCGGCGGGGCGGCGGGTTGGGGAAGACTCACCAGCGCGAAGCGTGCGAAGCGAGAGGCGAAGCGCGCGCTTCGCAGCGTGCGCGGCGCCGGGAGCG
>JAWOLC010000048.1:0-3873 GCA_033853925.1 Candidatus Eiseniibacteriota bacterium
GCCCTGTCCCCGGACCACCCGGTGGTGCGCGGCACGGCGCAGAATCCCGACGTGTTCTTCCAGGCCCGCGAAGCCGCCAACCCGTACTACCTGTCGTGCCCCGATGTGGTGCAGCGGGTCATGGACCGGTTCGCGAAGGCGGTCGGCCGCTCCTATCACCTGTTCGACTACGTGGGCGCGAAGGACGCGGAGCGCGTCGTCGTCCTGATGGGCTCGGGCGCCGAGGCGGCCCAGGAGGCGGTGGAGCATCTGGCCGCCAGCGGCGAGAAGGTGGGGGTGCTGAAGGTCCACCTGTTCCGGCCCTTCTCGGCGGCGCGCCTCGTGGCGGCGTTGCCCAGGAGCGTCGAGGCGATCGCCGTCCTGGACCGGACCAAGGAGCCGGGCAGCGCAGGCGAGCCGCTGTACCTCGACGTCGTCACGGCCCTCGCGGAGGCGATGGCCGGCGGCGACCCGCCCTTCGGCAAGATGCCGCGGATCATCGGCGGCCGGTACGGGCTCTCCTCGAAGGAATTCACCCCCGCGATGGTCAAGGGCGTGTTTGACGAGCTCGCGGCGACCGAGCCGAAGAACCACTTCACCGTGGGGATCGAAGACGACGTGACGGGCACCAGCCTGAGCTACGATCCTGCCTTCTCGTCGGAGCATCCCGGCACCGTCCGCGCGCTGTTCTACGGGCTCGCGTCCGACGGCACCGTGAGCGCGAACAAGAACTCGATCAAGATCATCGGCGAGGGGACGGACAACTTCGCGCAGGGCTACTTCGTGTACGACTCGAAGAAGTCGGGCACGATGACGACCTCGCACCTCCGCTTCGGGAAGTCGCCGATCCGGTCGTCCTACCTGGTCAACCGCGCGAGTTTCGTCGCCTGCCACAACTTCACCTTCCTGGAGCGGCACGACCTGCTCGCGGCGGCGGAGCCGGGGGCGGCGTTCCTGCTCAACAGTCCCTATGGGCCGAGCGAGGTGTGGGACAAGCTGCCGCGCACGATCCAGGACGAGATCATCACGAAGCGGCTGCGGTTCTACGTGATCGACGGCATCAGGGTGGCGCAGGAGGCCGGGCTCGGCAACCGCATCAGCACGGTGATGCAGGTCTGCTTCTTCGCGATCAGCGGCGTGCTGCCGAAGGCGCAGGCGATCGCGGCCATCAAGGAGGCGATCGAGCACACGTACGGGAAGAAAGGCGCGGCGGTCGTGAAGCAGAACTTCGCGGCCGTGGACGCCGCCCTCGACCAGCTGCACGAGGTCAAGGTCCCGGACCGGGTGACCAGCGGCTTCGACATCCGCCCGCCGGTGCCGGCGGAGGCGCCGGAGTTCGTCCGCAAGGTCACGGCCGAGATCATCGCCGGCCGCGGGAACCTCCTGCCGGTGAGCGCCCTGCCCGACGACGGGACGTACCCGAGCGGCACCACGCAGTGGGAGCGCCGCAACATCGCCCTCGAGATCCCGGTCCTGGACGAGAAGCTCTGCATCCAGTGCGGCAAGTGCGTCCTGGTCTGCCCGCACGCGGTGATCCGGGCCAAGGTCGTGGACGCGGCCGCGCTCCGGGGGGCGCCGCCGACGCTCAAGTCCGCGCCCGCGCGGTGGCGGGAATTCAAGGACCGCCGCTACGTGCTCCAGGTTTCGCCGGAGGACTGCACGGGGTGCGCGCTGTGCGTGGACGTCTGCCCCGCCAAGAGCAAGGCCGATCCGACGGTCAAGGCGCTCGCGCTGCGGCCGCAGCCGCCGCTGCGGGAGCAGGAGGCGATGAACTGGGCGTTCTTCCTCGGTCTTCCCGAGACCGACCGCCGGCTGCTGCGCCCCGACCAGGTCAAGGACGTGCAGCTTTTCCGGCCGCTGTTCGAGTTCTCGGGCGCGTGCTCGGGGTGCGGCGAGACGCCCTACCTCAAGCTGATCAGCCAGCTGTTCGGCGACCGGTCGGTCGTGGCGAACGCCACCGGGTGCTCGTCCATCTACGGGGCGAACCTGCCCACGACGCCGTGGGCGGTGAACGCCGAGGGTCGCGGGCCCGCGTGGTCCAACTCCCTGTTCGAGGACAACGCCGAGTTCGGGCTGGGGATGCGGGTCTCGCTGGACAAGCAGACGGAGTTCGCCCGGGAGCTGCTGACCCGCCTCGGCCCGCGGCTTGGCGACGGCCTGGCCGGCGCGCTGCTCGAGGCCGACCAGACATCCGAAGGGGGCATCGCGGCCCAGCGCGAGCGCGTCGCCAGGCTCAAGGCGCGCCTCGCCGAGCTACCGGACGCCGAGGCGCGAGCGCTCGAGAACCTGGCTGACGCCCTGGTCAGGAAGAGCGTGTGGATCGTCGGGGGCGACGGCTGGGCGTACGACATCGGCTTCGGGGGACTCGACCACGTCCTGGCGTCGGGTCGCAACGTGAACGTGCTCGTGCTGGACACGGAGGTGTACTCGAACACCGGCGGCCAGGCGTCGAAGGCCACCCCGCGCGGCGCGGTGGCCCGGTTCGCCGCGGGCGGCAAGCCAGTGGCGAAGAAGGACCTCGCCCTGATGGCGATGGCCTACGGCTCCGTGTACGTGGCGCACGTGGCCTTCGGCGCCGACGACGGGCAGCTGGTGCGGGCCTTCCTCGAGGCCGACGCCTATCCGGGCCCCTCGATCATCGTCGCGTACGCCCACTGCATCGAGCACGGCTACGACATGGTGCACGGGCTCGACCAGCAGACGGCCGCGGTCCAGGCTGGCCACTGGCCCCTGTTCCGCTACAACCCGGCACGGGTGGCGGAGGGGAAGAACCCACTGCTGCTCGACTCCAAGGCGCCGAGCCTGCCGCTCGAGAAGTACACGGAGCACGAGACGCGCTACACCCGGCTCAAGCAGACGGATCCCGCGGCGGCCGCGGCCCTGGCCGAGCTGGCGCAACGCGACGTCGCCGACCGGTGGCGGCTCTACGAGCACATGGCCGCGATGAAGGTGGACGGCACGAAGACCTGATGCGCGACTAACCCTCGGGCTTCGCCGGCGCGGGCGGCGGGCCGGGTGGGGGAGCAGGGGGGGGGGGGGCGCCCGGCTTCGCCGCCGGCGCGGCGGGGCCCTGCTTCGCCGCCTGCTTCGCCTCTTCCGCGAGCACCCGCGCCTTGACCCGCTCGGCCGCCGCCTTGGCCTCCTTCGCCTTCTGGTACTCCTTCTCCTTCTTCTCCGATTCGTCGGCCTGGATCGTCGCCTTGATCGTCCGCTCCAGCAGCAGCTTGAATGACACTACGAGGTCGCGCAGCAGCCGGCTCTTCATCATCTGGCTCCCGCTCCGGCCAGCCTGCACGCTCATCTGCCCCGCGGTGTCGGCGATGTAGCCCAGGTTCATGGCCATCGCCTTCTGCCGGAGCTGCGACAGCTCGCGGGCCAGCTGCGTCGCGTACTGGTCCGCGTGCGCCTTCGCCGCGGCGAACTGCTCGACCAGGCTGGCCCAGTGGTCGCATTCCTTGATGATGGACTCCAGATAGTCCACCGTTTCCTGGTTCTTGGCCGACAGCTTCGTTCCGGCCATACGCTCCCTCCCGCTGTCACCTGCCCCCAGGCGCGCTGCCCCGCCGGTTGCGCGGGGCACGGGGCGGCCGTGCACGCGCCGTGGCTAGGCCACCGTGAGCACGAGCTTTCCGAAGACCTCGTTCGTCTCGAGCAGGCGGTGGGCGGCCGCGGCCTCCGCGAGCGGGAAGGCCTGCTCGAGCACGGGCTTCAGCATCCCGGCCTCCAGCAGCGGAACGACTTCGCGGGCGAATGCCCGCGTCACCGCAACCTTCTCCTCCAGGCCGCGGGCGCGGAGCACCGTGCCGACGACGGTCAGCCGCTTGGAGAGCACCGCGCCGAGGTCGATCGACCCGCTCCGGCCCCCCGAGAGCCCCACCACGATCATCCTGCCGC
>JAWOLC010000049.1:0-33071 GCA_033853925.1 Candidatus Eiseniibacteriota bacterium
TCACCGCGCGAACGCCGCGGGCCGTCGCCGTCACCTCGAACTCTCCGAGCGGCGTGCGCACGGCCACGCGCGCCACGGGCTCGCTGCTCCGTCCCACCTTCATGCCGATCTCCTTTCGCCGGCCCGCGGCCCTCTCCGTCTCGGCGCCGTGCCGTAGCGCCGCCGCCAGGCGCGGGCGAAGGCCGAGCCGCTGCCGAAGCCCGCGGCCAGCGCCACGTCGAGCACGCGCTCGCCCCGGCCGAGCAGGGCGCGCGCCACCTCCAGGCGCGCCGACGCGAGGGCCCGTGCCGGCGTCGTCCCGGCCCCCGCGCGGAAGTGCCGCGCGAAGCTCGAGGGGCTCATGGCCAGCTCGCGCGCCAGGCGCTCCACCGTCCAGGCCTCGCCGGGCGCACCGCGCATCAAGGCCAGAGCCTTCGCCGCCAGCCGGCGATCCGCCTCGGGCGCGCCGCCGGCCAGCTCGGGCCGGCAGCGCTTGCACGGCCGGAACCCGGCGCCCGCCGCCTGCTCCGCCGAGGCGAAGAAGCGCACGTTCCGCCGGAGCGGCCGGCGGCAGGTGCAGCTCGGGCGGCAGAAGACGCCGGTCGTGCGCACCGCGGCGACGAAGCGGCCGTCCCAGCGGCGATCGCGGGCCAGGAAGGCGGACCACATCGCCTCCCGATCCCAGCGGGATTCGCGCCGTGCTCCGGGGTCCGCGTGGGGCGTGCTCATGGGCCGCAGAGTAGCGCACGCCGGGGTCCGGCGCGCCACCCGGGCCGCCGAGTTATCCGGCTAACCCCCGGCGAGGAGCGGCCGTGCCGCGCGACGCCGCAGACCGCGGCCAGACGGCCCTTGCCGCGGGGGGTTCAACTAGTCCTCGATCTCCTTGATGACCACGCTGTCCACCCCGTCCAGCTCGGTGAGCTTCACCCCGATGACCTCCTTGCGCGACGTGGGGACGTTCTTGCCCACGAAGTCGGCGCGGATGGGCAGCTCCCGGTGGCCGCGGTCGATCACGACGGCGAGCTGGATGGCGCGCGGGCGCCCGAAGTCGATGAGGGCGTCCATGGCCGCGCGCACCGTGCGCCCCGTGTAGAGGACGTCGTCCACCAGGACCACGACCTTGTTGTTGATGTCCACGGGGATCTCGCTCGAGCCCACCACCGGCTGCTGCGACACGGTGGAGAGGTCGTCGCGATAGAGGGTGATGTCGAGGCTGCCTTCGTGAGGAGAGCGGCCCTCGAACTCCCGGATCTTCTCCGACATCCGCTTCGCCAGCGGCACGCCGCGCCGGCGGATGCCGACCAGCACCAGATCCTCGACGCCCTTGTTGCGCTCGACGATCTCGTGCGCGATCCGGATGACGATGCGCCGCAGACCATCGGCGTCGACGATCTCGGCCTTCTCCTTCAGCGCCATGGTCCCTCCCGGAGACGGACGGCGTGAACGGGCCGGAACCGGACGATTCCGGCCACTGCACTCCGCGAGGAGCGCCGCGACCATAGCCGCATCGAGCGCCCGGGAGCAAGCCGCGCGGGGAATTCGGCCTCGCCCGCCGGGCGGAGAGAGACGCACGGAGAGAGAGGCACCTGCACCCGCGGCGCGGCGACGCGGTAGACTGAGCCGGGCCGATCCGAACGATTGCGAACCCTGCCGGGAGGCTCGCTCACGATGCACCTGCTCCGCCGTCTCGCCGCCCTGCTCGTCGCCAGCGTCCTCCTGCTGGCGGTCTACCTGGCCTTCCTGCGACCCTGGCTCACCGACTGGGGCGCCACGCCTTCGGAGATCCAGCGGGAGCTTCCCGGCGACCGGCTCTGGCCCCACCCGGCGCGCGCGGAGACGCGCGCCGTCACCATCCACGCTCCGGCCTCGAGCGTCTGGCCGTGGGTCGCCCAGCTCGGCCGCGGCCGCGGCGGCTTCTACAGCTACGAGTTCCTCGAGAACCTGGTGGGCGCGGACATCCACAACGCCAACCGCGTCCTGCTGGGGGTGCGCGAGTTCACCGCCGGCGACACGCTGTGGATGGCGCCACGCGACCGCTTCGGCGGCTCCGGCTACGCGTGGATCAGGATCGTGGAGCCCGGCCGGGCCATCGTGGTCGAGACCCACGTCGCGGGCGACCCGACGCCGGTCGGGACCTGGGCCTTCGTCCTGGGGACGCGGGGCCCGAACCTCACCCGCTTCATCGTGCGGGGCCGCTCGGGGCGCGCCGGCGCCTCGGCCCTCGAGCCCGCGTCGCTCGCCGAGCGGCTGGTGTTCGTGCCCATGCACTTCGTGATGGAGCGGAAGATGATGCTCGGCCTGCGGGATCGCGCCGAGGGCCGCTGGCTGTGGGTGGCGGGCGACGTGGCGGAGGTCGTGACCTGGATGATCGCCCTGGCGGTCCTCCTCGTCGCGGCGCTGGCGACGCTCCTGCGCCGCACCTGGGGCTGGGCCTTCGCGCTGTTCGTGGCGGCGGGGCTGGCCCTGCTCCTGCTGCCCCTCCTCCATCCGCCGCTCGCCGTCTCGCTCGTCGCGGCCCTCGGGCTGCTCGCGGGACTGCCCCGGGCGGCGTGGGCGCGGAGCGGCTGAGACTCGGCGGCCGACGAGTCCACGGCCGCGGCGATTCCCGCGCCCCGAGCCGGCGGGAGCGTGCGCCCGTGCTCGCCAGACCCGTCCTCGGCGCCCTCGGGCCCGGGCCCGCGCGCGGAGGCTCGAGGGCTGGCCGACCTATTGCCCCTTCTCCCCCTCCACCACCACCTTGGACAGGTCCCAGCCGCGCACGAAGAGCGCCCGCACGTCGGCCACCAGCCGGAGGCGGTTGAGGCGGGTCGGCAGGTCCTCGGCGTTCACCAGCACCGCGTCGAAGAAGGCGTGGATGGTCTGCTCCATCTCGAGGAGCGCGGGCAGGATCGCCTGGTAGTCGCGCTTCTCCCACAGCGGGCGCGTGCGCTCGCGGGCCTGGTCGAGCGCGGCGACCAGCTCCTTCTCCATGGGCTCGACGAGTCGCTCCCGGTCCAGCGCTCCGGGCAGGGTCTCGGTCGCCTTCTCCACGATGTTGGCCACGCGCCGGAAGAGGATGGCCAGGGGCTCGAAGCGCGGGTCGCCGCGGAACTCGTCGATCACCCGCCCGCGCGCCAGGCAGTCCGGCGGATCGCTCCAGCCGGGTCGCTCCGCGCCGTTCCGCGAGAGCCGCGCCGCCAGCGCCGCCTCGCACGAGTCGTAGCGGACGCCCCGCTCCTCGAGCGCCGCCCGCACGCGGTCGCGCCAGAAGGCGTCGAGCTGCGCCAGCAGCGTGTCGCGCGGCGGTGCCGACTTCGCGGCCGCGAGGGGCGCGGCGGCCAGCGCGCTCGCCGCGGCCAGGTCGAGATGGTGCCCCTGCTCGACGAGCACGCGCACCACCCCGTTCGCGGCGCGGCGCACGCCGTAGGGGTCCTGGCTGCCGCTCGGCGTCTTGCCCGAGACGAAGGCGCCCGCCACGTGGTCCAGCTTGTCGGCGATGGCCAGGGCCGCGCTCGCGCCGCTCGTGGGCAGGGCGTCGGCCGGTCCGCGCGGCCGGTAGTGCTCCATGATCGCCCGCCAGACGTCCTCGGGCTCGCCGGCCTTCTGCGCGTAGTAGCCGCCGATGATGCCCTCGAGGCTCGCGTACTCCTTGCCGCTCCCGATCATCTCGGAGAGGAGGTCGGTCTTGCAGAGGAGCGCCGCGCGCTCCACGGCCGCCCGCTTCCCCGGCGCCAGCGAGCCCGCGAGCCAGGCGCCGAGCGCCACCAGGCGATCGGCCTTCTCCCGCAGCGACCCCAGGCCTTCCATCCACACCACGCTCTCGAGGTCCTTCACCCGCTCGGCCGGGACGTGCTTCGCGTCCGTCTGCCAGTAGAACTCGGCGTCCTCGAGGCGCGCGGTCAGCACGCCCTCGTTGCCCCGGCGGATGCCGTCGAGCCCCCGCTCGTCGCCGTTCCGCACCGCGATGAACCGGTCGAGCAGCCTCTCCTCCTCCGGGCCGGCGGTCCGCACGGCGAAGAAGGACTGATGCTCGCGGAGCGCGGTGACGATCACCTCGTTCGGCAGATCGTGGAAGCGCGCGTCGAACGAGCCGGCGAAGGCGGTCGGCCACTCGACCAGGAAGTTGTTGACGTCGAGCAGCTCCTCGTCGGGGCGCACCTCACCGCCCAGCTCGCGCGCGAGCTTGTCGATCTGGGCGCGGAGCCGCTCGCGCCGGATGGCGGGGTTCGCCAGCACGAACGCCTTCTCCAGCGCCGCCAGGTAGTCCTCGGCGCGCGGGATCTCCACGGGCCCCGGGGCGAGGAAGCGATGGCCGCGCGACAGGCGGCCGGCCTCCAGGCCGAAGGCGCGCACGGGCAGCACCTCGGCGCCGAGCAGGGCCACGAGCCAGCGCACCGGCCGGGCGAAGCGGGTCTCGTCCGCCAGCCAGCGCATGCTCTTGGGGAAGGTCAGGCCCCGAGCCGCCTCCGCCAGCATCGCCGGCACGACCTCGGCGGCGGGCCGGCCGGCGTGGTGCACGGTCACCGCGACGTACTCGCCCTTCGCCGTCTGCACCCGCCGCACGGCGGCCGGCGACACGCCCTTCGCCTGGCAGAAGCCGAGCAGCGCCTTCGTGGGCTCGCCCAGCTCGTCGAAGGCGACACGCGACGCGGGCCCCATCGCCTCCTCGTCGCGGTCGGTCTGCCGCTCGGCCACGCCCTCGACGTGCAGGGCGAGCCGGCGCGGCGTGGCCCGCGTGCGCTGCGTGCCGTGGGCGAGCCGCAGGGTCTCGAGCCCCGCCGTCACCGCGCGCTCGAGCTGCTCGAGCGCGGGGGGAACGTAGCCGGCGGGCAGCTCCTCGACGCCGATCTCGAACAGGAGGTCGTGGCTCACGAGCGGGCCTCCTTCCTCTGCGGGCGGCGGCGGACGGCCGCCTCCTCCCCCGCACCGACCTCGTCGGCCAGCCACCTCTCCTTCTCCGCCTCGTCCTTGATGAGGGGGAAGCGCAGCTCGCGGCGCAGGGCGTCGTAGGCCTCGGCCGCCTTGCGCGCGAGCTTCCGCACCCGCGCGATGTAGCCCACGCGCTCGCTCACCGAGATCGCCCCGCGCGCGTCGAGCAGGTTGAAGAGGTGCGAGCACTTGATCACCGCGTCGTAGCCGGGATTCACCAGCTTCAGGTCCAGCAGGCGCACGGCCTCGCCCTCCCAGACGCGGAACATCTCGAACAACGCCGCCACCGGCGCCTGCTCGAAGTTGTAGCTCGACCACTCCCACTCGTTGCGCACCCAGAGGTCGCCCCAGGTCACCGCCGCTCCCCGGTCGTCCTCGGGCGGCGCCGCCCAGGCCAGGTCCTGCACGCGGTCCTTGCCCTGGAGCATCATGCCGATGCGGTCCAGGCCGTAGGTCAGCTCGGCCGAGACCACGGGCAGCTCGATGCCCCCGCACTGCTGGAAGTAGGTGAACTGCGAGATCTCCTGCCCGTCCATCCACACCTGCCAGCCGAGGCCGCTGGCTCCCAGCGTCGGCGACTCCCAGTCGTCCTCGATCAGGCGCAGGTCGTGGACCAGCGGATCGATCCCCAGGGCCCGCAGCGAGTCGAAGTACTGCTCGACCACGTCGAGCGGCGAGGGCTTCAGGAGCACCTGGTACTGGAAGAACTGCTGGAAGCGGTTCGGATTCTCGCCGTAGCGCCCGTCCTTCGGGCGGCGCGAGGGCTCCACGTAGGCGACCCGCCAGGGCTCGGGCCCCAGCGCGCGCAGGAAGGTGGCCGGGTTGAAGGTGCCGGCCCCCACTTCGGACGGGTAGGGCTGCTGGATCACGCAGCCACGCTCGGCCCAGAACGTCTCGAGCGCGAGCATCATCTCCTGCAGCGAACGGGTGGGCTGAAGAGCCATCAGGCAGCCTCCGACGAGCCGGGACCGTGGAGCGCACGCAGCAGCTCGAGCGAGCGCAGACCCTGGAACCGCTGGAAGTGGTGGCGGAGGAACGCGTCGATCACGCGCAGGATCTCGCCCGCGCGCCGGACCTCGAGGTAGTCGCCCGCCTCGCGCACCGGGCGCGAGAGCAGGAGCGAGAGCCCGGCCAGGGCGTCGGCCGAGAGCTTCACCACGCCCCCCGTGGCGGCGCAGCGGTCGCAGAGCAAGCCGCCCTGGGCGGGCGAGAACAGGCGCTCGGCCGAGAGCGCCCCACCGCACTGGGCGCAGGCGTCGAGGCGCGGCCGGTAGCCCAGGAGGCTCGCCGCCTGCAGCTCGAAGGCGATGGTGATGGCGGGCAGGGCGGCCTCGGGGGCCGAGGTCACGGCTTCCAGCGCCTCCACCAGCAGGTCGTACAGCTCCGAGTGCGCCTCCTCGCCCCAGACCAGCCGGTCGATCAGCTCGAGCGCCGCCTCGCCGTGCGCGAGGCGCACGAGGTCGGTGAGGCGGCCGCCCGTGGCGTTGATCGTGTCGGCCTGCGAGAGGAGCTGCAGGTCGCGGTCGGGCTTGTAGTAGTAGACGTAGCGTGCCCGGGTGAGCGGCTCGAGGGCGAAGCCGAACCGGCTCGGCGTCTTGCGCGCGCCCTTGGCCACGAGACGCACCAGGCCCTGCTCGCGCGTGTAGACGACGACGATGCGGCTCGTGTCCCCGAGCGCGTGCGTCTTGAGGACGACGCCCTCGCTACGAACGAGCGGCACCGGGGCTCTCCTCGCTCGCCAGCGGCGCGGGCGGCGCGGCCGCGACGCGGGCCGGAGGCGTCACGCCCGGCTGCAGCACCCCGCCCGAGACGATGACCCGGAGGCCGTCTTCGACCCGCCAGTCCAGGTAGATGACCTGCGACTTGGGGAAGTAGTGGACGAAGCCCGAGGCCGGGTTGGGCGTGTGGGGCACGAACACCACCTCGATGTCGTCGCCCAGGCGCTGCCGCACGCTGGGGCTGGGCCGCGCGGCGATGAAGCCCACGCGGTAGACGCCGGGCGAGGGCCACGGCACCAGCACCACCTGCTTGAACGTCGTCCCCCGGCTGGTGATGAACGCCTCGCCGAAGGACTTGGTCGAGCCGTACAGGATGCCCACGCCCGGGATGCGGTTGAGGAGGTGGTCCCACATGCTGAGGAGCGGGCGGCCGCCCAGCCAACGGCCCACGATCGTCACCAGCCAGCCCACGAAGAGCAGCAGGACGAAGGTGGCGATGATCCCGAGGCCGGGGATGCGGTGGCCGCTCAGCAACGCGGGGAACTTGAGGTAGCGCCCGAGCAGGCTGTCGATCCAGTTCAGCAGCTTGTAGAGCACCCAGAGCGTCACGGCCGAGGGCGCGATCGCCAGCAGGCCGGTGATGAGGTAGGTGCGCAGGCGGCTGGCCAGGGCCGCGCGACGGGCCGGCGCGGGCGGGATGGGCGGAGGCGTGGCGGTCATGGCTCGGCGAGTCTCGCCGATGCCGCGGCCGAGGGCAAACGGGGAGCGGAGGGCGCCGACGGCGGCCGTCGCGCCTCCGGCGGGCGGCTGCCCCCCGGCAGCTCAGTGCAGCGTGAACTTCACCGGCACGGCGACCCAGATGGCCACCGGGCGTCCGCCGCAGCGCGCCGGGCTGAAGCGCCACTTGCGGACGGCGGCGGCTGCCGCTTCGTCCAGCGCGGGCACCGACTTGCTGATGACGATCCTTTCGACCCGCCCGTCGGTCCCGAGGAGCGCCTTCACCATCACCTGGCCTTCGACCCCGGCATCCCGCGCCCGCTCGGGATACACCGGCGGGACCATCTTCACGGCCAGCGGCAGATCGTCGACGTCCACGAAATCGCCCTCGTCCAGCGCCCGGTCCGGCGCGACCGCCAGCCAGCGCCGGGAGTCGGCCGCCTGCACCCCGGGATCGTCGGGCATGGCCTCCCGAACGAGGGCCAGCAGGCTGTCGGCCTCGGCGCCGAGCGCCCGGTAGGCGACCGGAGCGTCGCCCGCGCGGATGCGCAGGTCCCGCTCGCGGAAGTACACGGACGCGCTGATCGTGTCGCGACCCGCCGCGACGTCGAGGCGCACGACGAGCTGGCTCGGGCAGCTCGAGCAGACCGGTGCGCAGTCGCGGCCCTCGGCGAGCGTCCCTCCGTGCACGATCCGCTCCGCGAGGCGCCGGCAGAGATCCCCCGAGACCACGCGCTGACCGGCGGTCGCGCAGAGGCTATAGGCTTCCCAGATCTGCGGAGCCCCCGGGTCCCCCGTGCGACCGAAGACCACGCGCTCGATGCTCAACGAGTCGGCGTGCGCGATGCGCGCGAGGGCGTCCGAGGGTGCCAGGCGGGCGGCGGCGGGCGTCGCGAGAGCGGACAACAGCGCGAGCACGATGGCGAGAGTCGGCAAGGCGGCCTCCTGGATGGGGATGGGCGGCACGATCGATGTCGCGACGCCACGCCGGTGGAGGATAGCGCTGCGCACCCGGTGGTTTCCATCCCGACGAGGACGACGCCGCGGCTCACCCGGCCCCCAGCCTCCGCTCCAGCTCCCCCACCGTCTCGCTCGCACCGCGCAGCACGCGGTCCTCGCGGGCCCGCATGCGTTTCCGCTCGGCCGCGCGCTCGTGGTCCAGCCCCGCGAGATGCAGCGCGCCGTGCACCACGAGTCGGGCCAGCTCCCGGCCCGGGTCCACGCGAAAGCGCCGCGCCTGGGCGCGCGCCCGCTCGAGCGACACCACGATGTCGCCGTCCACCGTCTCGCCCTGGCCGTCGTCGTAGCCGAACGAGAGCACGTCGGTAACGCGGTCGAGGCCGCGCCAGCGGCGGTTCAGGTCACGCAGCGTCGTGTCGTCGGCGAGCACGATCGCCACCTCGCCAGCCCGCCGGCCCTCGAGGGCCAGAGCCGCGCGCACGAGGGCCGTGAGCGGTCCGGCGAGGCCGCGGGCGCTCCGTGCGCCTCGCCGCGGGCGGTCGTCGCCCGCCGGCCGCGCCGGCTCAACGACGGAAACGGGCATCGCTCGGGCGCTGGCTCTCGGGGTACTTCGACCGCCGGTGGAAGG
Source organism: Candidatus Eiseniibacteriota bacterium (assembly GCA_033853925.1). Classification (GTDB taxonomy): domain Bacteria; phylum Eisenbacteria; class RBG-16-71-46; order RBG-16-71-46; family RBG-16-71-46; genus JANXPZ01. Next base: position 8,911 of record JAWOLC010000049.1, read on the forward strand.
TGGCGGTCAGCACGGGGATGAAGGCCTCTCGCACCCGGGCCAGCTCCTGGAGCGTCAGGCCGCAGTCGTCGAGCTGCCCGTCCTGCACGCGCTCCTCGAGGATGCGGGTCACCAGCCCCTTGATGCGGCTCGGCGTGGGCTGGTCGAGCGCCCGCGAGGCGCCCACGACGCCGTCGGCGAGCATGAGGATCGCGGTTTCCCGGGAGCGCGGCTTGGGCCCAGGGTACGAGTAGTCCTCGCGCCGGGCGGCGGGGTCGAGCTGCAGGGCCTTGTCGTAGAAGAACGCCATCACCATGGTGCCGTGGTGCTCGGGGATGGCCTTGCGCACCGCCCGCGGCAGGTGCTCGCGGCGCGCCATCTCCATGCCATCGTGGATGTGCGCCCGCACCACCAGCGTGCTCATGTTGGGCGAGAGCTTCTCGTGCGGATTGCGCATGGGCGAGGTGATGTTCTCGTCGAAGTACTCCGGCTTCGCCAGCTTGCCGATGTCGTGGTAGTAGGCCATGACCCGCGCGAGCAGGGAGTTCGCCCCGATCGCGTCGGCGGCGCGCTCGGCCAGGATGCCGACGATCATGCTGTGGTGGTAGGTGCCGTCCGCCTCGAGCTGCAGCCGTTTGAGCAACGGCCGGTTCAGGTCCGACAGCTCGAGCAGCGTCATGTCCGAGGTGAGCCCGAAGAGGTGCTCGGCGAGCGGCAGGAGCACGAACGCCAGCCCCACGGAGAGCACCGCGTTCACCGCCCCCCAGGTGGCGTCGTGGATGAGCGTGTCGGGCTTGAACTGGTGGCCCAGGTCCCAGAGCAGCACGGCGAAGAGGTTGGCGAAGGCGATGGCCGCCGAGGCCACGGCGAAGTGCCAGCGATGCCGCGGCCGGGCCACCGAGTAGACGGCGGTCACGCCGCCCATCACCGCCACCGCCACGAAGGGCGCCTGCAGCTCGCTCACCGTGATCGCCACCACGGTGAGCATGAGCGTGAAGACCAGCGCCGGCCGCTTCTCCAGCAGGGACGCGGTCACGAGCGGGGCCGCCGCCAGCGGCACCGCCAGCTCGGGCAGGTCGAGCACGCGCACGAGCAGCGTGGTCGCGCCCAGCAGCACCAGGGCGAGGAGGGTGAAGAGGGCCAGCATGGCGTTGTCGCGGAAGACGGCGGGCAGCTCCATGCGCAGATAGGTCGCGAAGGCGGCCAGGAAGAGGAGCATGAGGAGCGCGCGCGCCAGCGAGGGGTAGAGCAGCTCGCCCGGCCCGCGCCGCGCCTCCTCGAGGGTCTCGAGGGAACGGAGCTTGTCGAGGGCGTCGTGCGTCACCTTCTCGTTCGCGTCCACGATCAGCTCGTCCTTCTTGACCTCCCCCAGCACCGCGGGCACGGCGCCCTGCGCCTGCCCGCGCCGCCAGGTCGTCTCGGCCTGGTCCAGGACGACGTTGGGCTGCAGGAAGGGAGCGGCCAGCTCGTCCACGAGCCGGACGCCGCGGGGATCGTAGGGGAAGGTCGCGCGGGCGCGCTGATGCACCAGCGCCAGGGCCTCGCGGCGGTCGTAGAGGAGGCTCACCGAGCGGGGCGCGTAGGTCTCCCCTTCGCGGAGGGTGATGATGCCGTAGCCCTGGATGGCGCCGTTGCGCTTCTCGCTCACCACCCCGGCGCGATAGAGGTCGTTCAGCCAGCCGCCCAGCTCGCGCAGGACGCGGGGCGCGCGGCCCGGCGCGGACAGCGCGACGGCGCTCTCTTCGCTGAGCGGCACGCCCAGGACGCGCACGCTGTCGGCGCGGTCGGCCGGCTTGATGCGGGGCGAGAGCACCACGCCCAGCACCCTCTCCTGGAAGCTGGCGAAGCGTGCCAGCATGTCGCTCGAGACCTGCGGGTCCACCTGGTAGACCGGCGGCACGGCCGCCGCGGCCTGCGCCTGCTCCCGGCGCAGGACCGTCTCGTCCTTCTCCACGCGGAAGTCGAAGGGCGCGACGATGCGGTCGCGGGCGATGTCGCCTTCGCGATAGCGGAGGCGCTCGCGGGCGTCGCGGGCGCCGGGCAGCACGGCCGCGATGCCGATCACCAGCACGGCGAGCAGCAGGCGCACGCTGAAGTAGCCCCAGCGGAAGCGGCGGGCGCGGTCCGGCAGGGCCGGAAGGGGAGCGAAGTCCTCGACGCTCATCGCGCGACCGGCGGCCTCAGAGAGAAGGCCCCGAGGAACCCGGACCCGCCTCGGGCGGCTCGGGCTCGGGCGGCGGAGGCGCCTCGGCCGCCGGCGCGGGCGCGGCACCCCGTCCCGCCGCCGCGTCCTCGCCGCGGGCGCCGGGCTCCAGCGTCTCGCCCACGCCGTCCTCCTCCTTGCCGGCCACGCGCACGTAGTACTGGTCGAAGGCGTAGAGGATGTCGCGCACCAGGCGATGGCGCACCACGTCCTCGGGGTGGAAGTAGACGAACTTCACCCCCGGCAACCCGCCGAGGATCGTCTGGATGCGCACCAGCCCCGAGGCGTCCGGGCTCTTGAGGTCGATCTGCGTCACGTCGCCGGTGACCACGGCCTTGGAGTTCACGCCCAGGCGGGTGAGGAACATCTTCATCTGCCGCACGGTCGTGTTCTGGGCCTCGTCGAGGATGACGAAGGAGTTGTGCAGCGTGCGCCCGCGCATGAAGGCCAGCGGCGCGATCTCGATCACGCCCAGCTCGATGTAGCGGCGCATCTTGTCGTAGGACATCATGTCGGAGAGCGCGTCGTACATCGGCCGCAGGTAGGGGTCCACCTTCTCCTGCATGTCGCCGGGGAGGAAGCCCAGGCTCTCGCCGGCTTCGACCGCGGGCCGCACGAGGACGATCCGGTCCACGTTCTTCCGCCGCAGCGCGTTCACCGCCGCGGCCACCGCCAGGTAGGTCTTGCCCGTGCCGGCGGGGCCGATGCCGAAGACGACGTCGAAGTCCTCGAGCGCCTTCATGTACTCGGCCTGCGTGGGCGAGCGCGGGCGCACGGCCCGACGGTCGAAGGCGTAGCCGGGGGCGCCCTCGTACGCCTCGGCGAGCCTGGCGCCGTTGCCGTTCCGGCGGCTGGCGCCGAGCGCGGTGGTCACGTCGGCCTCCTCGATCACCTTGCCGCGCTCCGCCAGGTCCACGAGCTGCTCCAGGGCGCGCGCCGCCGCGTTCACGGGCGCGTCGTCGCCCGCCACGGTGATCGTCCCGTCGCGGAGCGTGATCCGCACCGGGAGGACGCGTTCGATGTGCCGCACGTTGGCGTCGTTCTGCCCCAGCAGGTTGATGGGATCCAGATGTTCGATGGGGAACTTGCGGACGATCACGGAAGGAGCCTCCCCGTCGGAGAGATCGCGGCCCGAAGCTGCGCGGCCGGGAGAAACGCAAAACTCTTGACCGCGGAGGCCCGGGAGAGGGTCAGGTCAAGAGCCTTGGTAGTCGCGTCGCAGATGAGGTTGGGCTTGGTCAACCTTTTCTGGTCCAGTGCCTTGAGTCACCTCCGTCCTGAAGCGCCGGCCTTGCGGTCCGTCCACCTCCGCCGGAAGCGACGTGCCGACCGTAGCATGGGCCCCGGGGGGCGTCAATCCTGATGCGCCGCCGGCCGCAGAGGTTATCGGCAGTTGGCGTCGGCGAAACGAGCCCCGAGACGTCAACGCAAGCGGACCACCCGGGCGGTCCTGCAACCCTCGGGGGCCGCGAGCCGGACGAAGTACACGCCGGCGCTCAGCCTGCGTCCGGCGTCGTCGTCGCCGTCCCAGGCGATCCGGTGGCGACCCGCCACCCACCGTCCCGAGGCGAGCGTACGGACTCGCTGGCCCTGGATCGTGTAGACGGCCAGGTCCAGCTCCGTCTCGCGGGGCAGCTCGATGCCGAGATCGGTCCGGCGGACGGAGGGGTTGGGCGCCGCGGGGCGCAGCGCCAGCTCGGCGGGAAGGCCGGCGGCCGAGGGGACCGCGGTGGTGCTGCCGTTGATCGTGAAGCTCGCGTTCGTCACGTCGTAGAAGATGTTCCCCACCGCCTCGACGCGGAGGCGGCAGGACGCGCTGGTCGCGGGCGCGTAGTACCTCACGACCTCGGCGCCGTCGTTGGGCGTGTTGGGCGCCAGCATGGTCCAGCTCGCCCCGCCGTCGGTCGAGAGGAGGATGTTCACCGTCGGGGCGACCCCGCCCCCGCCCACGCTCCAGGCGACGGGGATGGCCTCCCCCGACGCGAACGTCTCGCCGCCATCGGGGAAGGTCACGACGAACGGCTCACCGCTCACCGTGATCGTCCTCTCGTCCCAGGCGTGCCCTCCGGCTCCGGGGTGGTTGTCGCGCACGGTGAGCCGGAAGTGCAGCGTGCGGTCCACGCTCGGCAGCTTCTCCCACGGATCGGCCGTCCCCGCGAGCACGGTCGCGAAGGCCGGCAGGGCCCTCACCGGGGACGCGGCGGGCGGAAGCGTCCGGAACAGGGGCCCGAGCACGGGATCGGCGCTGGTCGGCGCCCGATCCACCTGCTCCCAGCAGTAGGTGAGCGTATCGAGGGGATCGGGGTCGAAGCCGCCTCCCGTGAGCACGAAGGGCGTGCCCCGTGGAATCGTGCAGTCGGCCCCGGCCTCCACGGTGGGAGGCGTGTTCCCCGTGGGCGTCAGGGTCCCGCAGTCCGGGCGCGCCGTCCAGACGTTCACGATGGCCTCGATGCTCGTCGAGTGGTAGTAGGGATCGGCGAGGGACTGGACGTTGGGCGGGCACTTGCCCGCGTACGACATGATCGTCGAGCCGCTGCCCGGCTCGTAAGCCGAATCGGCCCAACGGCCGCAGGTGTTGTCCTGCGTGTGCATCGCGCCCAGGACGTGGCCCAGCTCGTGGCACACGACCTTGAGGAAGCGCCAGTTGCCGGCGGTGACGTCGTGACCGCAGGCCTCGCTGATCGCCTTGTAGCCGCTGTCGCACACGGCGGGCACCGCGGAGACGCCGGTGTAGCCTTCCGTCGCCTGATACTCGAGGACCTGGCAGAGATCGTAGTTCCGCCAGCCGAAGAGCGAGTCCGCCGCCGCCTGATTCTGGTCCAGGTTGCCGAGGCAGGAGCTGGGATACGGGTCGGTCGCCGGGTCGGGGAAGGGCATGAGGCCCACGGCCATGAGGCGCACGGCGAAGTCGCGCTGGAAGATGGCGTTGACCCGGTTCAGCGTCGTGGCCATCTCGGGCAGGGCCAGCGACACGCCGCCCAGGGCCTGCGTGTACTCGCCCACGCCCATGAAGACGAAGCGGAAGGTCTTGAGCTGATCGCCGATCGCCTGGACCCCCGAAGGACGCGGGCGCGGCCGGGGCAGGTCGGCAGGCTCGAGCCCGACCAGCTCACCCGCACCTCCCGGCAGCCCCTCCGCCTCGCTCGCCCAGGCGACCCGCACGCGATCGGTCCGCCCGCGCTCGAGGGGATCGAGCAGGGCCACGCCCTCGGGGGCGAAGACGAGCGCGCGCACGCCCAGCGCGGAGTCGTCCAGGCGGGCCTGGAGCAGGCGGTTCTCGCTCCCCACCCCCGCGTAGGTGTGGAGGTCCGGATGCGCGCGCTGCAGCTCCGGGCTCAAGACCGGAGACTCGACGACGCGGAAGCGCTCGATCCGCCCGTCGGGCAGAGGCAGGCTGATCTCGATCCCCGCGCGCGCGTCCGGGCTCTCGGCGGGGGCCGCGCGCAGGCGCTCGCGCAGCCGCGCCAGCTCGACCCGATAGGCGCGGTAGCGCGCCGGCCGCACGGGCGCAGACACCGCCCGGGGGTCGGCCGAGGATTCGGGCGCCTCGCTCCAGTAATGGTCCGGCGGGGTCTCCGGCCGGCCCGTCAGGATCCCCGCCGCGGCGGTCGCGGGATCGGCCCGAAGCGTGGACGCCGACGAGCCGGCCGTCGCGAGGAGGACCAGGAATGCGCCGGCCAGGGCCGGCCGGAGGTGGAAGAGGTGCGACATCGGCTCCTCCCGCGACCGGGGGAAGGCGCACCGTCAAACCCGCTCTCGCTCGGCTCCTGGGCCACGGCCAAACCGCTCGCCCGGCCGCTCGCGGCACGCCCCGGTCGAGGATCGCGCCACGCATCCACCTCGAGGACGGATTGGAGAACCTGACGGCCATGCACCAACGCGGGGATTGTACGTCCGGCCGGCTCGCCGGCGGAGCCCGAATCGAGCGCTCACGCCGGCGAGCGGGCCGGCTCTGGAGCCACCAGCTCCTCGGCCTGCCCGTCGTAGTCGAAGACATCGCCTGCCTGCGCCCAGCGCACCAGCGTCTCGAAGACGCGCTCCAGGTTCTCCTGCGGCATGACCAGCGCCAGGATCTCGAGCACCGAGTCGCGCGCGAGCCTTCTTTCCGGCTCGCGCTCGATGGCCGAGAGGACCTGGCGGAAGAGCCGGAGCTTCAGCACCTGCTCGCGCCAGACCGCCTTGCGCTCCGCGGGCCCCGCCGCCACCAGGCGCTTGCCCTCGGCCACCAGGATCACGGCGCGCTTGGGCGTGTCGACGAAGTCCAGCATCTCGGCCGCCTTGACCACGGTGATGACCTGACCGAACTCGCGAATGGTCTCGGCGGCGATGCGGAACAGGTCCTCGGTCCCCCCGCGGGCGTCGAGGTACTCGAGCAGGCCCAGGATCTCGCCCGGGGCCGCGTTGGGGAGCGGCTCGATGGGCTCCGCCCCGGGCGGAGGCCCCGGCACGTCCGGCATCTCGCCCCCGGTGATAACATCGTGCAGCTCGTCCACGAGCCGCAGCAGCTCGCTCGAGCGGTAGTCGCGCGGCCGCGGCAGGCGGTTCTCGACCACCGTGCGGACGTGCCCCGGGTTCGCGCCCAGGACCACGATGCGGTCGGCCATGAAGGCCACTTCCTTGATGTCGTGGCTCACCATGAGGATCGAGGAGAGCCGCGTTCGATGCGAGGCCCAGATGTCGATCACCTCGGCGCGCAGGGTCTCGGCCGTGAGGGCGTCCACCGAGCTGAACGGCTCGTCCATGAAGAGGAGCCCGGGCTCCACCGAGAGGGCCCGCGCGATGCCCACGCGCTGCTTCATGCCGCCCGAGAGCTGGCGCGGGTAGGCGGTCTCGAAGCCGGTGAGCCCGACGATCGTGACCACCGAGTCGACGCGGCGGGCGATCTCCTCCTCGGCCAGGCCGCGGGCTTCGAGCACGGCCCGGATGTTCCCCGCCACCGTCATCCACGGATAGAGGGCGAAGCTCTGGAAGACGATGGCCACGTCGGGATGCAGCCCGAGGAGGGGCACGCCGTGCGCGAGCACCTGACCGTCGGTGGGGCGGATGAGGCCGGCGAGGATGCGCATCAGCGTGGACTTGCCGCAGCCCGACGGTCCGAGGAGCGCGATCACCTCCCCCGGCCGGATGGCGAGATCGATGCCCTGCAGCACGCGCAGGTTCTGACCGCCGCTCTGGCGGAAGACGTGCCCCACGCCGCGCGCCTCGCAGGGTGCCTGATCGGTGGCCGGGGCGGCGGCGGGCGGATTCGTGTCCATGGGCTCTCCCCTCAGCGGCTCAGCGCGAAGCGCTCCTCGGCCAGACGATAGCAGGGCCGCCAGAGCGCGCGATTCAGGAGCACGACCAACCCCGAGAGCACGAGCACGCCGGCCGCGAGCCCGGGGAAGTCTCCCCGCTGGGCGGCGAGGCTGATCTGCGAGCCCACGCCCCAGGCGGTGCGCACCCGGCCGTGGAAGCTGACGTACTCGGAGACGATGCTCGCGTTCCAGGCTCCGCCCGCGGCCGTGACCCAGCCGGTCACCACGAAGGGGAAGACGGCCGGCGCGTAGAGCGCGCGGAAGCGCTGCCAGCGCGAGAGCCGATAGCCTCGGGCCGCTTCGCGCAGGTCGGCGGGGATCGAGCTGGCGCCGGCCACCACGTTGAACAGGATGTACCACTGCGTCCCGAGCAGCATGAGGACGATGCTGCCCACCTCCAGCGAGACTCGGGCGGCGTGGAGCACGGCCAGCGCCGCCGGGAACAGCATGGGCGCGGGGAACGAAGCCGCCACCTGCGTCACGGGCTGGAGCACGCGCGAGAGCCGCGGCGAGAGCCCGATCGCCAGCCCCGCCGGGAGGGCCCACAGCGTGCCGAGCCCGGTCGCGACGAGCACGCGCAGCAGTGTCGCCAGCGCGGCGCTCCCGAGCGCGAGCCAGCGAAGCGGCGGCAACGCAGCGAGCAGGGCGGCCAGCCGCCAGCCTCCCCAGACGAACAGGGCGAGGAGAGCGGCGAGGGCGAGGAGCGAGAGCCCGCGGGCGCCGCGACCGCGGCGCGGCGCGGGCGGCTCCGGTGGTCGCTGGCTCGCGACGATCCGCGCGGCCCGGCGTCGGAAGCGGGGCAGCCCCCGCGCCAGCGCGCGCGCGAGCCCCGAGCGCCGCAGCCAGTCGAGGAACCAGGAGGTCGCCGCTTCCGTCCCCGCCGACTCCTCGACCCGGAAGCGCTGCGCCCACACCACGGCGGGACGCCAGACCAGCTGGTCGAGCAGCACGATCATCGCGATCATGGCGAGCACGGCCCAGATCATCGCCGGCACGTTCCCCCGGGCCACCGCCACGCTCATGTACGAGCCCAGGCCCGGCAGGCGGAAGTCGCGATCGCCCAGCACGAAAGCCTCGTTGATCATGAGGAAGAACCAGCCGCCGGCCATGCTCATCATGCTGTTCCACACGAGGCCCGTGGTGGCGAAGGGCAGCTCCAGCCGCTTCAGGCGCTCCCACCAGGTATAGCGGTAGACCGTCGCCACCTCCTCCAGGTCCCGGGGCACGGAGCGCAGGGAGTGGTGGAAGCTGAAGGTCATGTTCCAGACCTGCCCGGTGAACATCATCAGCACCGCGGCCAGCTCGAGGCCGACGTTCGTGCGCGGGAACAGCGCGACCAGGGCCAGCACCAGACCCGGCATGAAGCCCAGGATCGGGATGCTCTGCAGGACGTCGAGGAGCGGCAGGAGGATCCGCTCGGCCACCCGATCCTTCGCCGCCCAGTAGCCGTAGACCAGGGTGAAGCCCAGGGAGATCGCGTAGGCGAGCAGGCCGCGCGAGAGCGAGTAGAGCGTGTAGCGCGGCAGGGCGGCGGGCGAGAGATCGATCGGCACCACCGGGCGCAGCTCGCCGCGCCACTCGCGGGCCACGTGCGCCACGGCCAGGAACACCCCCGCGACGCCCACGAGAACGAGCACGTCCACGAGGTTCAGCCGGCGGGAGCGGTCGAGGAAGGCGACCGCATGCCCCCAGGCCTTCTCGAACGGGCGCTCGCTCACGGCGCCCCTCCGGCCGGCAGGCGCCGGACACGGGCCCCCGCCGCCGCGAGGCGGACGAGCGCGCGGCAGGATCCCGACGCCGTCATGGCCGCGCTCCGCGCGCCTCCGCGCCCGCCGGGGGCCGACGGTCGCAGTACTCGCGCACCGCCCGAGCCACCCCGTCCCCGGGCAGGATCGTGAGCGTGGCCTCGGCGTAGGCGCGCGCCGCGTCCAGCCGCTCCAGCTCCGCCAGGTTCACGGCCATGGCGTCGGCGAAGGGGCGGATGTGCTCGTCGTAGACGGGCGCCAGGCTCGCGACCCAGGCCGCCAGGCTGCCGCTCGCGGTCCGCGGCGCGCCGCCCTCCCGGGGCGCGCCCAGCAGCGCGCTCGCTCGCCGCCGGTACTCCAGCGGGATCGGCTCCGCCCACCAGAGGGCGGGCAGCGGCCCGCGAGCGTCCAGGACCGCCCGCGCGCGCGGGCCGAGGCGGTAGACCCCGATCGGGGGCCCGGCGACCGAGCCGCGCGCCGCGAAGCGCGCGAGCACGACGGCCGTCGAGTCCAGCAGCCGGTAGAGGCGCAGCTCGGGCGCGTACCGCGCCGAGTCCGCGGCGTAGCGCCCGCGCACGGCGCTGCTCGTGAGCACGTAGTCCACCCCGGCGAGGAGCCGCGGGTCGTAGAAGATCTGGTTCATGTCGGCGACGTGCGGGAAGATCGCCACCTCGACCGGCGGCCCCTCGGCGGGCTGGACGAGGTTCGTGCACGGACCCACGACGGAGAGCGGCACCTCCACCACCTGGAACCAGGGGCGCGCGAGATAGCGCCGGCGCGCCGCCTCGCTCGCCGCCGCGAAGATGGGGCTCGCCTCCACCTGGGCGCGCGCCTCGGTCGCGGGCAGGGGAGCGGTGTAGGCCTCGGCCAGGATCATCGCGCGCCGATCCAGGTGCGCCTCGCACCAGCGGCGCGCCACGCTCTGGGTGCTCCCGCCGCCCGCCGCCGCGGCTTCGAGGCCGGCGGCGCCCACGGGCAGGAGGAGCGCGGCGACGAGCAGCGCCAGCGCCACTCCGCGGGCGCCGCCCGGGAGGCGCCCGGCCAGGGCGTGGGCCGCGGCCGCCGCCAGCACGGCCACCGCGGGGATCACCGGCACGAGGTAGCGCGCCGCCTCGACCCGGGCCACCGCGATCGGCAGCCCGAAGCCGAGAAGGAAGAGCCAGACCGCGATCGCCGCCCCGCGGCCGCCCCCGGGCGCGAGCGCGAGGAACGGCGAGACCAGGGCCAGCACCACGCCCGCCGGCCCCGCGTCGTGCAGAAGATTGCGCAGGTGGTAGGCGAAGCCGGCCGTGCCGATGTTGCCGAAGTGCCCGGTCGCGGTGAGCGTCTGCACGAAGCCGAGATCGCGGCGGAAGGTGGCGAAGTCGAGCAGCGCGAAGGGGGTCGTGCAGAGGAAGACCGCGAGCACGGCGGCGGCCAGCCCGGGCCAGAGAGCCAGACCGCGCGCGCCGCGGCGCTCGAAGAGGACCCAGGCGAGGGGCGCGAGCAGGACGATCGCCGGATACTTGGCACCCGTGGCCAGCCCCGCCAGCACGACCGCCGCGCCCAGGCGCCGGGCCCCGCCCCGCTCCCGCCAGGCCAGCAGCCGCTCGAGCGACCAGAGGGCGAGCGCGGTCATGATCGTGTCGGTGTAGATCTGGCGCGCCGTCGCGATCGCCGTCGGCGCGAAGGCCACGAGCGCCGCCGCCAGCAGACCGGAGCCCCGGCGCAGGCGCTCGCCGATCAGGCCGGCGGCGAGCACGGCCGAGGCGTCCACGACGGCGTGCAGCACCCGCGCGGGCAGCACGGCCGCGGTGGGATCCGCCAGGAACGAGACGAACCAGTCGGCGGGAACGCGGTACTGCCCCAGGGCCCGGCCCGCGACGTAGCCCAGCCACTGCACGACGTAGTGCAGGTAGATGGTGAGCGAGGGGTAGTGGAAGAGGTGGGGATTCCACTCGGGCGGCCCGCCGGTGAAGGCCCAGATGTCCAGGGCCTTGCGAAAGGGGACGGCCTCGTCCAAGAAGTCGGGAAGGTCGGCCGCCACGTGCCAGAGGCGCAGGGCCGCCGCGCACAGGACCACCGCGGCCAGCGCGAGACGGAACGCCCGCCGGCTCATGCCTTCACCTCTGCAACCTCCCGCGAGAGACAGACCGAGGGGGCAAGGCTCGGATCCTCATCGAGCCGAGAGCCTCACCCCCTCTGAGATCTACGAGTTGCAGGACACTAACGGCGCCGCTTCTTCGCTCCGCCCTTCTTCCGCGCCACCCTGCGCGCCGCGGGCCTGCGGGCCCGTGCCCGCTTCGCCGCTCGCGCCCGCCGCGGCCTGGCCGCCCGCTTCTTGGCGGCCTTCCTCGCCGGCTTCTTCTTCGCGACCTTCCTCGCGGCCTTCTTCTTCGCGACCTTCCTCGCCGCCTTCTTCTTCGCGACCTTCCTGGCGGCCTTCTTCTTCGCGACCTTCTTGGCGGCCTTCTTCGCCGCCGGCTTCGCGGGTGCCGGCTTCGCGGGTGCGGGCTTCGCGGCCTCGAGCTTGCGCGAGCTGAAGGCGAACAGGACGCCTTCGGGATCCAGGCACTGCGCCATCCAGTCGCCGCCCGGAACCTCCATCGGCCCGTGCACCACCGTCCCCCCGAGCTTCTTCACGGCCTCGGCGGTGGCCTTCGTGTCCGGCACGATGGCGTAGGCGAGCCAGAACGGAGGGCCGGCCACGCTCTGCGGCTTGTTCCACATGCCGCCGAGCGTGTTGCCCTTCCAGCCGTACATCTGGTAGGTCCCCATCTCGGCGCCCATGTCCATGGACTCGGTCTTCTGCCAGCCGAACAGCTTCTGGTAGAAGCCGAGCGCCGCCTCCCAGTCGGTGGTCGTCAGCTCGTGCCAGGAAAAGTCACCGAGACCGGGCTTGCGGTCGGGCATCGCTCCCTGGCCGGGAGTGGGAGTGAAGGCCGCGAAGACCGCACCCTGCGGATCCTGGAGCACGGCGAACCGGCCGACCTTGGGAATGTCTGTGGGCGCCCGCAGGATCTTGCCGCCCAGCTCCGCCGCCTGGCTCGCGGTCGCATCCACATCCGGCGTGGCGATGTAGACCATCCAGCCCGCCGGGGCGCCCATCGCTCTCGATTCCTCGGGCAGGGCCATGAGTCCAGCCTGCGGCCCGCTCTTCCCGGTCAGCATCGTGTACGAAGCCTCCGGCGCTGGCTCCGGCTTCCAGCCGATGACCTTGGCATAGAAGGCGGTGGCCCTCTTGGTGTCCGTGGTCATGAGTTCGTGCCAGACGAAACGACCGCGGATTGTGGCGCTGGGCATACTCAGCCTCCTTGGGCTCCGAACGGCGTGTTCGGGCTGGTGTCACTCACCGCTTCCAAGACTTCTGCCTTCGGGTTCTTCTTCGAGAATCGCGGACCCCGGCCGACTCGACCGCGCTCCAGGCCCGCCCTTGTCGCCGGCGCATTCTAAGGCTCCCCGCTGAGCTTGGCGAGCCTTTCGCTACCTCTCCGGCGGCCGTGCCGGGCCCGCGGGCGGCGCCTGCTCGCCCCCCGCGTCCTCCAGCTCCACGAGCCTGGCCCCACCCACCACCATCTGGCCGGGATGGGCGTTCACCTGGCGGACGCGCCCGTCCCGGGGGGCGCGGATCAGGTGCTCCATCTTCATGGCCTCGAGCGCCAGCAGCGGCTGGCCCTTCTTGACCTCGTCCCCCGGGGCCGCCAGGACCCGCGTGACCACTCCCGGCATGGGGGCCTCCAGGCCCGCTCCCCCGCCCGACGGGCCGCCACCCGCGTGGCTCCGCGCCCCGACCTCGCGCTCGAAGACGAAGTCCAGGTTCCCCAGGCGCACGAAGCGCCGGCTCCCCGCCATGGTCACCTCGACCACCGAGACGCCCTCCGGCGTGACCAGACGCAGGCGACCCTCGTCCAGCGGCTCGGCGCCGATCAGCAGCTCGACCCCGTCCACGCTCACGCGCCAGGTCCCCGCCCCCTCGGGCGTCAGCTCCACCGAGCGGATCCGCTCCCCGTCGCGGAAGTCGGCGCGCATCAGGAGAGCCCCGGATGCCGCCAGCGGCCGAGCGCGGCGAACGCCCCGGCGGCGTTCGCCGGCGCGGCCGTCCGGGCCGCGCCCCCGGTCCCCGCCAGACCCAGCGCCTCGGCCACCGCCGCGGCCGCCAGGGCCAGCTCGGGCGCCGGGGCCTTGGCCAGCGCCTCGAAGCCGGCGAGGAACTCGCGCTCGATCCAGCCCGTGTCGAAGCGGCCCGCGCGCACCGCCTCGTCGCGCGCCAGCGCCCGGAGGAACGGCAGGTTCGTCACCACCCCGTGCACGCGCGCGTCGTCCAGCGCGCCGGTCAGGCGCTGGAAGGCGAGATCCCGATCGGGACCGTAGGCGATGATCTTGGCCAGCAGAGGGTCGAAGTGCACGCCGACCACGTCGCCCGCCTCGACGCCGCGGTCCACGCGCACGAACGCCCCGTGCGGCCAGCGCAGCCGCGCGATCTCGCCCGCCTGGGGCAGGAAGCCGCGGGCCGCGTCCTCGGCGTAGACGCGCGCCTCCACGGCATGGCCGCGGCGGCGCACGTGGTCCTGGGCGAAGGGCAGCCGCCCCTCGGCGGCCACGAGGATCTGCTGGCGCACGAGGTCCACGCCGGTCACCAGCTCGGTGACCGGGTGCTCGACCTGCAGCCGGGTGTTCATCTCGAGGAAGTAGAAGCCTCCGCCCCCGACCAGGAACTCCACCGTGCCCGCGCCGCGGTAGCGCACGGCCCTGGCCAGCGCCACCGCCGCCTCGGCCATGCGCGCGCGCACCTCCTCCTCGACGCCCGGCGCCGGCGACTCCTCGACCACCTTCTGGTGCCGGCGCTGGAGCGAGCACTCGCGCTCGAAGAAGTGGATCGCCCGGCCGTGGCCGTCGCCGAGGACCTGGACCTCCACGTGCCGCGGGTGTTCGAGGAGCTTCTCGAGGTAGACCGTGCCGTCCCCGAAGGCCGCGGCCGCGACGCGGCGGGCGCTCTCCAGCGCTTCGAGCAGCGCCGACTCGTCCCCGATCGCCCGCATGCCCTTGCCTCCGCCGCCCAGGGCCGCCTTCACCATCACCGGATAGCCCAGCGCCGCGGCGGCGCGCGCCAGCTCCCGCGGGTCGTCGCCCTCGGCCCCCGGGACGACGGGCACGCCCTCCCGGCGCGCGCGGGCGCGGGCCGCGCGCTTGTCCCCCATGACGCCGATCTGCTCGGGCGTGGGCCCGATGAAGACGAGCCCCGCGGCCTCGACGGCCGCGGCGAAGCCGGCGTTCTCGGCGAGGAAGCCGTAGCCGGGGTGCACGGCGTCCGCGCCGCTCTTGCGACAGGCCTCGATCAGGGACTCGACGTTGAGATAGGCGCTGCGCGCCTCGGCCCCAGCCCCCGCAGCCGGCGGCCCGCTCCCGCGGCCCGCCGCGGACTCCGGGCCGATCGCGAAGGCCTCGTCGGCCATGCGGGTGTGCAGCGCGCCGCGATCCTCCGCGGCGTAGACCGCGACCGAGCGCAGCCCGAGCTCGTGCAGCGTCGAGGCGATGCGGCAGGCGATCTCGCCGCGATTCGCGATCAGGACCTTGCGCACCGGCTCCGGCCCTTCATGGCGCCGCCTCGTACACCGTGGCGCCGGCCACCACCGTGCGCAGCACGCGGGCCCGCGGGATCTCGTCGGCGGGGCCGGAGATCACGTCGCGGTCCACGACGACGAAGTCCGCCTGCTTGCCGATCTCGAGCGAGCCGAGATCGTGCTCGCGGAACGCGAGCCAGGCACCCCACGCCGAGAAGCTCGCCAGCGCCTCCTCGGGGGTCAGGCGCTCCTCGGGCCGCCAGCCCCCGGCGGGCAGTCGGCCCTCGAGGTCGCGGCGCGTGATGGAGGCGTAGAGCCCGAGCATCGGGTTCGGGCTCTCGACCGGGAAGTCGCTGCCGTTGGCGAAGCGCACGTGCGCGTCGAGGAACTGCCGCCAGGCGTACGACCACTTCACCCGCTCGGGACCGAGCCGCTCCTCGGCCCACGGGCCGTCGGAGGTGGCGTGGGTCGCCTGCATCGAGGCGACGATGCCGAGGCGCGCGAAGCGGCGGATGTCCTCGGGCCGCACCACCTGCGCGTGCTCGATGGCCCAGCGCAGGCCGGGGCGCGGCCGGTCCCCGAACGCGCGCGCGAAGGCGTCCAGCGTCCGGGTGGCGGCGAGGTCGCCGATGCAGTGCACGCGCACCTGCAGGCGGCGGGCGGCCGCGCGCTCGGTGAGCGCCTGGAGACGGGCGAAGGGGAAGGTCTCCAGGCCGCGCCAACCCGGCTGGTCGCTGTAGTCCGACGAGAGCAGCGCCCCCCGCGAGCCCAGCGCCCCGTCGGCGATG
Source organism: Candidatus Eiseniibacteriota bacterium (assembly GCA_033853925.1). GTDB lineage: Bacteria > Eisenbacteria > RBG-16-71-46 > RBG-16-71-46 > RBG-16-71-46 > JANXPZ01. Next base: position 24,460 of record JAWOLC010000049.1, read on the forward strand.
ACCTTGATGGCCCGCAGCGTGAGGCGGTCGCCCGTCTCCGGGCCGCGCGCGAAGAGAGTGTCCGCGAGCGCGCTCTCGGCGTCGGCCATGGCGTTCACGCGGATCGGCAGCTCCCCGCGCGCCGCGAGCGCCCGGTACGCCGCCCAGGTCTCGGGGCCGATCCCCGCGTCGCCCACCATCGTCAGGCCGTAGCGGGCGCACTCGCGCAGGGCCGCCAGCAGGCGCGCCTCCTCCTCCGCCTGCGAGAGCGCGGGAATCACCGAGGTGACGAGGCTCTCGGCGTTGTCCACGAGCACCCCCGTGGGCTCGCCCCGGGCGTCGCGCACGATCTCGCCGCCCGGGGGATCGTGCGTGTCGCGGGTGACGTGCGCCAGCTCGAGGGCGCGGCGATTGGCGAGCAGCGCGTGGCCGTCCACGCGGCGGAGCGCCACCGGGCGGTCCGGCACCGCGGCCGAGAGCGGGGCCTCGGTGGGAAAGGACTGGCCGGGCCAGCGATTCTGGTCCCAGCCGCGCCCCTCGATCCACCGCCCCGCGGGCGTGCGCGCGGCGTACGCGCGCACGGACTCGATCACGGCCTCGTACGAGGTCGCGCCCGTGACGTTCACCTCGGTGAGCAGCTTGCCGAGGCTCAGCACGTGGCCGTGCGAGTCCACGAGCCCGGGCAGGACGGTGAGGCCGTGCAGGTCGAGCACGCGCGTGCCCTGGCCGATGAGCGGCGCGACCGACGGCTCGTTGCCGATCTGGACGATGCGCCCCCGGCGCACGGCCAGGGCACTGGCGCGGGGCTGATGGACGTTGGCCGTGTGGATGACGGCGTTGCGGATCACCAGGTCGGCGGGCGGCACGCGCACGCCGCCGCCGGCGCCCGCCCAGGACGCGAGCACGAAGATCATCGCGATCGACCTCACTTCCGCCACCTCGGGTTGCGCTTCTCGAGAAACGCGGCGAGCCCTTCGCGGGCCTCGTCGCTCGCCCGCACCTCGGCCAGCAGGCGGGGGAGCGCACTCCGGTACTCCTCCCCGCTCGAGCGCTCCCGTCGCGCCAGCAGCGCCTTGATCCGACGCTGCGCCTCGGGTCCCCCCGGGAGCAGCTCGCCCACGCGCTCGTCCACCTTCGCGTCCAGCTCGCCCGGGAAGACGACGTGCTGCACCAGGCCGGCGCGATGCGCGGCCTCGGCGCCGAAGCGTTCGCCCGTGAGCATCAGCTCGCGCGCGTGAGGCTCGCCCAGGCGCCGCAGCAGGTAGGGGCTGATCAGCGCGGGGAGGATGCCCAGGCGCACCTCGGTGAGGCCGAAGCGCGCGTCGCCGGTCGCGACCGCGAGGTCGCAGACGCACACGAGCCCCACGCCGCCCCCGAGGACGTGGCCGTGCACGCGCCCGACCAGGGGCTGGGGAAGGTCGGCCAGCGTCGAGAACATCGCCGCCAGCTTCTCGGCCTCCGCCAGGTTCTGCGCGAAGGTGGCCGAGGCCGAGGCGCGCATCATCTCGAGATCGGCGCCGGCGCAGAAGGACGGCCCCCGACCGCCCAGCACGACGACCCGCACGCTCGCGTCGCCGGCCAGCGCGGCGAAGGCTTCGGCGAGCGCCGTCGCCATCTCGAGCGAGAGCGCGTTGTGCCGCTCGGGACGATCGAGCCACACGCGCGCGACGGCACCTTCGCGTTCCACCTCGACGACCGGCATGGCCTCCTCCTCGGCGCTCGCGGGCAGGCCCGCCGGGGAACGGGTGGCGGCCTCGATCCGCCGCGACGCTCGTGCGCGGATGCGGGCTTTATACCAGAGCCGCGGGGCCGCGGGAAGCGGCTGGGCTCGGTGCGACGCTCCCTCCGGCCGAGGCCGCGGGATGCCCGGGCCGCTCGCCCGCGCTAGACTCGACGACTCGGCGATCCGCCGTGCGCCCCTCCTCGAGCGAGCCCGCATGCCTTCGACCCTGTTTCGGCTACCGTCCGTGGTCCTCGCCGCCTGGCTCGCGGCGCTCACGGCGCTCCCCGCCCGGGGACAGACGGGTGCGCCCCACGCGGGCTTCCCCGCCGTGAGCGGCATCACCTGAGCCTCTCGCTGGGTCCCGTCGGGACCCGTGACCGACCCCGAGTTCGCGCTCTTCCACCTGCAGAGCGCCCTCTGGGATCCGGTCCGGCCCGCCCGGCTCGGCTCCCTGGAGCCGGGACTGCAGGCCAAGGTGAACGGCGAGATCTATCGCTTCTCCGGCCCGCGCACGCTGCGCGCCTTCCGGCGCCGCCCGGCTCTCTACTGCGGTCTCCTGCGCGACCCGGTGACGGGCATGCGCTTCCTTCCCACGGCGCGCTCGCCGCGTTGCGAATGGGACGGCGGCCCCTACTTCTTCACCAGCGATTCGTCGCGGGCCGAGTTCCTGCGCTCGCCGAAGAAGTACGAGATCCAGCGCTCGTTCTGAGGCCGAGGGGCCCGCGCGTCAGCGCCGATCCTCGGCCGCGGGGGCGCCCGCCAGCCGGCGCGCCGCCTCCGCCAGCTCCGGCGCGCCCGGGTAGAGCGATCTCGCCTCCTCGAGGTGGACGCGCGCGTCCTGGAGGTAGCCGGACTGCGCCCAGACCTCCGCCAGCGCCACGTGCGCCGCCGGACCGCGGCCGAAGACGAGGAGGCGGCCGTCGGGGTAGTGCGTGGCCAGCACGCAGTTGGTGTCGGCGGAGGTCAGATGCTGCCCGAGGCGGGCGTAGCGCAACCGGGGAAGGAGAGCCCGGAGCGCGCGCCCGTCGTCCAGGACCGCGGCGAGCAGGTCGTAGCGCGGCGCGCCCTGCGCGGCCGCCTCGTCCACCTGCCGGTTGGCCTCGACGCTGAAGAAGCGCACGCTCGCGGGGGGCGTCAGGATGAGCACGCGGTCGGCCCCGGGCCCGAGCGCCGCCGCCAGGTCGTGCCGGACGTTCGCGGCGATCTGCATCTTGCGCAGCATCGGGTCCGCGAGCAGGCTCGAACCCGCCACGCGCAGCGTGCTCCGGCTCGCGATCGCGCGCTCAGCCGCCAGGCCGTGGAGCAGGACGACCGCGAGGACCGCGATCCAGGTGGCGCCCGCCACGAGCCGTTCGGGCCGAGGCCGCGCCGCTCCTCCCCGGCCCTTCAGCCGGCCGCCGATCCACAGGATCGCATCGGTCACCAGGCAGCTCGCGGCGATCGCCCACCCCGCGAACGGCAGGTAGAGGTAGTGCTCGTAGACGTGATGCTTCAGGGGTAGCACGGGAGCCAGCGCCAGGATCCAGAGTGCCAGCCCGCCGCGCGCCGCGCCCGAGGACGAGCGCCAGGCATACAGCGCCAGACAGCAGAGGACGGCCACGCCGACCGCGCCGGCGGGCCACGGGACCGCCGCGCCCGCCGGCGCGGGCCCGAAGAGGTCCGCGGACCAGAACGCGTAGGTGAGCAGGTTCGAGACGAGGTGCGGCCCCCAGCCCATCGCGTACGCCTCTCCCTGAAGCGAGACGCTCCGCACCGGGGCGGACAGGGCGAAGGCCCACATCGCCAGCGACAGGACCAGGGCCGTCGCGACCGGTCCCCAGGGGGCGCGTCCGGGGCGGCCCGTCCCCGAGGGGAGGAGCGCGGTCAGCGGCGCCAGCCCGACGCTCTCCTTGCAGAGCAGCGCCCCGGCGTGGGCCGCGATGCCCAGGCGACGGGGCAGCGTCGCGGACGAGGCGAAGAGAAGGAGGGCGATCAGGGTCAGGCCCGCGGCGGCCAGCTCCCCCACGCCCACGACCTGCCAGATCGCGGTCATCGCCAGCGAGGTCGTGCCGAACAGAGCGGCGGCCAGGAAGGCGGCGGGGCGAGACGCGCCCCGCCGCAGCGCCCAGATCCCGACGAGCCAGGTATTCAGGGCGTGGAGGGCGAGGTTGACCGCGTGGTAGCCCGCCGGCTGAGCCCCGAAGAGCGGGAACGCCGCCAGGTAGTAGAGGCGTCCCGAGAGCAGGCGCCACGGCACGGCCGGGAACGGGAGGAAGCCGTGCGCCCGCTCGAGGTACAGGAGGTCGTCGGGCGAGAAGAAGGCGCCCGCCGCCCCGCGATGGATCCAGGCGCCCAGTGCCGCCGGGATCAGCAGCAGCGGCAGCGCGGATCGCAGGTCGGGGCGGCTCTCGCGCCTCGCGCCGGCACGCCCGTCGGGCGCGGGTCGGCCGGAGGCCTTGCGCCTCATGGCCGCACGGCGGCGGCTGCGGCGGTGCCCCTACATCCGGAACACGCCAAACCGAGTCTCCGGGATCGGCGTCTGGAGCGCGGCGCTGAGCGCCAGCGCCAGCACGGTGCGCGTCTCGGCCGGATCGATGATGCCGTCGTCCCACAGCCGGGCCGTGGAGTAGTAGGGGCTCCCTTCCTCCTCGTAGCGCTCGAGGATCGGCTGCTTGAAGGCTCGCTCCTCGTCGTCGGTCCACGGCTTCCCCTCGGCCTCGTGCTGCGCCTGCTTCACCTGCGCCAGCACCGAGGCCGCCTGCTCGCCGCCCATGACGCTGATGCGGCTGTTGGGCCAGGTGAAGAGGAAGCGCGGGCCGTACGCGCGCCCGCACATGCCGTAGTTGCCGGCGCCGAAGCTGCCGCCGATCAGGATCGTGAGCTTGGGCACCTCGGCGTTGGCCACGGCGTGCACCATCTTCGCCCCGTCCTTGGCGATCCCGCCGTGCTCGTATTGCCTGCCCACGATGAAGCCGCTGATGTTCTGCAGGAAGAGGAGCGGCGTGCGGCGCTGCGCGGCCAGCTCGATGAAGTGCACGGCCTTGAGCGCGCTCTCGCTGAAGAGCACGCCCTGGTTGGCGAGGATCCCCACGGGGATGCCGTGGAGCCGGGCGAAGCCGGTCACGAGGGTCGCGCCGTAGCGGGCCTTGAACTCGTGGAAGCGCGAGCCGTCCACCAGGCGCGCGATCAGCTCCCGCACCTCGTAGGGCGTGCGCAGGTCGCGCGGCAGGAGGCCGTAGATCTCGGCGGGGTCGTAGGCCGGAGGCTCGGGCGGCGCCATCTCGAGGCTCGCGGGCGCGGCGGGGCCGAGGTGCGCGACGATGTCGCGGGCGATCTCCAGCGCGTGGGCGTCGTCCTCGGCGAAGTGATCGGCCACGCCCGAGACGCGGGTGTGCACGTCGGCCCCGCCCAGCTCCTCGGCGCTCACCTCCTCGCCCGTGGCCGCCTTCACCAGCGGCGGGCCGCCGAGGAAGATCGTGCCCTCGCCCTTCACGATCACGGCCTCGTCGCTCATGGCCGGCACGTAGGCGCCGCCGGCGGTGCACGAGCCCATCACCACGGCGAGCTGGGGGATGCCCAGGGCCGACATGCGGGCCTGGTTGTAGAAGATCCGGCCGAAGTGGTCGCGATCGGGGAAGACCTCGTCCTGGAGGGGCAGGAAGGCGCCGCCCGAGTCCACGAGGTAGACGCAGGGCAGCCGGTTCTCGAGGGCGATCTCCTGGGCGCGCACGTGCTTCTTCACCGTCATCGGGTAGTAGGTGCCGCCCTTCACCGTGGCGTCGTTCGCCACCACCATCACCACGCGGCCGCGCACCGTGCCCACGCCGGTGAGGAGCCCCGCCCCGGGGGCGTCCCCCTGGTAGAGGCCGTGCGCGGCCAGCGGCGACAGCTCGAGGAAGGGCGTGCCGGGATCGAGCAGACGCTCGAGCCGGTCGCGCACGAAGAGCTTGCCCCGCGAGCGGTGGCGAGCCACGAGGCGCGGGCCGCCGCCCTGCTTCACCTGCTCGTGCCGCGCGCGCAGCTCCGCCGCCAGGGCGCGATGATGCGCGGCGTTGACCTTGAACTCGTCGCTCGTCGTGTCGAGCCGGGACTCGAGAAACTCCATGCGGGCCTCGCGGCGCGGGAAGGGACAGTCCGCCGGGGGATCGCGGCGCGCCAGTTATAGCAGAGCCGTCGGGGGGCGCCAACGGCCGAGGCTGCCGCACACGCCGACGCCCACCCGGAACGAGCCGGGCGGGCGTCGTGCATGATGCGGATGCCCCGGTCGGAGTGGTCACTTCGGCTCGAGCATCCGCGGAGCGGGGCCACCAGGCCCCGATTCCGGGGCGGCGCGGCGGGACCCGGCCCGCTCGCCCTCGCGGGCGAAGAGATCGGGTCCGCCAAACGCTACGGCTTGGCCATCTTCTCCCGCAGGGCCAGGGTCTCCTCGTGGGTCGGGCCGAACAGGCCGGGCGGCTTGCCCCCCGCGAGCCGCGCGAGGGTGACGAGCTGGCCACGGTGGTGCATGAGATGCAGGAGGAGACCCGACCAGAGGATCTCGCTCACCCGCATCGGGGTCCCGTCGAAGTAGTTCAGCTTGTTCTCCAGGTCCTCGGCCTTGAGCCGGCGCACGCGGATCAGGGCGTCGCCGTGGACGCGCGCATAGCCCGGCGCGAGGGCGCGCACCTCGCGCGGGCGCTCGAGGCCCGGCGGCTTGACGGCGAAGCCGAAGTTGCCGCTCTGGATGCAGTAGGTGGAGTACGCCTCGACCTCGCTCAAGTGCCAGGCCAGCTCGCCGAGCGAGCGTCCCTCCTTCCAGGGCCGGAAGTCGTACTGGTCGGCCGGCAACGCCTCGAGGAGACGGATGGTCTTCTGGGCCTCGTGGTCCCAGACGTCGGTGAAGTGCCTTAGCTCATCTCTCGGCATGTGCGCCTCCGCGGGGGAGTCGTGGCACGGTGGACTGCGCGGCGCGGCGAAGCGCGAGGCCGTCCCCGCTGAGCCTCGACGGGGCGAATCGTAGGCTCCGGCTCGCGGCCGAGGCGAGTCAGTTTGTTGTGAAAGCAAGCGGCCTCGGCCGCGGCTCCCCGGCGCGATCGGGTGACGATCGGCTCCGGCGCGCGGACACTCCCCGGCGGGCCTCGCCTGGCGCCGATCCTGCTCCGAGACTACGATGGGATCCCCTCCTGTCCCTGGCTCCAGCCTCGTGAGGTGCGCGATGCGTGTCGCTTGGATCGTGGCCACCGTGGCGGCATTGGCCATCGTGGGCAGCGCCGAGCCCGCCTGCGGCGGCGCGGCCGAGGGCGGCCCCGGCGTGGAGACGATCCGCGCCGCGGACCTGATGAAGACCGTGCAGCGCCTCGCCTCGCCGCCCTTCGCCGGGCGCCTGGCCGGAAGCCCCGGCTACCTGAAGGCCGCCCGCGAGATGGCCCGCGACTTTCGCGCCCTGGGCCTCGAGCCGGGCGGCGACGACGGCTTCTTTCAGAGCCTCGAGACCGAGTACGAGGAGATCTCCGCCTGCGCCCTGAGCGTGCAGAACCCCGATGGTTCCGTGCGCGACCTCCGGCTCGGCCCCGACTTCACCTGCCGCGGCCTCACGGGCTCGGGCCGGCTCACGGCGCCGGTGGTCTTCGCGGGCTACGGCGTGTCGCTGCCCGAGAAGGGCTACGACGACTACGTCGGAATCGACGCGCGCGGCAAGATCGTGCTCGCCTTCAAGGCGCCTCCGCCCTTCCGCCTCGATTCGCTCGGCTGGGGGGAGAGCGCGCTGCCGCGCCCCAAGGGCCGGGTGGCCGCCGCGCACGGGGCGCGCGGCCTCGTCCTCGTCGCGGTGGGCGATCCCGAGGGGCTCACCAAGCCCATCGGCAGCATGCTCGAGGGCCCGGGGCCCGAGGACCCGACGTTCCCGCGACTCACGGTGGACGTGCCCGTGGCTCAGGCCATGTTCGAGGCCTCCGAGCCACGGCTCGCCGACCTCAAGGCCGAGATCGACTCGACGAGGAAGCCGCGCTCGCGCGATCTCTCCGCCTCGCTCCACGTCTACGTGAAGGCCCGCTACCAGGCGCTCCGTCCCTCGGTGAACGTGGTCGGAGTCCTCGAGGGCAGCGACCCCGAGCTGCGCGAGCAGGCGCTGGTGATCGGCGCCCACCTCGACCACGTCGGCCGTCAGGGCGACCTCTACTTCCCCGGCGCGAACGACAACGCCTCGGGGTCGGCCGCCGTCCTCGCGCTCGCGCGGGCCTTCTCGCGGGGCGGGCCGCGGCCCAGGCGCACGGTCGTCTTCGCCCTGTTCTCCTCCGAGGAGTCGGGGCTGAACGGCGCCAGGCGCTTCGTCGCGCAGCCGCCCGTGCCGCTGGGGCACATCGTCGCCTTCCTGAATCTGGACTGCGTCGGCGTCGGCGACTCGATCCAGCTCGGCAGCGGCAAGACCTCGCCCAGGCTGTGGGCGCTGGCGCGCGAGCTGGACGCGCGCGGCGCGCGGCTCACGGTCGAGGAGACGTGGGGCGGGGGCGGCGCCGACGCGACCCCCTTCGCGCGGCTGGGCATCCCGACCCTCTACTTCGCCTCACGCCCCTCCTACGCGCACCTGCACCAGCCGGACGACACGCCCGCGACGCTCGACCCGACCCTCTTCGAGGCGCTCACGCGTCTCGCCTACGAGACGGCGTGGCGGGTGGCCCAGGGAGAGTACGCGGGGGAGTGAGCGCGGCCGCGCCCGCTCAGCCGGAGCCTGCTCTCCGCGGCCGAAGATCCCTACCGTTCCGGCACGATCGCGTCGGCCTCGATCTCCACCAGCATCGCCGGGTCGATGAGCCGCGAGATCTCGATCATGCTCGTCGCCGGCCGGATGGCGCCGAAGGTCTCGCCGTGCGCGCGGCCCACCTCCTCCCAGTGCGCCATGTTCGTCAGGTACACGCGGGTCCGCACCACGTGCTCGAGCTTCGCCCCCGCCTTG
>JAWOLC010000050.1:0-12669 GCA_033853925.1 Candidatus Eiseniibacteriota bacterium
ACGTCGCAACGGACACGAGCCCGCGAGTCGAATGCGTTGGTGAACAGATTGGGGGCGCCGGCGGGCATCAGGCGCGCGCTGGCGAGCCGCTGCCTCGAGCGGCGCAAGGTCGCGACGTACCGGCTCGACACGCTGTCAACAGAAATCTTGGTCCTGACCGGGCACACCGGTAACAGATCAGACCGGGGGATGAGTGACACCTTCAGGATCCTGGGCGCCTGGATTGGCAGGACCGGATGGAGCTGCAATTCGAGAAGAACCCGATTCCCCCTACTCCCTCACGAACTCGAGGAACCTCTGCACCTGCGCGCCCGCGACCAGATCGCGCACGCGCACCTCGAGCTGATAGCGACCCGGCGTCAACGTCTGCGCCGGCACCGTCACGAACTGGCGGCGCAGCGTGCCCACCTGGGTCTCGACCCGCGTGGCCGAGGTCGAGGTGAGCGCCGCCTGCGCCGCGGGCTTCCGCTTCCCCTCGGCGCTCTCGAGCACGCGCCGCACCGTGTATTCGTACTCGAAGCTCGCGAGCCCGTCGGCGCCCGGCGCCAGCCGGTAGATCTCGAAGTAGACGACGAGCGGGGCCCCCGCCGGGATGCGCGCCTCGGGATTGGACTCGAGGCGAACGGTGCCGCCGCTCGTCAGCACCTCCGGGGTGCCGCACGACAGCACCACGTCGCTCAGCGCCAGGCCGGGCGCCCGTGCCGCGAGCGTCGCGCCCGCGCGGAAGAGACCCCGCCGCCGGTGCGGATCCCGCACGGAGACCGTGACGTCGTAGGCGCCCGCCGGCAGCTCGGCCGAGAACTCGGCCAGGCGCTGCTCCGTGGGATGACAGAGCGAGAGCCCGAGCGGCTCCGCGTCGCGCGACACCTCGCGCCCCGCGGAATCGAGCACCGCCCAGCGCGCCCAGAGCGTGTCACTCGGCGCGCCGGGGGCCCGCACCTGGACGAGCAGTCGCGGCCCGCGCGCGCCTTCGAAGCGCATCAGGGTCCCGCGCACCTCGATGCGCTGCGCGGGCGGCGGCAACGTCGGGAACACCGCCAGCCCCCCGTCCAGCGCGAGCAGGTCGCCGCGCCGCGCCAGGATGCGGGGATCCGGCGCCGAGAGCGGATCGAAGTCCCGCGTGACGGGCCGCTCGTAGCGGCCCGACAGGGCGCGGTCCTGGAGCACGACGCGCATGCCCAGCTCGGGGTAGTCCCAGGCCTCGGCGATGAGCGGGTAGTCCTGCACGCTGAGCGACCGCCCCTCCGCGTTCGGCGGCCCCGGCGCCGCCGACCGGTACTGGAAGTAGAGCGGCGTGTCCGGGGGGTTCAGGCGCACGCTCTGCGGCGGGCCGTAGCGCAGGTAGAGGTCGGCCCGCGCGTCCAGATCCGGATGCAGCGGATCCTCGAAGAGGAACAGGGCGTGCGCCACGCGCGACCAGTACTCGAGCCGCATCTCGTTCTCGCGCGAGGTGGGATCGGGATCGAGCCGCTTCCAGAAGCGCCGCAGCGAGTCGGGGCCGCCCGCGGCCACGCGGGCCTCGGCCGCCTCGCCGGCGATGGGCGCGAGATCGTCGAAGCGCGCCCGGGCGGCCGGGGGCAGCAGGGCGAGGGCGCGGGTGAAGGTGCTGTCGGCGCGCTCGACCTCGCCGCGGCGCCAGGCGAGGTAGGCGCGGGCGAGCAGCCCCTCGGGAAACGAGGGCCGCGCCGCCAGCGAGCGCTCGGCGGCCGCCGCCGCCCCGGCCAGGTCGCCGTGCTCGTAGAGGAGCGGCACCAGCCGCAGCCAGGTGCGGCTGTCGTAGGGCCGCAGCGCCGTCACCTGGCGGAGGTTGGCGATCGCCTTGTCGAGCGCCGCCGGGTCCAGGCGGCGCAGCCACTCGCGCTTCCAGGCGAGCCCCAGCCGCGCGTAGGCATCGGGTCGCCGGGGCGCCAGCCCGATCGCCTTCTCGAAGCAGGCACGCGCCTCCTTCTCGAAGCCGCCGATCTCGTAGGCGCGGCCCCGCTCGAGCCACAGCTCGGGATTCGCGGGCTGGAGGCGCAGCGCCTCCTCGAGGTCGCGCACGGCCCGCTGGCGGTCCTCGACGGTCTCGAGCGCCAGGGCGTCGCGCGCCCAGCGCAGCAGGGCCTGCACGCGCGCGGTCGTGTCGGCGCGAGCGACCGCCAGCGCGGGGGCCGGGCACGAGCCCACCCCGCCCGCGAGCAGAGCGAGCACGAGCAGGGCGCGGCGGAGGCAGCCAGAGCGAGCCAAGGGAGACATGGAACGGACGAGGCAAGTATAGCGGAGCTAGTGACCCGTCCGGGGGGTAGGTCGACATGGGTCGGAGGCCCGCAGCGGGCCTGGCCAGGCGCGCAGACGACGCAACCTCTTCCGGTGTCGGAGGAGGCGCAACGCCGCCAGGGCCGCGAGGGCCCCGTGATCTGTCGGGCTCCTCCCGGGACAGGACACTAGAGCCTCCGCCTCAGGATCTCCGCCACCTCGTCGTCCGTGAGCACGAGGGGATTCGTCTTCATGCTGCTGCCGCGGCTGGCGGCGACGAGCCCCGACACGTCGCTCGCGCCCACGCCGCGCGCCCCGAGGCGCGGCAGCTCGAGACGCGCGCACCACTCCTCGAGCAGGCTCGCCAGGCGCTCCGGCGCATCGGGCGGGGCAGGGACCATCGAGAGGGGGGGCTGGGGCGCCGGCGACGAGGCGGCCGGCGAGGATGCCTCGCCGGCGAGGATCGTCCACGCCCGCGCGTACTTCGCCAGGGCCGGGCTGCCGGGCTCGCGCGCCCGCAGCGCGCGCACGTTCACGCGGGTCGCCGCGCCGGCGAGCGTGCCGCAGAGGTAGCCGTGCGGCAGCGGGAAGCGCGCCCCCAGAGCGGCCGCCAAGCCGTGCACGGCGCCCAGGCCGGCCTGGGCCAGCGCCAGCCCCGAGGCGAGCGAGGCCCAGGCCATGCTCGTGCGGGCCACGCGGACATCGCCGCTCCCCTCGTACCACGGCAAGAGTCCGTCGCGCGCGGCGGCGAGGCCGCTCTCGGCGAGCGCGTCGGTGAAGGCGCCGGCGCGCGTGGAGACGTAGGCCTCGAGGAGCTGCGTGAGCGCGTCCATGCCGTCGGCGGCGATGAGCGGGAGCGGGCAGCTCTCCAGCAGATCGGGATCCACCACCGCCCAGCGCGCGACGAGCCGGTCGTGGCGGAAGGACTTCTTGAAGCCGCGCTCCCCCACCTCGCTCAGGACGGCGTTCTTCGTGGCCTCGCTGCCCGTGCCCGCGGTCGTGGGCACGGCGACCAGGGGCACGCTCGGACCCTCGTAGGGCAGCCCGCGACCGACGTCCTCGAGGAAGTCCGCGACCGGGCGGCGGCCCGGCAGGAGGCCGGCGACCGCCTTGCCCGCGTCGAGCACGCTGCCGCCGCCGATGGCGACCACGACCTCGATCCCGGCGCCGGCGTGCTCGCGCACCGCCTGGTCCACCACGGCGGGCGTGGGCTCGCCGCTCACCGCCAGGGTGCGCACCTCCAGCCCCCGCTCGCCGAGACCCGCCAGGAGCGGCGGCCAGTGCCGGGACTCGCGCAGCGAGCGGGCGCCGTGGACGAGCAGCGCCCGGCGCCCCGCCTCGCCGGCCAGCTCGGGGACGCGGGCCAGGGCGCCCGCGCCGAAGTGGATCTGCGGCTGGCGCCCCACCACGAAGGAGGCGGTCACCACTCGGCCGGGTCCTCGGGGGCGAGGACGCGGTAGCGCCGGCCCTCGCGCGGCGCGGCCATCCAGCCCGCCACGGCGTCGCGCCAGGCCTGGTAGTGGGCGCTGGCCTTGTGGGCCGCGGCCGCCTCGGGGTCGCGGAACACCTCCACGAGCACGAAGCGCGTCGGCTCCTCTTCGGACTGCAGGACGTCGAAGCGCAGGTTCCCCGGCTCGCGCCGTGAGCCGGCGTGGTTCGCGCGCGTGGCGGCGACGAATGCCTCCACCTGCTCGGCCCTCACCTGGACGTGGACGTGCGTGACGTGCATGGCTCCTCCTTCGCCGCCGCGACCGAGGGGCGCAGGCGCGCGCCTCGATGTGCGTCGGGGACCGCCGAGGGCAAGGCGTCGCGGACGAACGACGAGCGCGATCGCGGCCTTCAGCCCCCTCGAGCGAGGAGTCGTCCGCGCCACGCAGCCATCGACGATCCTCCCGACGCAGGCTATCCCGGCAGCGTCCCCGTGGCCAGGCGCACCAGCCACAGCAGGACGAGCCCCACGAGGTTGAGCCCGACGGCGTGCGGCAGCCAGCGATCCGGGCGCGAGCGCAGGCGACCCGCGCACCACAGGCAGCAGAGCAGCAGGGCGGCCACCCCCTGCAGCACCAGGGCCGCCGCCCAGGGGTGGAGGACCAGCGCCTCGCGCCACGCGCCGCGGGCGAGCAGCGCGAACGCGCGCGTCAGCCCGCAGGTCGGGCAGGCGAGGCCCGCGACGTGCCGCAGCGCGCAGAGCGAGGCGCCGATCACGCGCTTGCTCCCGGCTGAGGTGGTGGCGGCGAGGTCGGGGGCGCGCCACCCGCGGCCGGCGGCGGGGCCGCCGCGAAGAGCGCGAACTCCGGCCCGAATTGCCCCAGGAACTCCGGGCCGAGCGCGCGGAAGGTGAAGTAGACCGGCAGGAGCACGACCTGCCCGATGTAGGGCGCGAGGAAGAGGAGGAAGCCGACGCAGCAGGTGCCGACGCCCACGGCGACCACGAACGCGCCGACGATCACCCGGAGCATCAGGACGAAGAGAGCGTAGAGCACGAAGGTCCCCAGGCGCTGGCGCAGGAGAGGCAGAAAGCGCCGCCAGGCGTCCAGGGTCAGGAGGCCGTCGCGGTACATCAGCGGCACGACGAAGTCCTCCAGCATCAGGAGCACGAAGGCGAAGATCAGCCCCAGCACGGCGAGCAGCGACACGCCCATGGCCAGCGGCGGCGCCGCGGCGACCGGCGCGTGGAAGCCCACCCAGGCCAGCACCGCGGCCCCCGCGGCGCTGAGCAGCACGCCGCCGAACACGATCGCGGCCACGACCCAGTAGGCGAGCTTGAAGAGGAAGAGCGAGTTCCCCTGCCGCCGGTAGGCCGTCCACGGGGCGACGATCGCCGGGCGCTCGTGGACGACGTCGTCGAGGAAGACGAACTTGCCGCGCGCGCCGAGCCACTGGAAGACGAGCGCCACGACGATGGCGACGGCGGCCACCACGATGAGCAGGGGCCCCCAGACGGGATGGGCGAAGATGGCCAGCGCCTCGGCGGCCCGGCCGTGCCACTCGGCGCGCCGGTGGAGTCCCGATTGCCCCCAGCCGCCGGAGAGCCACTCGGAGAGGAAGGCCGCGAAGCCCAGCACCAGCCAGGTCTCGAGGCGGAAGGGCGAGAGGAGCGTGCGGCGGGCGCGCTCCCAGGCTCGCTGCAGCGGAGGAAAGTAGGTGACGTTCATCGGCGGCTCCCGCGCCCGTCGGCGCACGAGGACGTTCACATTCGCCGCGGGACGGCCGGCAGGGCTGTGGGGCTGGAGCGAGAGTCACGCGGCGGGGCGAGCCAACCGGGCTCGACCGCCCGGCTGGCGAGCGGACGCTACCATAGGGTGCGGCGGCCGCGCGACGGGGCTCAGTGCAGCCGCTTCCTGCGGTTGCGCACGAAGTCGCGGAACACGTAGGCGCCGAGGTTCTCGGGGTCCGCCTCGTAGATGCGCCCGTGATTCAGCTCGGTGAGCTTGCGCACGAATTCGAGCAGCGGCGGGTCGGTGGCGAGCATGAAGGTGGTGATCGTGACGCGCTTGCGCCGGCAGAAGGAGGCCTCCTCCAGCGTCCGGTTCACGATCTTGGGATCGAGGCCGAAGGGGTTCTTGTAGAGCCGCCCGTTCTCCCGGATGCACGAGGGCTTGCCGTCCGTGATCATGAAGACCTGCTTGTTGACGCCCTTGCGGCTCTCGAGCAGGCGCCGGGCCAGCTCGAGCCCCGCCTTGGTGTTCGTGTGGAACGGCCCCGCCTGGATCTTCATGAGCTGCTTGAGCGGCACGCGCACCGCCTCGTCGCCGAACAGCACGACATCCAGCGTGTCCTTGGGGTAGCGCGTCTCGATCAGATGGGCCAGGGCGAGCGCGATCTTCTTCGCCGGCGTGATCCGGTCCTCGCCGTAGAGGATCATGCTGTGGCTGATGTCCACCATGAGCACCGTGGCGCAGGCCGAGAGGTGCTCCTGCTCGAAGATCTCGAGGTCGTCCTCGCCGATGCTCAGCTCGTCGATGCCGTGGTTCTTCACCGCGTTGCTCAGGGTGCCGAGCGGGTCCAGGTTGGCGAGGTCGTCGCCGAAGCGCCAGGCGCGCGTCTCGGAGAGGCGCTCGCCGCCCTGGCCCGCCTGCGGCGTGCGGTGGTCGCCCGCCCCTCCGGCTTGCAGGGTGGAGAAGATCTCGTTGAGCGAGTCCTGGCGGATGCGCTTCTCGCCCCGGGGCGTGACGGTGAAGCCCTGGGGCGTGCGCTCGACCTCGCCCGACTGCTCCAGCATCTTCTTGAAGTCCTCGATCCCGAACTTGTCGGTGAAGAAGCCGTACTGCTGGCCGAAGTGCTCCATCCAGCGCAGGGCCTCCTCCACGTCCCCGCCCGTCTGCAGGAGGAGGTTGCGGTAGATCTCCATGAGCTGCTTGAGGAAGTCGAGATCTTCCGGACGCGGGCCCTTCCATTTCGTGTAGTCGAAGCGCATGACGACTCAGAGGCGGCCAGAGACACTCGAATGCCAGGCGGCGAGGCAGGATCGGCCGGGACGTATCCCCGCCGACAGGTCGCAGGCCGGGCCGATTGAGCCGAGGCAGCCGTCGGGCATTTCCGGCCGCCTCAGTCTTCCCCGAGGCCCGAGAGCATCGTCTTCAGCATGTCCTTGTACGACGTCTTCGCGCCGTCGGCGCGCTCGCGCGAGAGCATGGAGTTCTGGTGCAGGCCTTCGAGCACGAACTCCATGCCCACCGCGGACTCCTCGGGCGTCTTCGGGGCCAGGTACTTCTCCACCAGCGCCGACAGGCCGCGCACGCTCCCCAGCTGGCGGGCGAAGTCGCCCTGGGGCATGTCGTCCGCGATGCTCACGTGGTGGCCGGAGGCGAACCACTCGAGCACCGGCCGGTACTCGGAGGAGGTGACCTCGGCCTCCGTCCCCGCCGACTCCGCCGCCGTCCGCCGGCCCCGGCGCGGCTTGTAGGCGTCGGGGAAGCGCTGGCCGAAGAGCGACTTCACGCCCCGGCCGAGCAGGGCCCGCGCCACGTTGAGCGCCCCCTCCTGCTCGCCCTCGAGCACGAGCTCGACCTTGCCGCTCACCGCCGAGACCGCCTGCTGCAGGTCGCAGATGCGGGCGACCACGCTGCTCTCGCCGGTGACGAGCCCGCGTCGCTCGGCGTTCGAGATCAGGTTCTCCAGGAGCGCGATGGGCAGCCGCGCGGAGACGCCGGAGTTCTGGTCCACGTACTCGCTCTTGCGCGCCTGGATCGCCACCTCCTCGACCAGCTCGCGCATGAAGGCGGGCACGATCACGTCGGGCTCGCCGCCGCGCGCGGTCCACGCCTCCTGCTCGGTGATCGCCATCCCGTCCTCCCGGCTCAGCGGGTAGTGGGTGATGATCTGCGAATTGATGCGGTCGCGCAGGGGCGTGATGATGTTCCCGCGGTTCGTGTAGTCCTCGGGGTTCGCCGAGAAGGTCATCACGATGTCGAGGGGCATGCGCACCGGGAAGCCGCGGATCTGGAAGTCCTTCTCCTCGAGGATGTTCAGGAGCCCGACCTGGATGCGCGGCTGCAGATCCGGCAGCTCGTTGATGGCGAAGATCCCCCGGTTCGTGCGCGGGATGATGCCGTAGTGGATGACGCGCTCGTCCGAGTAGTCGAGCCGTAGCGTCGCCGCCTTGATGGGGTCGATGTCGCCGATGAGGTCGGCGATCGTCACGTCCGGCGTGGCCAGCTTCTCCTGGTAGCGCAGGCTCCGGTGGATCCAGGAGAGCGGCGTGTCCTCCCCCCGGGTCTCGAGCAGGCTCCGCGCGTGGTAGGTGAGCGGCTGGAAGGGATCGCTGTTCAGCGGGCAGCCCTCCACGGCCGGCAGCCATTCGTCCAGGAAGCGGGACAGGGAGCGAAGCAGGCGCGTCTTGGCCTGGCCGCGCAGGCCGAGCAGGATGAAGTCGTGACGCGACAGGATCGCGTTCACGATCTGCGGCTCGACCGTGTGCTCGTAGCCCACGATTCCCGGGAACAACCGCTCGCCCGCCCGGATCGCGACGATCAGGTTGTCGCGCATCTCGTCCTTGACGGAACGTGGACGGTAGCCGGCGGCCTTCAACTCACGAAGCGTGCGAGGACGGGACATCGGGCGGTCTCTCCAAGTGCGCGACCCGCGCGCGTGGCGGCCGTTCTGGCGGTCCCGGAACGTGGCGCGCTCACCGGCGCCGGGGACAGGACGCGCCCCGGGATGCCCCTTGGGATGCGGAAGCAATCGGCCCGGTTCCGCGCCCCCCGGCGGTGTTACCATGCCGGCCCCGATGACTCGTGACCCCGCGCTGCTGGAAGAGTGCCGCGCGCTCTGCCGCGCGCTGCGGCCGTATCCGACTCTGGCGGACCTGCGCGCCGCGCCCGACTGGCCCGAGCTGGACGCGCGGCTGCGACGCCTGCTCTCCACGCCGCGCTTCTTCGCGCCCCCCGCACCGGCCGACGGAGTCGGAGATCCCGGACGCCTCCGCGCCGTGCACTGGAACGTCGAGCACGGCAACCAGTACGAGCGCGTGGAGCGGGCGCTGCTCCAGCACTCCGACCTGCGCGGCGCCGACCTCGTGCTGCTCAACGAGACTGACTTGGGCATGGCGCGCTCGGGCAACCGCGACGTCGCGGCCGACCTGGCCCGCTCCCTCGGGCTGCACGGCGTGTTCGCCCCCCTCTTCCTCGAGACCTCGATCGGCCGCGACGAGGACCGGCGCATGGCGGCGGGCCGCGAGAACGAGGAGGGCCTCTTCGGCCTCGCCATCCTCTGCCGCTGGCCGATCGCCTCCGCTCGCATCGTCGAGCTGCCCAGCCCGGAGCGGCTGCAGTTCGACGTCGAGCGGATGCTGGGCCGGCACGTCGGCCTGATCGTCGAGATCGCGCGCCCCAGTGCCCCGCTCGTGGCCGCGGCGGCCCACCTCGAGGTGCACCGCACCCGCGCTCACCGCGCCGCCCAGATGCGCGCCTTGCTGGCCGCGCTGCACGACGAGCGCCAGCCCGTGATCCTGGCCGGCGACTTCAACAGCCACACGTTCGACCGCGGGCTGTGGCGCGCGCCGCTGGTGGGCGCGCGGGCCCTGCTCCTGACCCGACGCGGCGGGCTGCGGCAGCGCCTGCTGCACCCCGATCAGGGCCCGTCCCGCGAGCGCCTCTTCGAGGAGCTGCGTCGCGCCGGCTTCGACTGGGCGTCGTACGTGGATCGCCAGCCCACGCTCCAGCTCCGCTTCGATCGCCTCATGGAGATGCGCCGTCTCTTCGGGCCCGCGCACGGCGCCGCCCAGCGCGTCCTCGGCTGGGCGGAGGAGCGCGCCCGGCTCCGGCTCGACTGGTTCGCGGGCCGCGGCTGGAAGGGCGGGCACGGGCACACGGTCACGGGGCTGGACGGCCCAGGGCGGGCCTCGGACCACGCGCCGATCGTGGCGGAGTTCCTCTCCTAGCCGGCGGCGGGGGCGCGGGATGCGGCGGGGGCGCCGCCCGCGCGGGAACGAGACCACGAGCCGGATCCGGCTTGCCTGGCCGCTCGGCGCCCCGCTACTGTCCTGGCCCGAGGCGCCCGTTGCCGCGCCGGATCTCGCGCCGCGTTCCCTTCCTCCGCCGGAGCCCCGCATGCCGCCACCCGCTGCCAACTCCCTGGCCGTCATCGGCGCCGGCCCCGTGGGGCTCGAGGCCGCGGTCGCGGCTCTCGATCTCGGCTTCGACGTGCACGTCTTCGAGCGTGGCGAGGTGGCCGCGCACCCCATCGCCTGGGGGCACGTGCGCATGTTCACGCCCTGGCGGCTGAACCTCGGGCCGCACGCCCACCGGCGTCTCGCGGCCGCGGGCTGGCAGCCGCCCGACCCCGAGGCCCATCCCACGGGTCTCGAGCTGGCGGAGCGCTACCTCGAGCCGCTCGCCCGCCTGCCCGAGCTCGAGGACCGCGTGCACGCCTTCGCGCAGGTGGCGCACGTGAGCCGCCAGGGGCTGCGGCGGCACGAGGGCGACGCCGAGGCGCGCCGCGCCCGGCCCTTCCGCCTGCTGGTGCGGGACCAGGGGGGACGCGAGAGCGTCCTCCGGGCCTTCGCCCTGGTGGACGCCACGGGCGTCTACGCCCATCCCGAATGGGCCGGCAGCGGCGGCATCCCCGCGCGCGGCGAGGCCTACCTGCGGCCGCAGATGTCCTATCACCTCGACGACGTGCTGGGCCTCGACCGCGAGCGCTACGCCGGGAAGCGCACGCTGGTGATCGGCGGCGGCACCTGCGCGGCGACGGTCGTGGCCGATCTCGCGCGCCTGGCCGCCGAGGCGCCGGGGACCTCGGTGGCGTGGGTCACCCGCGCGCGGGCGACCGCGCTCGATCCGGGGAGGAGCGCCGATCCGCTCCTCGAGCGGCGCGCGCTGTGCGAGCGCGCGCGCGCGCTCGCCGCCGGCGCGGAGGCGGCGGTCGTCCACGTGGGCGGCGCCGAGGTCGAGGGCTTCGAGTTCAACTCGGCCACCCACCGCTACCGCGCGGCCCTGGCGGTCGGCGAGGAGACGCGCGTCGAAGAGGCCGATCGAGTGCTGGTCCTGGCCGGCTACCGCGCCGACGAGTCGCTCGGCCGCGAGCTGCAGGCGAGCGAGCCGCGGCTCCTGGTGCTGGGCCACAAGGCGGTGGCTCCCGGGGCGGAATTCCTGCTCGAGAGCGGCTACGCCGAGGTCGAGACCGCGCTCTCGCGCCTCGCGCAGGAGACCCGGAGCGGCGTCGCCCTCTAGCCGGGACTGTTCATGAACCCCCTGCCGCAAGGGCCATCTGGCCGCGGTGTGCGGCGTCGCGCGGCACGGCCGCTCCTCGACGGGATACTCAGGTCCCGGGAGTGCTCGACGGCTCGCGGCCCGCGCGGAGGCCTTGCGGCTCCGCCTCACTCGATCCGCTCGACGAACGCCGCCAGCTCGCCCGCGTTCACGTCGGACACGGCCCAGTAGACCATCCCGCCGCGCACGCCGTGGAAGAGGTGGTAGCCCTGCCGGGTGAGCGGGGGGGCGTCGAAGTCGCGCGCGCCCGCGGCGGGCCAGAGAAACAGGTTGATCACGTGCTTCCGCCGGCCGTAGACGAGCGCCGCCACCGGGCGGCCCGCGAGATAGTCGAGGCGGCCGCCCAGGAGCGGGTAGCCCGCGGGCGCCAGGTCCACGACCGGCGGCGAGAAGTCGAGCTTCCCGTCGAACCACGGCTTGACCGTGTGCTGGTCGGTGGAGGTGACGTCGGTCAGGTGACTCGCCATGAGCGAGCGCACGTGGCTCGCGAGCACCTCGCCGGCCAGCCGGTCGGCCGCCGCCCCCGCGGTCAGCAGCGGCACGAGCCACGCCGCCCCCGCGACCGCCACGATCGCCGCCGCCGAGACGAGCCACGCCCAGCCGCGCGCGACCCCGGAACGCCGCGGCGCCTCCTCGGCGGCCGGGGCGGGCGCCAGGAGGCGCACGCTCTCGCGCAGCGCCTCCGGCGCGCGGAAGTAGGGCAGCTCGCGAGCCAGCGCCGCCCTCAGCGCCCGCGCTCGCGCCAGCTCGCGGGCGCAGTCCGCGCAGCCCCGCAGGTGCTCCTCGACTTCGCGGCTCGCGAGCGGGTCCAGCTCGTCGTCCAGGTAGGGAGTCAGGCGCGCGCGCGCATCCTCGCAGGTCATCTCAGCCCTCGCTCTCCGCCGGGTCCGGCAGCGCGCGCTGGAGCTGGGCGCGCGCCCTCGCCAGGCGCGACATGACCGTGCCGATCGGGATGCCCGCGACCTGGGCGATCTCCTTGTAGGAGAGCTGCTCCAGCTCGCGCAGGACGACCACCTCGCGGAAGACGAGCGGCAGCGCCTCGAGCGCCGCGCGCAGCGTGGCGGCGCCGGCGCGGCGCTCGAGATCCGCTTCGGGCGCGGGCACGCCCTCGGCCACGCCGTGGATCTCCTCGTCGAACTCGGTCGTGCCGGCGTCCGCCCGCCGCTGGCGAAGCTGGGTGAAGCAGGTGTTGCGCACGATGCTCAGCAGCCAGGCACGGCCGTCCCCGCCGCGGAACCCCTCGAAGTACTTCATGGCCCGCAGGCAGGCCTCCTGCACGGCGTCCTCCGCGTCGGCGGCGTTCCGCATCAGGTGTCGGGCCAGGTTGAAGGCGGCGTCCAGATGCGGGAGCACGACGGCCGCGAAGCGCCGCGCGCTCTCCGGCGTGAGAGGCGGCGACGAGCCCTCCGCCCGCCGCTCCCGGGTCTTCGCCACTCTTGGTCCTCTGGGGGATGACTCCGCGGGCCTGTCGGTTATTCCCGGGCGGGACCGCCGGGAATATCGGCGCGCGGCCGGCAGTCTCCGGGTCGAGCCGCGGACAGAGTTCCCACCCGGACCCGGAGGCTTCAGATGAGCGATCGTCAGGATTCGATGGAGAGAGAAATCGGCGCGCGGCGGCCCCACGAGGCCTCGCCCGGCCGGCGGGGCGCCCCGACGAGCGGCGGGACGGCGGACCGGACGCCGCCTCTCCCCCGGCGCGGGGCCGCCCCCGGCCGGCGGGCGG
>JAWOLC010000051.1:0-14825 GCA_033853925.1 Candidatus Eiseniibacteriota bacterium
TCGCCGCGCGTCCCGCGGCAGTTGTGGCTGCCGCGCCGGACCGTTAGCATCGGTCCCGTGGCCGACTTCGAGAAGACGCCCGAGGTGCGCGAGCTCCTCGGCAAGCGCATCAGCCAGCTCGGACTCCGACTGGAAGGCTCGCCCGTCGAGCGCTTCGTCCAGCAGCTCTACCGCGAGCTGGAGCGCAAGGGTCTGAGGCATTTCCGGCCCGTGTGCTACCTCACCGACGAGTGGGGCTGCCCCGACGGCCAGCCGGTGATCGGCATTCCCTTCTACCTCGCCGATCCCGAGCTGGCCCGGCTCGAGCGCGAGATGAACGATCTCGAGGACGAGCGCGAGATCATGATGTACCTGCGCCACGAGGCGGGGCATGCCTTCAACTATGCCTATCGTCTCTTCATCGAGACGGAATGGCGCCGGCTCTTCGGTCCCTTCAACCGACGCTATCGAAACGACTACCGGCCGGTGCCCTTCAGCCGCAAGTTCGTGCGGCACATCGCCGGCTGGTACGCGCAGAAGCATCCCGACGAGGACTTCGCCGAGACGTTCGCCGTCTGGCTGACGCCGCGGTCGCAGTGGCGCGCGCGGTACAAATCGTGGCCGGCGATACGCAAGTTGCGGTATGTTGACCGCGTGGTGCGCGGGGTGCGCACCCAGGAGCCAGCGGTCTCGACCGGAGACTTCGACGTGCCGGTCGAGGACCTCAAGGTGACGGTCGAGCAGTACTACCGGCGCCTCATGCGGCAGAACGGTGCGGCGGTGAAGGTGGCGCTCGAGACGGACCTCGGCGATCTCTTCCTCCCGCGCGGGCGGCGGCGCAAGGGCATACGCCCGGCCTGGGAGCTGGTGGAGGAGCACCGCAAGGTGCTCACCGACAAGATCACCTACTGGACCGGAGTGCGGCGCCCGGTGGTCCGCGCGCTGGTGGAGCGCGTCGTCCGCGCGTCGCGGGACTTGAACCTGTTCGCCGAGGTGGGCCGCGAGGCGGACTACCTGGTCGAGCTGACGGCGTACGGCACCACGCTGGCGATGAACTATCTCACGCGCCGGCGCTTCGAGCAGACGTAGCGCGGCGCGGGGCCCCAGGAGCGGGGCCACACGCGAAGGCGAGGACCGCCATGGCGAAGCTGCGGATCGGCGTGCTCTACGACTACTGGTGGGACGAGCAGGAAGAGCGCGCCGAGGGAACGCGTCCCAAGCGCAAGACGCCCGACGAGGACGTGGCGGACGTCTACGAGGCTCTCAAGGAGGTGGGGCACAGCCCCGTCTACCTGCGGCTGGACGGCACGCGCGAGAGCCTGGTCGAGCTGGCCCACTCGGAGACCGACCTCATCTTCAACCTGGTCGAGTCCTTCGGCGGCGACGACAGCCACGACAGTTACGTGGCCGGAGTGCTCGAGCTGCTGAACCGCAGGTTCACGGGCGCCGGCGCCCACGGCCTGTACCTCGCCCAGGAGAAGGCGCTGGCCAAGAAGATCTTCGCCTTCCACGGCATCCACACCCCGTACTTCGCCACGGTCTATCGCGGCCGCACCGAGCACTCCCACGACATCCAATTCCCGGTGATCGTCAAGCCGGCGCGCGAGGACGGGTCGATCGGCATCCACTTCGGCGCCGTGTGCACGTCCATCAAGGAGCTGATGGAGCGGATCGACTACATCCATGCCGAATTCGACTCGCCGGCCCTGATCGAGGAGTACATCGAGGGGCGCGAGCTGTACGTGGGCGTGCTCGGGAACGACAAGCCGAGGGCCCTGCCGGTGGTGGAGCTGGATCTCTCGAAGCTCCCCCAGGGCACCCCGCGCATCGCCGGCACGGAGGTGAAGTGGGAGGAGGGCACGGAGGCGTACGAGAAGACCAAGCCCCTCCTGCCCGCGGACCTGGACGAAGCCCTGGTCGAGAAGCTCGGCGAGACGGCGGTGCAGGCGTTCCAGGTGCTCCACCTGCGCGACTACGGGCGCATCGACTTCCGCCTCGCCACCGACGGCACGCTGCACGTGCTCGAGGTGAATCCGAATCCCTATCTGCTGCCCAGCGCGGAGTTCGCGCTGGCGGCGAAGAAGTCGGGGCGTTCCTATCCCGAGCTGATCGGCGAGATCGTGGACCTGGCGCTCGCCCGCTATCCGAACGGCGGGGCGTGAGCCGGCGTTCGCGATTCCTCGCCTGGATCGTGCTCGTCCTCGTGTCCGGCCTGCCCGGGCGGGCGGTAGCCGCGAGCCGGATCCCGACCGGGTTCCAGGTGCGGAACCTGTCGGTGAAGGGCGCGCGCTGCGCCTACGCCGTCTACCTGCCGCCGGGCTACGATCGCCAGCGCGCCTGGCCCTGCATCGTCTTCCTCAACGGCTCGGGCGAGTGCGGCACGGACGGAGAGAAGCCGACGCGCATGGGCCTCGGTCCCGCCCTGCTCGCCCATCCCGAGCGCTGGCCCTTCGTCGTCCTCCTCCCGCAGAAGCCGCGGGACGACGAGGAGTGGGTGGAGCACGAGGATCTCGTGTTCGCGGCGCTGCAGGCCGCGCGCAAGGCGTGGCACATCGATCCCGACCGGGTGGCGCTCACCGGCATCTCGCAGGGCGGCTACGGCGCCTGGCTCATCGCCGCACGGCACCCCGATCAGTGGTCCTGCCTGGTGCCCGTGTGCGGCTACGGTCGGGCGCACACCACGGCGTCGCGGATCTGGAAGCTGCCGATCTGGGCGTTCCAGGGCCTGAAGGACGACATCGTGGATCCCCGCGAGCCGCAGGCCATCGTCGCGGCCGTGCGCGAGCGCCAGAAGGCAGCGGGCTTGGCCGAGGGCGGCCCCGGCTGGGCGCGGCTCACCCTCTACCCCGATCAGGGCCACGGCTGCTGGGACGCGGCCTACGGCGACTCTTCACTCGCGGCCTGGATGCTGGAGCAACGCCGCGCACGCTGACGGGCCGGGGTTACCGATAGAGGACCTTGATCTGCCCCCAAGTCGAGCGCGTCGCCGGGACGACCGAGCCGCAGGGCGCAACGTCGAAGTGGTTCAGGCGGAGACCGCAGCCTTCGACTCCCCCGCAGGCCAGGGTGCCGTAGAAGCGCAGGACCGTGCCCGTGCCCAGATAGGAGCGAAGCTCCTGTTCCAGGGAAGGCGCCAGCGGCCCCTCCAGGTAGCAGGCCGAGTAGCAGCTCCCCGGGCAGGGATTCACGTAGAGCGCCCAGCCCCCGTCCGTCAGCGTGCCCTGGGTGAGCGGCGCGCTGAACAGCGGGCAGCTCACCCAGGCGAAGCTCCCATTCCAGCAATCGCACTCGGTGATCGGGAAGAGGAGCGGATTCCGGCCGGCGTCCACCAGGATCACCTGGTACTCGTACGCCGTCTGGGCGGCCGGCGCCGCCTCGACGTAGGTGAAGCTCTCCGAGATTCCCGGGGTCCGCAGGTAGGGCGTGGCCGTGACCCGCGTCCATGGCTCGCACGGATCGAGGGAGCGCCGGAGCACGTCATAGCCCACCCACTCGGGGTGGCCGACGGGGTTCTGAGGGTCTTCGTAGAAGGACCATTGGACGGTGATGTTGTCGCTGCCGTCGCAGGTCGCGTACGTGGACAACAAGCCCGCGCGCGCGGGGGCGGAGAGGCTGGCGAGGATCACCAGCGACGCGACGGCCATCCACGGGGCGCGAATCAAGGGCGGCCTCCTGCTTCGGGGATCGGTCACATCGCTCCGGCCGCGGAGCGGAGCCCGGCCCGGGAGCGATCCTCCAGGCGCGATCATACCCCTCGCCCCGGGCCGTCGCAGCGGATTCTTGACTTGCCCCGGTTGCGCCGCGCGGCCAAGCTCGGCGCGCGGCCAGCCCCCCGGCGCCGCTCCCCACCCATGAGCCCGGTCCGGCATCCAGGACGCCGTCTCCGCTCCGCGGTCCGCACCGTGCGGCTCGCGGCCCTGCTCGCGCTCGCCGGCGCGCCCGCCCCGCGCGCCGCCACGGTTCCCACCGGCTTCCGCGACGTGCGCGCCGTCACGATCGGAACGACCGCGCCCCTCCAGCTCCCCGTGGGCATGGCCTTCCTCCCCGACGGGCGGCTGCTCGTGATCGAGCAGAAGACGGCGAAGATCCGCCTCTTCGTGGACAACACGCTCTCGGTGATCGACCCGGTCGTGACGCTCCCGGGGGTGAACAAGACCGGCGGCGAGCAGGGCCTGCTCGGCATCGCCGTGGACCCGGGCTGGCCCGCGCGTCCCTACCTCTACGTGCACTGCGACGACAGCTCGGGAGTGACGATCCGCGTCTCCCGCTACACGGCCACCGGCGAGGTCGTCCGCGTGCAGGACGGACACCTGTTCGTGGATCCCGCCTCGCGCTTCGATCTCCTCGACGATCTGCCCGACGTGGCCCCCAACCACAACGGAGGCACGCTGCGCTTCGGCACGGACGGCATGCTCTACGTGAGCCTCGGCGACGACATGGACCCCTGCGCGGCCCAGGACTCGTCGGTGCTCGTGGGCAAGATCCTGAGGCTCGACGTCTCGCGGCTCCCGGCCGGGCCGGGGGGGCCGCCGCCGCGCGCCCTGATCACGCCGCCCGGGAACCCCTTCGCCTCGTCTCCGGACTCCAACGCGCGCCTGGTGTGGGCGGAGGGCCTGCGCAATCCCTTCCGCTTCGCGGTGGATCCCGCGGACGGCTCGCTCTACATCGGCGACGCGGGCGAGCAGACCTGGGAGGAGATCGACCGCGCCCCCGGCGGGGGGCACAACTTCGGCTGGCCTCTGCGCGAGGGGCCGGCGCCCTTCCCCTCCTCCTGCCCCAACGCGCTCCTGCCCGGTGACCCGCCGATCTACGCCTACGACCGCTTCGGCACGGTGGCCGTGGTCATCGGCGGCTGCGTCTACCGGCGCCCCGCCGGCTCCGCGCGCGGCTTCGCCCCGTCGTACGAGGGCGACTACTTCTTGAGCGACTACTACCTGGGCTTCCTGCGGCGCCTGGAGCGGAGCGGCGACGCCTGGCAGGTGGCCGATCCGGTCGCGGGGCAGCCGTCGCCCGCCAACTGGGGCGAGGGCTACCAGAACGTGAGCGACTGGACGGTCGGGCCGGACGGGGCGTTGTGGTATTGCCTGCAGAGCACCGGCCTCGCCTCGACCACCGGCGACATCCGCCAGATCGTGATGGACGTGGTTCCGCCGCCGCCGCTCCCCGCGACGAGCTTCGCCCGCCCCGAGCCCACGCCGGCGGTGGGCAGCGCCAGGCTGCGCTACTTCCTCGCCGCCTCGGCCACGGTGAGCCTGCGCCTCTACGACCTCCAGGGCCGGCTCGTGCGCACGCTCGTCTCTCCCCAGGGCCAGGCCGCCGGCCCGCACGAGGCGACTTGGGACGGCCGCGACGACAACGGGCGCGAGGAGCGCCCGGGGCTCTACGTGGCCCGCCTCGAGGTGGATGGCGCCGGCTTCCAGCAGCGGGTACCCTTCCTGCGGTGAGGGGAGCCGCCACCTCCGCCACGAGGCCAGCCGAGATGAGAGCCGACGCCCGGACCGAGCAGGAGATCCTCGCGGTCTTCGACCGCTTCAACGAGGTCGTGCCCGCTCGCGACCTGCCCGCGACCATGGCGCTCTTCGCGCAGGAGGCCGACGTGCTGCTCCTCGCCTCCGAGGCGGGCGAGGTGGCGACGGGCCGCGGCGACCTGCTCCGCTTCTTCACCCGCATCTACTCGCGGCCCGTCCGTTACTCGTGGGAGTGGAAGCGGCGCACGATCTCCTCGGCGGGGGCGATCGCCTGGGTGTTCGCGGAAGGGGAGATCCTGGTGCGCGGCGTGGAAGGCGTGAAGCGCGGCCCCTACCGGCTCACCGGCGTGCTCGAGAAGCGCGACGGGCGCTGGCTGCTCGTGCAGGTCCACGGGTCGGAGCCGGCCTGAGCGCCGGAGGCCGCCTTCGCGGGACGGAGGGTGGGCGAGGCCCCGCGCGCCACGGCCCCGGCGTTCGGCGTTGCGTTCCCGCGCCCGCGTGCCTAGGCTCACGCCTTCCATGAAGCCGCTCCCCCCGCCGCGCTCCCGCGACCGCCGCCTCCCGCTCCTCCTGGCCGTCCTGCTGTTCCTCGCCGCGGCGCTCGCCGCCGTGAGCACGGCGAGGCTCGTCGCCGTGCCGGCGGCTCTCCTCCTCGGCTCGCGCTGGCTGGCGATCGCCGGCCTCGTCCTGCTGGGCGCGCAGCGCCGCACGCTCACGACCTGGATCCTGGTCGCCATGGTGGTGGGCGCCGAGCTGGGCCACGATATCCCGCACCTCGCCGTCCAGCTCCGGCTGCTGAGCCTCATCTTCCTGCGCATGATCCGCACCATCATCGCGCCGCTGCTCTTCGCCACCCTGGTCGTGGGCATCGCCGGGCACGCCGATCTCAAGCAGGTCGGACGGATGGGCGTGAAGGCCCTCGTCTACTTCGAGATCGTCACCACGCTCGCGCTCTTCATCGGCCTGGGCGCCATCAACCTCTCGCGCGCGGGCCACGGCATCCATCTGCCGCCGGCGCCCCGCGCCGAGCAAATCGAGGTGGTGAAGCAGACGCCGGCCGAGGTGATCACCCACATCTTCCCCGAGAACATCGCCAAGTCGGTGGCCGAGGGGCAGATCCTGCAGGTGGTCGTGTTCGCCGTCGTGTTCGGCATCGCGCTGGCCCTGCTGCCGGAGCGCCGGCGCCGGCCCCTGCTCACCGTGGTCGAGAGCCTGGCCGAGACGATGTTCAAGTTCACCAACATCGTCATGTACTTCGCCCCGATCGGCGTGGGCGCGGCCATCGCCTACACGGTCGGGCACATGGGCCTCGGCATCCTCGTCAACCTGATGAAGCTGCTGGCCACGCTCTACGCCGCGATCTTCGCCTTCGTGGTGCTCGTGCTGCTGCCCGTGGCGCTCCTCATCCGCCTGCCCCTCCGGCGGTTCGTCTCGGCCATCGCCGAGCCCGTGTCCCTGGCCTTCGCCACGACCAGCTCGGAGGCCGCGCTCCCGCGGGCGATGGAGGCGATGGAGGCGATCGGCGTGCCGCGCCGGATCGTGGCCTTCGTCATGCCCACCGGCTACAGCTTCAACCTCGACGGCACCTCGCTCTACCTCTCGCTCGCCGCCATCTTCGTGGCGCAGGCGGCGGGGATCACGATGAGCGCCGAGCAGCAGCTCTTCCTCGTCTTCACCCTCATGCTCACGAGCAAGGGGGTCGCGGGCGTGCCGCGCGCGGCGCTGGTGATCCTGCTCGGCACGGCCTCTTCGTTCGGCCTGCCGGTGGAGCCCATCTTCATCATCCTCGGGATCGACGAGCTGATGGACATGGGCCGCACCTCGCTCAACGTCATCGGCAACTGCCTGGCCACGGCCGTGGTCGCCCGCTGGGAGGGCGAGCTGGGGAAGGACCGGCCCTCGGCCGTCGTCGAGGAGGCGCTCACGAGCTGAGCCCGCGCGGTCGGGCGCAGGCGCCCCTCCGGACGGGAGGAGCGGCTCCGCGCCAAGGCGCGCGGGGAAGCCGATGCGGTGCGGGGGGAGAGGCGCGCCGGGTCAGCTCTGCGTGCAGCGCGTGGCCGCGCGCGTCGTGCAGCGCGGATGGCCGGCGAGGGTCAGGGCCGTCCAGGCCTGGCAGGCCACGCCCCGCGCCGCGGTGGCGCCGGCCCGGAGCACGGCCGTCGCGGGCGGGCCGCTCATGAGCGACTGCACGCGCGGCGCGATCGCCCCCAGCGCCGCGAACTCCAGCGTGAGCAGCACGCCGGCCACGGCCACCAGGAGAACGCCGGTCTTCTGATCCCGTCTCATGTTCCACCTCTCCGGCTCGCGTCCCCGACATCGCCCGCGCGGCTCGCCCGCCCGGGTCCACATCCTTCGACCGCAGGGTGGGGGAGAAGGTTGGAACCCCCAAGCTCGAAGTGCGGGAGGCCGCGAGATCTTGCGCCCGCTGGACGGGAGCGGCCGGAGTTCAGTGGGAGGGAACCGCGCGGCGCGCGCTCGTCGGGCGCGGCGCCGCGTCCGTGCGGAAGCGGGGATCGCGACGCGAAGAGCCGCGCGCCCGGCGCGGCGCGCGGCCCTCCGCCCGGCTCGGCTCCGCCGCTACCGCCCGCCCGCGCTCCCGGGCGCGTCGGGCGCGCCGCCCAGCTCCTTCCAGAGGAAGGTGTAGGCGAGGGCCGACAGGAACGCCTGCTGCTTGTTGTTGGCCGCGCCCGCGTGCCCGCCTTCGACGTTCTCGTAGTAGAGGACGTCGTGGCCTTCGGCCTTCATCTTCGCGACCATCTTGCGCGCGTGGCCCGGGTGCACGCGGTCGTCGCGCGTCGAGCTGGTGAAGAGCACCGGCGGGTACTTCACGCCCTTCTTCACGTTCTCGTAGGGCGAGAACGTGCGGATGAACTGCCACTGCCGGGGATCGTCCGGATCGCCGTACTCGCCCTCCCAGGAGGCGCCCGCGAGCAGCTTGTTGTAGCGGCGCATGTCGAGGAGCGGCGACTCGCAGACGATGGCGCCGAAGAGGTCGGGCCGCAGGGTGAGCATGTTCCCCACCAGCAGCCCGCCGTTCGAGCCGCCAATGCAGCCCAGGCGCCTCGGGCTCGTGACCTTGCGCCGGATCAGGTCCTCGGCCACCGCGATGAAGTCCTCGTAGGCGCGGTGCCGGTTCGCCTTGATCGCCGCCTGGTGCCACTTGGGTCCGAACTCCCCGCCGCCCCGGATGTTCGCGACCGCGAGGACCCCGCCCCGCTCGAGCCAGCCGCTGCCCTGCACGCCGTTGTAGAAGGGCATCTCCGGCACCTCGAAGCCGCCGTAGCCGGTCAGCAGCGTGGGCGCGGTCCCGTCCAGCTTCAGCTCCCTGGGCGCCACCTCGAAGTAGGGGATACGCGTGCCGTCCTTGGAGACGGCCTCGTGCTGGCTCACCGTGTCGCGGCTGCCGTCGAAGAAACGGGGGGCGTGCTTGAGCGGCTCGGCCGGACCGGCGCCCACCGTGCCCCGGGACAGCGTGGTGGGGGTGAGGAAGTCGGTGACCGTGAGCCAGTAGTCGTCCGAGGTGAACTCGTCCACGGGACCGGCGGCCGCGGTGCCGAACTCGGGCAGGCCGGGCAGCTCGTCGCTCGACCAGGCGCCGTTCACGTAGCGGAGCGCGTAGACCCGGCTGCGCACGTTGTCGAGCACGTCCAGCAGCAGCGCGTTCCGCGTGTTCGCATAGTCGGCGAGCGACCGGCGCTCCGTGGGCGCGAAGAGCACGGCGAAGGCGCGGCTGCCGGCCAGGAAGTCCTCCAGCTTGACGCCGAGGAGCGCGCCCGCCGGATAGGTCTGGCCGCCGGTGGTCCAGTCCGTGCGCAGCCGGACAAGCAGCCACTCGCGGAAGGTGGCCGCCTCGGCGTCGTCGGGCTTCTCGATCTTGATCAGCTTGCCGTCCCGGCGCAGGAACAGCTGGTTCGAGAAGAAGGTGAGGCCGCGGTAGACGAAGTCCCGCTCGAAGCCGGGCGTGTGGTCGTGGAAGGCGCCCACCGAGACGTCCTCGCGGCTGCCCTCGAACACGGGGGCGGCGGCGGAGAACGGCGTGCCGCGCCTCCACTCCTTCACGACCCGCGGGTAGCCGGAGCTGGTCATCGTGCTCGAGTCGAAGGCACACGCCAGGAACAGGCGATCGGCGTCGATCCAGGAGGCGTCGCTCTTGGACTCGGGCAGCGAGAAGCCGTCGGGGACGAAGGCGAGCGTCGTGAGATCGAACTCGCGCACCACGGCGGCATCGGCGCCGCCGCGGGAGAGCGAGATCAGGCAGCGCCGGTAGTCGGGGGGCAGCGCCTGGGCTCCGTGCCAGACCCAGTTCTCCTTCTCCGCCGCCGCCAGGGAATCCAGATCGAGCACGGTCTCCCAGGCGGGCGAGGCCTTGCGGTACTCGTCCAGGGTCGTGCGGCGCCAGAGGCCGCGCTCGTGCTTCGCGTCGCGCCAGAAGTTGTAGTAGCGGTCGCCCAGCTTCTGGACGAAGGGGATCTTCTCCTCGGAGTTCAGGATGTCGAGGAACCGTCCGTCCATCGCCTGGAAGGCCGGCGTGCCCGTCAGCGCTCCCGTGCTCTCGCGGTTCTGGCGCTCGACCCAGTCGAGCGCCCGCTTTCCCGTCACGTCCTCGAGCCACAGCCAGGGATCCGGCGGGGTGGTGGTGGCGGCCAGCGCGGGCGACTTGGACATGATGAGCAGGACCAGCAGTGCGATCGCGGGCTTCATGCGGCCCTCCCAGGGCACGAGTGATCGGGAAGCGGACGTCCCCGCCGAACGGCGCGGCGGATCGTGCCCCCGGCGAGGCCGCGGCGCAAGCCGCCCGCTTGTCTCAGTGGTCCTCGGCCTCCTCGACGAGGTGGAGCAGCACCTGCCCGCCCGCGGGCACCTCGGGGACGTTTCCGGGGATCAGGGCGAGCGCGTTGGCCCGGGCCATCGAGGAGAGGATGCCCGAGCCCTGGGGGCCGGCGAGCCGGGCGCGGAGCACGCCCCGCTCCGCGCGCGCGAGCACGCGGAGGAAGTGGAGCCGGTCGTCGCCGGCCCGGCGCGTCC
The DNA here is from genome assembly GCA_033853925.1 of Candidatus Eiseniibacteriota bacterium. GTDB lineage: Bacteria > Eisenbacteria > RBG-16-71-46 > RBG-16-71-46 > RBG-16-71-46 > JANXPZ01. The sequence continues at coordinate 10,473 of JAWOLC010000051.1, forward strand.
AGGCCGACTCCAGCACGCCGGGGCGCTCCGGGCGCAGGAGGCGCGCGTGCCCCAGCATCCGCCGCAGGAGCGGGCGCACGTACTCCTCCATCACCAGCATCGCCGCCACCGGGTTGCCCGGGGCGCCGAAGACCGGCTTGCCTTCGAGCCGCCAGAACCCGAGCGGCCCCGCCGGCTTCTGCGCCACCCGCCAGAACAGCCACTCGGCCCCGACGGACTCGAGGGCGTCCTTCACCCGGTCCAGCTCGCCCATGGAGATGCCGCCCGTCGTGACGATCGCGTCCGCCTCGCCCGCCGCCCGGCGCAGAGCCGCCGCCACGGCCTCGCTCCGATCCGGCACGCGCGGCTGGGGCAGGGGCTCGGCGCCGAAGGCGCGCGCCTGCGCGCACACGGCGTGCACGTTCGCGTCGCGGATCTTCCCGGGCGCCGGCGTCTCGCCCGCGTCCACCAGCTCGTCGCCGGTCGTGATCACCGCCAGGCGGGCGCGCGCATGCACGGCGATCTCGGCGCGACCGATCTCGGCCAGGACGCCGAGGTCGCCGGGCCGGAGGATCGCACCCTTCTCCACGACCCGCGTCCCCGCGGCCACGTCCTCGCCGGCGAGGCGGATATTGGCTCCCGCGCGCACCGCCCGGCGGATCGCGACCTCGTCTCCCGCGGGCGAGGCGCTCTCGACCGGCACCACGGCGTCGGCGCCCGCGGGCAGCGGCGCCCCGGTCATGATGCGCAGCGCGCTGCCGGCGGCGACCTCGCGCGTGGCGATCCGGCCCGCGGGCAGGTCGGCCAGCACGCGCAGGCGCACGGGCGCCGCCGCCGAGGCGGAGGCCACGTCCGCGGCGCGGACGGCGAAGCCGTCCATGCCGGAGTTCGTGAAGAGCGGGATGGGCTCCGCCGCGACCACGTCCTCGGCCGCGACGAGGCCGAGGGCCTCGTCCAGGGGCAGGCGCCGGGGCGCGAGGGGAGCGGCCGCCTCGAGCACGCGCGCGAGCGCCTCGCGGTAGGTGAGCATCAGAGCACCCTCCGCTCGAGGAAGGACCAGTGGCGGAGCTTGCGCGGCATGTGCGAGCCGACCGAGGCCACGGCGGTGGCCGCGAGGTAGCAGTCCAGCCTCGCCTCGGGGAGGAGCAAGCCGGCACCCAGCAGCGCCAGCTTCAGCAGCACGGCGGCGCCGTTCCCCTGGAAGAGGAAGTCGCCGCTCTTCCACAGGTCGATCCCGAGCAGGCCGAGGCCGCTCGCGACCGTGAGGACGATCGGCAGGCGCAGCGGCGCCTCCGGCACGTGGAAGGCGACGCCGCCGAGGACGAGGCCCATCGCCGCCAGGTGCACGGTGCGCGCGGCGATCTGCCAGGCGCGCACGCCGCGGAAGCTGCGCGGCGGGCGCGGGAAGAGCAGGGCCCGCAGGCCGCCGGCGGGAGCGGGCCCCGGCTCGCCGCTCACACGCCGATGCCCGGCATGCGCGGCACGGTGACGCGCTCGGAGGTGCACTTCCCCTGGGTGTAGTTCAGGAGGTAGTCGGGGCCGCCCGCCTTCGAGTCCGTGCCGGAGAGGTTGAATCCGCCGAAGGGATGCACGCCCACCAGCGCGCCCGTGCAGCCGCGGTTCAGGTACAGGTTCCCGCAGTGGAACTCCTGCTTGGCCCGGTCGAGGCGGCCGATGTCGCTCGAGTAGACCGAGCCCGTGAGGCCGTAGCGCGTGCCGTTGGCCACGGCGAGCGCCTCGTCGAAGCTCTCCACCTCGGTGACGCCGAGCACGGGCCCGAAGATCTCCTCCTGGCCGAGGAACGAGGCGGGCGGGACGCGGTCGAAGATCGTGGGGGCGACGAACCAGCCCGGGCGCTCGAGCGCGTGGCCGCCCAGGAGGAGACGGGCCTCGCCCTGGCCCCGCTCGATGGCGGCCAGGATGTTCCGCCGGGCGGCCTCGTTCGCGACGGGGCCGGAGAAGACGCAGGGGCCCTCCCAGGGATTCCCGGCGGGAAGCAGGCGGGTCTTTTCCAGGATCCGCTCGACGAGGCCTTCCTTGACGGCGCGCAGGACGACGACCCGCGAGCAGGCCGAGCACTTCTGCCCCTGGAAGCCGAACGCCGAGCGCACGATTCCCGACGAGGCGGCGTCGAGGTCGGCGGTCTCGTCCACGACGACGGCGTTCTTCCCGCCCATCTCCGCGACGTAGCGGGTGAGCCACTTGCGCCACGGGTCGGGCCGGGCGATCAGCTCCTGGATGCGCATGCCCACGTCGGCCGAGCCGGTGAAGGCCACGAAGCGGATGGCCGGATGCGTCACGAGGTAGTCGCCGATCTCGCCCCCCGAGCCCGGCACGAATTCGATCACGCCCTCGGGCAGCCCGGCCTCGCGCGCCAGGGCGACGAGGCGCGCCGCGATCACGGGGGTGTCCGAGGAAGGCTTCACGAGCACGGCGTTGCCGCTCACCACGGCGGCCACGGTCATGCCCGTCAGGATGGCGAGGGGGAAGTTCCAGGGGGCGACCACCGCGCCCACGCCGAGCGGGATGTAGTAGTAGCAGTTGTCCTCGGTGGGGATGCGCGTGAGGGGCTGGTACTGGAAGTGGGTCAGGGCGAGGCGGGCGTAGTACTCGCAGAAGTCGACGGCCTCCGCGATCTCGGCGTCGGCCTCGTACCAGTCCTTGCCGATCTCGAAGGCGAGCAGCGCGAGCAGCTCGTAGCGATCGCGCCGGAGCAGCGCCGCCAGGCGCACGAGCACGTCGGCGCGCGACTCGGGATCGGTCCGCGCCCAGGTGGTGAAGACCGCCTCGGCCGCCGCGATCGCCTCGTCCACCTGCGCCCGCGAGCAGCTCGCCACCCGCCCGACGACGCGCTCGGGCGCGGCGGGGCACGAGGAGACGATGGCCCTGCCGGTCTCGATCTCACGCCCGCCGATCACGGCGGGGTAGGCGTCGCCGAGGCGCGCCTCGACCGCCGCCGTCGCCCGCCGCGCGGCTTCGAGGCTCTCGTCCTTCGAGTAGTCGGAGATCGGCTCGTTCTTGAAGCGGGTGTAGATCATCGAGATCCTCCTCCCGGGATGGACGCGGCATTCTAGCGCAGGGGAGGCGAGAGGGAGAGTCTGGGGGGGCGTCCTTGTTGTGCGTCAGTGAAGATGACCCCCTCTAACGCGTCCGTGAATATGTCCCCCCGGCCGGCCGGCCGCGGAATCCCGGTGCTCCCTGCGGGCCTCTGCGGTAGACTTCCGGCTGTCCGCGCGGCCGGGCTCCTCGGCTCGAAGCGCCGGCCGGCGCATCGGGGGAAGACGATCCTTCCGCCCCGGAGGCCGTCATGCTGACCCGCTCCTCGTTGCTCACCTCCTTCCTCTTGCTCCTGCTCCCTTCGGCCGCCGCGGCCGCGACCCTGCGCGTGCCCGAGGACTTCCCGCACATCCAGGCGGCGATCGACGCGGCCTCGACGGGTGACGAGATCCGGGTCGGGCCCGGCACCTACGACGAGAACCTCGTCCTCACGGGCAAGACGCTGACGCTCGTCGGCACCGCGGGTGCCGGCGCCACGATCGTGGACGGCGGTCAGCGGGGCAGCGTGCTGTTCATCACGTCGGGCGTCGTGGACGGCTTCACGCTGCGCAATGGTTACGCCGGCTACGGCGCGGGGATCTACGTGCGGACCGACGATCCCGTTACGGTGCGCAACTGCATCGTCCGCGACAATGATGCCGAGATCACGGGAGGCATCGATCCGAGCGGCTTCGGCGGCGGGATCTACATCTGGTACGGCGGCTCACTCGTCATCGAGCGCAACGTCATCACGGGGAACGGCGCCTGGAGCGCAGGCGGTGGCATCTGCTGCGACTACTGCGAAGGCGCCGAGATCCGTGACAACCTGATCAGTGGGAATGGCGCGGACAATGGGGGTGGAGTCGCGCTGTACGGTTCTGGCGGTGTGCTCGAGCGGAACCGCATCGTCGGGAATGGCAGCGGGAACGGGGCTATTGTGCATCTCTATGACGCCAGTTCCATTGGAAACACGGTCGTCGGAAACCGGGGCCTCGCCATCCTCGCTGCGGGACATGCGGTCGTCGAGCGCAACGTGGTGGCCGGGAATCAAGGCTACTACCGGGGCGGTGGCATCAGTTGCGGAACCAGCACCCAACTGCAGTGCAATGACTCGTGGAACAACCTGGGGGGCGACTTCGTGCTCTCCGGCTGCGACACCACGGGCAAGCACAACTTCTCGGCCGATCCTCTGTTCTGTGGCCCCGACGACTACCACCTCTCGACGGCCTCACCCTGCCTGAGCCTCGCGGTCTGCGGCCCGCTCGGCGCCCTGCCCGCCGCCTGCGGCCCGACCGCCACGCGCCGCGTGACGTGGGGCGCGCTCAAGAGCGCGTATCG
>JAWOLC010000052.1:0-64019 GCA_033853925.1 Candidatus Eiseniibacteriota bacterium
CCGGCGCGCGGGCGCGCCACGGCCGGCACCCCGGCGGGGACCGCGGGAGGCCGCCCCCGCGGGCAAGCGAGCCGAACATTTTTCGCCGGTTGTGCCCGCGCCGCGCCGCTCTTTCGGTTGTTCGGCGATTCGCCAGCGGACTATACTGCCTCGGTCACTTGCCCCGCGGCGCAGCCGCAGGTATCGCAGTCAGGAGGTGACCCACCCATGGGCCTCAGCCAGCTGGCACAGTCCATCGCCGAATCGCCCACCCTCAAGCTGAACGAGGAGGCCCGCATCATGCGGGAGAAGGGCGAGGCCGTCATTCACCTCGGCATCGGCGAGCCCAAGAACAAGACCCCGATCAACGCGATCCTCTCCTCGGCGGTGCGCCTCAGCTCAGGCGAGGTCAAGTACGCGCCCACGGACGGCATGCCCTCCCTCAAGAAGGCGATCATCCGCTACACGGAGGAGAGCTACGACAAGGTGGTGGCCCCGGAGAACATCATCGTCTCCTCGGGGGCGAAGCAGGCCATCTACAACGTCCTCTTCACCCTGCTGAACCCGCAGGACGAGGTCATCATCCTGGCGCCGTTCTGGGTGAGCTATCCCGAGATCGTGCGCATGTGCTACGGGGTGCCGGTGGTGGTCACCCCGGAGGACGGGACCTTCCACCCCCGCATGGCCGACATCCAGCGCGCCGTCTCCTCCCACACCAAGGCGATCATCTGCAACAGCCCGAACAACCCCTCGGGCGCGGTGTTCGCCGACGCCTTCATCGAAGAGCTGGTCCGCTTCTGCGAGCGCAAGGGCATCTACGTGATCATGGACGACATCTACCACAAGCTCGTCTTCGACGGACGCCGGCCGGCTCCCGCCTACCGCTTCACCGACAAGGACCTCGAGAGCAGCCGGGTGATCGTGGTGAACGGCGTGTCGAAGCTCTACGGCATGACCGGCTTCCGCATCGGCTGGGTCGTGGCCAGCCGCAAGCACGTCGAGGTCATGCTCAACGTCCAGGCGCAGACGACCTCCTGCGCCTCCCCCGCCATGCAGGCGGGAGCCGAAGGCGCCCTCAACGGGCTGCAGAGCACGGTCGAGGCCCTTCGCCTCACCATCCAGAACAATCGGGACGTGATGATGCAGGAGCTGGTGTCCTTCACCGGCGTCAAGTGCCCGAAGCCGGAGGGCACGTTCTACTGCCTGCCCGACTTCAGCGCCTACATGAAGGACTCGGTGAAGCTCTCCGAGCTCCTGCTCAAGAAGGCCCTGGTGGTGACGGTGCCGGGCCGCGAGTTCGGGATGGAGGGTCATCTCCGGCTCTCCTACGCGGGCACCGTCAAGGACGTCACCGAGGGAGTCGCCCGCATGAAGTGGGCGCTGGACCCGAACTCGCCCTCCGAGATCTACATCGGCGACCGGAAGTGCGTGAGGGACTGGATATGAACAACCTGCTCGACGTCAAGACCCCGACCCAGGGCGAAGCGGGTGCGGTCAGGGCCGACTTCGGCCTGGAGAACCACGGTCTCTCGAATCTGGGCACCGTCTACTGGAACCTCCCCACGCCCGCCCTCTACGAGGAGATCGCCTTCCGGCGCGAGGGGCGCGTGGTGCTGGGCGGCGCCCTGGTCGTGAGCACGGGCAAGCACACCGGGCGCGCAGCGAGCGACAAGTTCGTGGTGCGCGAGGCCACCACCGAGGAGAACGTGTGGTGGGGGCAGTACAACCGCCCCTTCTCCCCCGAGAAGTTCGAGGCCCTCTTCGCCCGCCTGCAAGGCTACCTGCAGGGCCGCGACCTGTTCGTGCAGGACTGCTACGCGGGGGCCGATGCCGAGTTCCGCATGCCGGTGCGCATCGTCACCGAGCAGGCCTGGCACAGCCTCTTCGCGCGGAACATGTTCATCGTTCCCAGGTCGAACGAGGAGTTCCGGCGCCACGTGCCCGACTTCACGGTCATCGCCGCGCCGGGGTTCAAGGGCATCCCGCAGATCGACTCCACGGCCTCGAACACCTTCATCGTGCTCAACTTCGCGCAGCGGCTCTGCATCATCGGCAACACCGCCTATGCCGGCGAGATCAAGAAGTCCGTCTTCACGGTGCTCAATTACCTGCTGCCGCTGCAGGGCGTGATGCCCATGCACTGCTCGGCCAACGTCGGCCCGCAGGGCGACGCGGCGCTGTTCTTCGGGCTCTCCGGCACGGGCAAGACCACGCTCTCGGCCGACCCGGGCCGGGCGCTGGTGGGGGACGACGAGCACGGCTGGAGCGACCGGGGCGTCTTCAACTTCGAGGGCGGCTGCTACGCCAAGGTCATCCAGCTCTCGCCCACGGCCGAGCCGCAGATCTACGCCTGCACCCGGCGCTTCGGCACGATCCTCGAGAACGTGACGCTCGAACCGGTGCTGCGCACGATCGATCTCGACGACGAGTCGGTGACCGAGAACACGCGCGCCTCGTACCCGCTCGAGTTCATCGAGAACGCCAAGCTCGACGGCCTGGGCGGACACCCCCGGAACATCATCCTCCTCACCTGCGACGCCAACGGCGTGATGCCGCCGATCGCGCGCCTCACGCCCGACCAGGCGCTCTACCAGTTCATCTCGGGCTACACTTCGAAGCTGGCGGGCACGGAAGCGGGCCTGGGCGCGGAGCCGGAGATGACCTTCAGCGCCTGCTTCGGCGGCCCGTTCATGGTCCACCATCCCTACAAGTACGCCGAGCTCCTCAAGCTGAAGATGCTCCGCTACGGCGCCACCTGCTGGCTCGTGAACACGGGCTGGGTGGGCGGTCCCTACGGCGTGGGCAAGCGCATCAGCATTCACTACACGCGGGCGCTGCTCAACGCGGCCCTGGACGGCAAGCTCGGGGACGTCGAGTACCGCACGGATCCGATCTTCGGCTTCGGGATCCCCAAGACCTGTCCCGGCGTCCCGGAGCGGGTGCTGAATCCTGCCGAGTCGTGGCCCGACCCGGAGGCCTGGCTCGTGCGCTATCGCCAGCTCGCCGGCCGGTTCATCGACAACTTCAAGAAGTTCGAGGCGGGCTGCACGCCCGAGGTGAACGCCGCCGGGCCGAAGCTCAAGGAAGGAGTCACGGCGCCGGCCGCGCCGCGGTGAGGCGGCTTCGCTCGCTGGCGCACGCGCCCCGCCGGCTCTCCCGGCGGGGCGTCGGCGCAGGGTGTCGCCGGCGGGGCCCGGTCCCCTTCACCGCACCCGGCCGCGCGGGCTATTCTGCGCCGTCATGACCCGGCCACGCCGCCCCCTGCCCCTCTTCCTCGCGCTCGCCACGCTGCTCGCCCTCGCCGCTCCGGCGGCCAGGGCGGCCCCCCGGCCGGAGGCGGGCGCCGCCCGCCCGCGCAGCGTCGTGTTCCTGATCCCCGACGGCTGCGGCCCTGCCGCCATCACCCTCGCCCGCCTGCTGGCCGGACATCCCCTGGCGCTCGACAGCCTGCTCGTGGGGGCCGTGGAGACGCAGTCGGCCGATTCGCACGTCACCGATTCCGCGGCGGGCGCGACCGCCTACGCCACCGGGGTCAGGACCGACAACCGCAAGCTGGGCGTGGATCCCGCGGGCCGGCCGCTGGGCACCCTGCTCGAGGCGGCCGCGGCGCGGGGGCTGGCGACAGGCCTCGTGACCACGGCGCCGCTCACCGATGCGACGCCGGCGGCGTTCGCCGCGCACGTGACGCGGCGCACCCAGGAGGACGACATCGCGGCCCAGATGCTCGCCCATCGCGTGGACGTGCTGCTCGGCGGCGGGGCCCGTCACTGGCGGCCGCAGGCGGCGGGCGGGGCCCGGCGCGACGGCCGCGACCTGCTCGCCGAGGCGCGCCGCGCGGGCACGCAGGTCGTGACCACGCGGCACGAGCTGGCCGGGGCCCACGCCGCTCCCCTGCTCGGGCTCTTCGGCCGCCGGCAGATCGACTTCGAGGCCGACCGCGACACCTCGCTCGAGCCCTCCCTCGACGAGCTGGCGGCGAAGGCCCTCGAGCTGCTCGGCGCGCGTCCGGGCGGCTTCTTCCTCCTGGTCGAGGGCGGGCGCATCGACGACGCGGCGCACGAGAACGACCCCGCCACCCTGGCCCGCGAGGTGCTGGCCTACGATCGCGCCCTCGCCCGCGTGCTGGCCTTCGCCCGGCGCGACGGCCGCACCCTGGTGGTCTCGGCCGCCGATCACGAGACCGGCGGGCTGGGCCTGGGCCTGCGCACCGGGTACGACAGCCCCTACGCCGTCCACCCCGAGTCGCTCCGGGCCGCGACCCGCTCGCTGGGGCGCATGGCCGACTCGATACTCGGCGGCGCCGAGCCCGCCGGCGTGGCCGAGCGCGGCACGGGGGTAGCGGCGCTCGACGGCGACGAGCGGGCCGCGCTTCGCCGCGCGGCCGCCGCCCCCGACTCGCTCGCGCGCGACGAGCTGCTGGAGGCGCTGAGCGGCATCGAGAGCCGCCGCGCGCGCCTGGGTTGGAGCACTGGCGGCCACACCGGCACCGACGTGGGGCTCTACGCCTTCGGGCCGGGGCGCGAGCGCTTCGTCGGGGTGCACGTGAACACCGAGGTCGCGCACTTGATCGCCGCGCTCCTCGGCCTCGATCTCGAGGCCGAGACGGCGCGGCTGAGACACGGGAGCCCATGACCATGCCCGCCCGCCGCCCATCCACCACCCGCAAGCGCCGGAGCGCCGCGCGCAGGCCGCCCGAGCACGGCTACGGCCGCCAGGCCACGGCCATCGAGGAGCGTTACGCCCCGAGCACCGTGCTCGTGCACGGCAAGTTCCATTCGCGCCACTGGAACTACTCCGACCACATCGTGCCGCCCATCTCGGCCTCGGCGGCCTACCGCCTGGAGAGCGCCGGTCGCGGCGCCGAAGGGTTCCTCGAGTTCGCGAACCCCGAGTTCAACCGCACCCAGCGCGCCCCGATCTACATCTACGACCGGCTCGACGAGCCCACCCGCGGGATGCTCGAGGAGAGCCTCGCCCTGGCGGAGGGAGGCGAGCGGGCGCTCTGCTTCGCCACCGGCATGGCGGCCATCGCGGCGGCGCTGGGCGTGCTCCTGCGCGCCGGCGATCGGGTGGTGGCGCACCGCACCCTCTACGGCTGCACCTATTCCCTGTTCGCCAACTGGTACCCGCGCTACGGCATCGAGGTGGACCTCGTGGACTTCCGTGACCGGGCGGCGCTGCGCCGGGCGCTGGAGCCCGGCAACGTGATGGCCGCGTACTTCGAGACGCCGGCCAACCCGACGCTCGACCTGGTCGACATCCGCGCCGTGGTGGAGGAGGTGCGGCGCGCCAACGCGCGGCGGGCCGCCTTGAAAGGCGGGCGAAAGCACCGTCGCATCTTCACGGTCGTGGACAACACCTTCGCCACGCCGCTCTGCCAGCGGCCGCTCGGGCTCGGCGTGGACCTCGTTGTCCACAGCCTCACCAAGAACCTCGGCGGCTTCGGCACGGACATGGGCGGGGCCGTCGTGGGCCCGCGCCTGCTGGAGCCCGACCTGCTCCTCTTCCGCAAGGACTACGGCGCGCCGCTCGCGCCCAAGAGCGCCTGGCCGGTGCTGGCCTGCGGGCTGCCCTCCCTCCACCTGCGCGTCCAGGCCCAGCAGGCCGCGGCCCTGGCCGTGGCCCGCTTCCTCGAGCGGCACCCCAAGGTGGCGCGCGTCTCCTACCCCGGGCTGCCCTCGCATCCCGACCACGCGCTGGCGCGGCGGCAGATGCGCGACCCCGAGGGCCGCTTCGCTCCCGGCACGCTCGTCTACTTCGTCCTCCGGGGCGACCCGGCCCGGGCGCGGCGCCGCGGCGCGCGCCTGATGGACCATCTCGCCCGGCGCTCGCTGGCGATCACGCTGGCGGTGAGCCTGGGACAGGTGCGCACGCTGATCGAGCATCCGGCCTCGATGACCCACGCGCCCATCCCGCCGGAGGAGCAGAAGCGGGCGGGCATCGAGCCGGGAGGCGTGCGCATCTCGCTGGGCGTCGAGAGCGTGGCCGACGTGATCGGCGATCTGCGCGAGGCGCTGGCGCGGGCGTAGCCCGGGCGCGGCGCCGAGATTCTCGGAACGGGCCCGGCCTGCTATCGTGACGGCGGCCGCGCCGGCGCCCGAGCCGGGCTTCCCGCGACCAGGAGGGTGACGATGGGTACGAACTGGAACTGGTTGCTCGTGATCCTCGGCGCGGTGCTGATCCTGATCGAGGTCGCGGCCGGCGGCTTCGCCGGCTTCGATCTCGTCCTGATCGGCTCGTCCTTCGTGCTGGGCGGCGCGCTGGGGCTGCTCTTCGGCAGCGCCGAGGCCGGCTTCATCACGGCGGCCGTGCTGTGCGTGCTCTACATCGCCGTCGGGCGCCGCTGGGTGCGAGTCCGCCTGCGCCGGCCGAAGGTCCCGACCAACATCGACGCCCTGATCGGCCAGCGGGCGCTAGTGACGCAGGACCTGTCGGAGCACCAGGCCGGCCAGGTGCGCGTACGTGACGAGGTCTGGCGGGCGCGCCCGGCAGCCGGCGAGCAGGGCGCGATCGCGAACGGAACCGAGGTGCTGGTGGAGGGCGTGGACGGCGTCACGCTCCTCGTACGGAGGGCTTCCTGATGGTCGCGCAGATCGGCTCCCTGCTCCTGATCCTCATCCTGCTCATCGTGCTCATCGCCCTGGCGCGGGCGGCACGCATCGTCTCGCAGTACGAGAAGGGCCTGGTCATGCGGCTCGGGCGCTACCGGGCGACGGCCGACTCGGGCCTCACCTTCCTCGTGCCCATGATCGAGGACATGGTCAAGGTGGACATGCGCGAGCGCGTGATCAACGTCGAGCCGCAGAAGGTCATCACCAAGGACAACGTGCTCGTCACCGTGGACGCCGTGATCTACTACCGGATCATCGACCCGGTGAAGGCCACGTTCGAGGTGCAGAACTTCGCCTACGCCGCCACCACGCTGGCGCAGACCAACCTCCGCAACCTGATCGGCGACAAGTCGCTCGACGACACGCTCACCGCGCGCGACATCATCAACCAGAACCTGCGGAACGTGCTGGACGAGGCCACGAACACCTGGGGCGTGAAGGTGACGCGGGTGGAGGTGCAGAAGATCGACCCGCCGGCCGACATCACCGAGGCCATGTCGCGGCAGATGAAGGCCGAGCGCGACAAGCGCGCCGCGATCCTCGAGGCCGAAGGCGTCAAGCAGTCGCAGATCCTCCAGGCCGAGGGCATCAAGCAGTCCGAGATCCTGAGGGCCGAGGGCGACGCCCAGGCCCGGGTCACCCGCGCCACCGCCGAGGCCAAGGCCATCGAGATGGTGTCCAACGCGGCCGAGTCCTTCTTCAAGGAGCGCGCCGAGATGAGCAAGAAGCTCGACGTGCTGAACACGGTGCTGGCGGGCCAGACCAAGTTCATCGTCCCGGCCGGCTCGGACCTGGTGAACGTGCTGGGCCTGGACGACAAGAGCGTGGTGCCGGTGAAGCGATAGGCGCGACCGGCTTCGATCCCAACGCGCGTCCCCGGGGTCCGCGAGGGCTCCGGGGACGCGCCCGTTGAGATGCGCGCCTCGCGTCCCGACCGCGGCTCCACGGAGCGATTCCCGCCCCGCGGACCGGCCACGGAGGGAGGCGTCCCGCGCAACACCGTGGATGGCCGCCCGGCGCAACGATCGCTTCGCGCGCGGTGACGCGCGGGGTATCATCGCGCTGCCGTTCCCCAGGGCCGGCCACGGTCGGATTCCGGAGTCCCCCATGAGCCGCCGTCTCGTCGTTCTCGCCTCGTCGGTGGCGCTCGCCGCGCTGCCGCTCGTCTCCCTCCTCACGCCCACGGCCCACGCCAGGGCGTGGGCGAAATGGGCGCCAGCGCCGCTGGCCTCGGACAGCTCGTACCTGGCAGCGGGAATGGTCGGGGCAGTCGCGGCGTTCCTGGTGGTCGCCAGCCTGTTCGGCAGCATCAAGACGCCCTGACCTCTCTCCGCGAGCCGCGGCCTCGGGTCCACTGGCTCGCGCCACATGCCGCTTGCCCGCGCCGCGCCCCTCGCGCATCATGCCGGCCATGAGTCCCGCGCCCCTCGGCAGCGTCCTGGTCACCGGCGCGGCGCGCCGCATCGGTCGCGCCATCGCCCTCGATCTCGCGCGCCGGGGCTGGGCGGTGGCCGTGCACTACCACCGCTCGGCCGACGAGGCGCGCGAGGTCACCGCCCTCGTCCAGCGGGAAGGCGGCCGCGCGGCGCTCGTCCAGGCGGATCTGGCCCGGGAAGCCGAGGTCGAGGCGCTGGTGCCGCAGGCGACGGCGGCCCTGGGCGCCCTCACCTGCCTCGTCAACAACGCCTCGACCTTCGAGCTGGACCAGGCCGACACGGTGACCCGCGCGTCCTGGGACGCGCACCTCGAGACGAACCTGCGCGCGCCCTTCGTGCTCACCCAGGCGTTCGCGCGCCAGCTCCCCGAGGACCGGCCGGGCAACGTCGTCAACCTGCTCGACCAGCGGGTGTGGAACCTCACGCCCTACTTCATCTCCTACACGGTGAGCAAGACGGCGCTCTGGACCCTGACCCGGCAGCTCGCGCTGGCGCTCGCGCCCCGAGTCCGGGTGAACGCCATCGGGCCGGGGCCCGCCCTCAAGAGCCCGCGCCAAACCGAGGCCGACTTCCAGCGGCAGTGCGAGATGACGCCGCTCAGGCGCGGCACCTCCCCCGAGGAGATCTGTGCCGCCGTCCGCTTCATCCTCGACTCGCCCGCGCTCACGGGACAGATGATCGTCCTGGACGGCGGGCAGCATCTGGGCATGAAGCTGCCGCCGGGGGTGTCGCTGCCGCCGGAGTAGTCCCGCCCGCTAGCGAGCGGGCCGCGCCGGACCCTTGCCGGCGCCGGTGCGGGCGATGGCCGCGGCGATCTCGTCCAGCTCCGCCGGCGCGAGCGACAGGCTCGCGCCGCTCACCCAGCCGTCCACCTGCTCGGGCGAGCGCGCCCCCACGATCGCGCCGGTCACGCCCGGCCAGGACAGCACCCAGGCCACGGCCACCGCCGAGGTGCTCACTCCGTGCCGCCGGGCGAGCGGGCGCAGCGCGTCGCGCAGCGCCAGATTCCGCTCGAGCGCCGGCGAGCGGAACTGCGGCGACTGCCGGCGCCAGTCGTCGGCGGGAAAAGCCGCGGCGCGCGCGGCCGTGAAGCTCTCGGTCAGGAGGCCCGACTGCATCGGGCTGTAGCCGATCACCCCCGTCCCGTGCGCCGCGCACCAGGGAATCGTCTCGGCCGCGGCGTCGCGGCGAATCAGCGAGAAGCCGGGCTGTAGCGAGTCCACGTGGCGCACCGCCTCGCAGCGCGCCAGGAGCCCCGAGTCGAAGTTGGACACGCCGATGGCGCGCACCTTCCCCCGCTCGACGAGGCGCTGCATCTCCGCCCACGACTCCTCGACGGGCGTGCCCACCGCGTCGGGCCAGTGGAACTGGTAGAGATCGATCCGCTCGAGGCCCAGCCGCCGCAGGGAGGCTTCGCACTCGGCGCGGATGGACTCCGGCTTCAGCACGCGCCGGGGCTCGGTCAGCGGCTGGCGCTCGTCCCAGATCAGGCCGCACTTGGTGAAGACGAGCGGGCGGTCGGCGGCCGGCAGCCGGGCGAGCAGACGCCCCACGACCTCCTCGGAATGGCCCAAGCCGTAGACCGCGGCGGTGTCGATCCAGTTGATGCCCAGCTCCAGCGCGTGCCGCAGCGCGGCGAGCGACTGCGCGTCGTCCTGCGGCCCCCAGCCGTAGGTCCAGCCGCCGCCGCCGATGGCCCAGGCGCCGAAGCCGACGGGCGTGATCGCGAGCCCGCTCGTGCCGAGGGGCCGCGTGGGAAGGGTCATGGCAGATCCTCCGCTGCTCGGCCTTGCCCCGCGAGCGGGGCGGGCGGCTGCCGCCTCGCTCGCCACCAGACCCCCGTGCACTCGGGGATGCGCGACCAGCCCTCCCGGCGCACGCGGGCCGCGAAGTCGTCGCCGAAGAAGAACGCGGTCGCCCGCGCCGCGGCCTCCGCGTCGGCGAAGGAGTAGTCGGTGCGGATGGCGAGGCTCCGCATGCCCTGCGCTTCCCCGAGCCAGGCGTAGTACTCGGCCAGCTCGCGCGTGGGCGGGGCCGGGCTCGTCTCGCCCGTGCCCAGCGTCTCGACGACGATCAGGGTCCCGCCCGGCCGCAGCGCCCGATCCATCTCGGCCAGGGCCGCGGCGACGGCCTCGAGCCAGGTCTCGTGCTCCCACGAGAGCAGATGCCCGAAGACCCAGCCGGCAATCGCCACGTCGGCCCAGCCGGGGCGGAGCGGCAGCCGCCGCGCCTCCGCGCGCAGCAGCTCGCCCCCCGTCGAGGCGAGCCCGCGCAGGCGGCGGCGGGCCAGGGCGAGCATGGCGGGTCCCGGCTCGACGGCGACGACGCGCGCTCCCCGCGAGAGCACCAGCTCCGTGATCCGCCCGGTGCCCGCGCCGACCTCCAGGACGTGGGCCCCCGCCAGCGGCGCGACGGACTCCAGCGCCGGCAGCAGGCGCCCCTCGCAGTCCTCGGCGCGCACCAGCGCGTCGTAGGCGTCGGCCTGCTCCGCGTAGATCCGGCGGAAGTCGCGCGACGATCCTGCCACCGCGCTCACCTCGCCTGTGGGCTCCCGAGCCTGAGACGCTGGACCCAGGCGGGCTTCGACAGCAGCCCGCGCAGGGCGCGCGTCTCGAACCAGCCGCTCTTGCGCACGCCGCGCATCTCCATGCACAGGTGCCGACCCTCGAGCACGACCGCGAGTCCCCGGGGCGAGAGCAGGCGCTCGAGGTGATCCGCGACCTGGGCGGTGAGGCGCTCCTGGAGCTGCGGCCGCCGGGCGTAGAACTCGAGCACTCGGGCGACGCCGGAGAGCCCGATCAGCCGCTTCCCGGGTACGTAGGCCACGTGGGCCCGGCCAAAGAAGGGAACGAAGTGATGTACGCAGAGCGAGTAGAAGGGCAGATCGCGCACGATCACGAGGTCGCCCACCCGCTCCCCCGTCTCGTGACCCGTCTGGCCGGCGGGGAAGGTGGCCGGCCGGGGCTCGGCGCCAGGGTCGAGGCCCGCGAAGATCTCGGCGTAGAGGTCGGCGACGCGCTCGGGGGTCTGGAGCAGCTCGGGCTCGGCGGCGGGATCGAGGCCCAGGGCGGCGATCAGGGTCCCCACCGCCTGGCGGACGGCGCGGGGATCGGCGGGGCGGGGAGCGGGCGAGCCTGTCGAGGCGGGCCGCTTCCGGGGTCGCGGGGCCATGGCTCCTCCCGGGGACGCCGCGAGACCGGCCGATCCGGGACCCGGCCTCGCGCCGCAGGGAACCCGGCTGCCGGAGCCTCGACCGGCCCCGCAAGTATGGAGCGGAAGACGGGATTCGAACCCGCGACATCCACCTTGGCAAGGTGGCGCTCTACCGGGCTGAGCTACTTCCGCTCGAAGGCCTTCAAGGGCGAGGGATAGTAGCGAGCCGGGCGCTAGAACGTCAAGGCAACCCCGCGCGTGGTGGTGTCCGCGTAGGGCGCTACCCGGCGCGTCGCGCCTCGTCATCGGCCCGGCGCGCCTCCGCCCGCGTGGTGGCCGGCACCGCGCACGCATCCGCGCGAGCGCGGGCCACGTCGCTCGGCGCGGCCGACCGCCGTCGCGGCCGAGGCGGGGCGGGGCGAGAAGTCTTCTCGCGCCGCCCCGCGTGCACCCTCGGCCTCGAAGCCGTATAACTCCCGCGATGGCCGTCCTCGTCCAGAAGTACGGAGGCACCTCGGTCGCCGGACCAGAGCGCATTCGCGCGGTCGCCCGCCGGGTCGCGGCCGCACGAGCCGCGGGCAACGATCTGCTGGTGGTGGTCTCGGCCATGGGGCAGACCACGGACGAGCTGCTGCGGCTGGCCCGCGCCGTCTCGCGCGAGCCCAGTCGGCGCGAGCTGGACATGTTGCTCACGACGGGCGAGCGCGTGAGCATGGCCCTGCTGGCCATGGCCCTGCACGACCTGGGCGTGCCGGCGATCTCCTTCACCGGCTCGCAGAGCGGCATCCTCACGGACGCGGGACACGGAGCCGCCCGCATCACCTCGGTGCGCCCGGACCGCCTGCGGCGCGAGCTGGAGCGGGGCAAGGTCGTCATCGTCGCCGGCTTCCAGGGGGTGAACCCCGACACCCGGGAGATCACCACCCTCGGCCGGGGCGGCTCGGACACCACCGCGGTGGCGCTGGCCGCCTGCTTCGGGGCCGCGCGCTGCGAGATCTACACCGACGTGGCCGGCGTCTTCAGCGCGGACCCGCGTGCGGTTCCCGCCGCGCGCGTCCTCGCGAGGCTCGATTACCGCGTCTGCTCGACCCTCGCCCACCTGGGCGGCCAGGTCCTGCACGCGCGCTGCGTGGATCTGGCGGCCCGCGAGGGCGTGCCCCTCGTCGTGCGCTCGTCCTTCGACGAGACGCCCGGCACCGAGATCGGAGAGTTCGAGATGGAAGGACCCCGGGTAGAGGCGGTGGCGCAGCGGGGAGACTGCTCGATCGCGGTCGCGGAAGGCGACGCGGCCGGGCGCGGAGAGGCTCGCGCCTTGATCGAGTCGGTGGCCGACGCGTTCCCCGAGCTGGAGCTGGTGGCTCACGAGCGGAGCGCCGAGGCGCACCACGGGCTGGTGTGGACCGGCTCGCGGCAGGACGTGGAGGCACTGGAGAAGGAGTTCCGCACCCTGCGCGGTCCCGGAGGCGAGTGGACGCTCCGCGCCGAGCACGGCGTGGCCTTCGTCTCGGTGATCGGGCTGGGGCTGGGGGCGCGCGAAGCGGCGCAGGCGGAGGGTGCTCTGGAGCGCGCCGCGGTGCCGGTCGTCGCCCTGCGCGTCTCCCCCACGGCTCTCGTCTTCCGCGTGCCGGGGGAGCGCGTCGAGGAGGCGGCGCGGGCCCTGCACGCGGCGCTGATCGAGAGCGGCGACTGAGGGCCGGCGGGGACCGGCGCGCCGCGTGGACGTGACGCGGCCGCGACGCCGGCGGGCGGAGCCGCCCGAGGTCGCGGATCGGCGCGGCCGCTCGCGCCGGTGGCCCGAGGCGGTCAGTAGCTGCGGATCACCGACTCGAGCGTCTGCACCTGCCCGGCCCGCACGCGGGCGAGCGCCCGCGCGTAGAGCCGATCGTAGCCGTCGGCGCTGGCCCGCCAGGAGAAGTCCCGGCTCATGCCGTTCCTCTGCAGCGCCCCCCACAGCTCCGGCTGCTTCTGGATGGCCAGGGCGCGTTTGAGCGCTCCCAACAGGGCCTCCGGCTCGTACGGCCCGAAGAGGAAGCCCGTGCCCTCCCGCGAGGCGAGGTCGAACTCCTCGACCGTGTCGGCCAGCCCGCCGGTCTCGCGCACCACGGGGATCGTGCCGTAGCGAAGCGAGTACATCTGGTTGAGGCCGCACGGCTCGTAGCGCGAGGGCATGAGGAAGAGGTCGGCCCCGCCCTCGATCAGGTGAGCGAAGCGCTCGTCCTGGCGGCCGCTGAAGTGCAGGCGCTCGGGATGCTCGGAGGTCAGGGCCTCGAGCCATTCCTCGTACCGCGGCTGGCCGTAGCCCAGAACGACGTAGTTGGCGTTGAGCGTGAGCAGCTCGGGCCCGACCTGCTCCAGCAGGTCGAACCCCTTCTGGTCCACCAACCGCGAGACCATGCCCACGATCGGCCGCTCGGGCGCGAAGCCGCACTCCGTGGCGAGCGCCTGGCGGCTCGCGAGCTTGCCCTCCAGCGAGTCCGCGTCGTAGGGCTGCGGGAGGAACGGATCGCGGGCCGGGTCCCAGGCCTCGTCGTCGATGCCGTTGAGGATGCCGAAGAGATCCTCGCCGCGTCGCCGCAGCACCCCTTCCAGGCCGAAGCCGTACTCGCCGTCCTGCTGGATCTCGCGCGCGTAGCGCGGGCTCACCGTGGACAGGAGGTCGGCGAAGGAGAGCCCCACCTTCATGTAGTTGACTCGCCCCCAGAACTCGAACGGGCCTCCGGCGCGGAAGAGGTCGCGCGGGAAGCCGGCCAGCCCCAGCACCCAGGGATCGTAGATGCCCTGGTAGCCCAGGTTGTGGATGGTGAAGACGGTGGCCGAGCCCCGCAGCACCGCGGCGCGGGCCTCGTGGGTGCGCACGAAGCACGGCGCCCAGGCGGCCTGCTGGTCGTGGGCGTGCACCACGTCGACCGCGTCGCCCAGGGCCTTGAGACCTTCCAGCGCCGCGCGCGCGAAGAAGAGGAAGCGCTCGGCGTTGTCGGCATAGCCCTCCGCGGTCGAGGGCTCGTCGTAGATGCCGGTGCGGTCGAAGAAGCGGCGGTCGCCGGTGTGGGCCACGAGCAGCACGCGCAGACTGCCGGCCGTCTGCGGGGTGAAGGGGGGTCGCAGGAGCTCGAAGCGCGCCCGCTCGCGGCCCATGCCCCAGGGCACGTTGGCGGTCGCGACGACCTCGCGGGTCCAGCCGGGGGGAACCTCGACCGAGCGGTAGCCGGGGATGACGACGGTGACGCGGTGGCCGCGGCGGGCCTGCTCGCCGGCGAGCGAGCCCACCACGTCCGCGAGCCCCCCCACCTTGACGAGAGGCGCCATCTCGCTGGCGAGATGCGCCACGCACAGCGAGGCGCGGCTCGGGACCCTGTACGGGGAGTCGGTCAACGGTCGTTCCGGGCGGCCGGTCAATCCTCGACCGCGATCTCTCTCAGGTACTGCGCCGCGTCTTCGGGCGGCGTGGGGTTGATGTGGAACCCCGAGCCGATCTCGAAGCCGGCCACGCGGGTGAGCGTGGGCATGATCTCCAGGTGCCAGTGGTAGTACTCGAGCTCGCCCTCGGTGACCGGTGCCGTGTGCACGACGAAGTTGTAGGGCGGGCGATCGAGAGCCCGGTTCAGGCGGCCGAGCGTGTCCTTGAGGATGTTCGCCAGGTCCTTGAACTCGTCCTCGTCCTTCACCACCTGGAAGGAGGAGTCGTGGCGGCGGGGCAGGATCCACGTCTCGAAGGGGAACCGAGGCGCGAACGGCTCGATGGTGAGGAAGCGGTCGTTCATGGTCACGACCCGCCGGCCGTTGTGGTCCGCCGTGTCCTGCTGGATGACGTCGCAGAAGACGCACCGCTCCTTCAGCTCGTAGTAGCGACGCGCCCCGTCCAGCTCCTCCTGGACGAGGCGGGGGATGATCGGGGTGGCGATGAGCTGGGTGTGCGTGTGCTCGAGGGTGGCCCCGGCGCCGGCGCCGTGGTTCTTGAAGATCAGGACGTAGCGGAAGCGGCGGTCCCGGTGCAGGTCCACCATCCGCTCCCGGTAGGCCTTCAGCACCTCCACCAG
This sequence comes from Candidatus Eiseniibacteriota bacterium, assembly GCA_033853925.1. Classification (GTDB taxonomy): domain Bacteria; phylum Eisenbacteria; class RBG-16-71-46; order RBG-16-71-46; family RBG-16-71-46; genus JANXPZ01. The sequence continues at coordinate 15,217 of JAWOLC010000052.1, forward strand.
GTGGTCCGCCGGCAGGTCGGCAAGGTCCAGGTCGTGCAGCGGCCCCTCGATCACGACCTCGTGGGCTCCCACGCCGTTCATCTTGTCGTAGAGCCCCTCGCCCCGGCGGTCCAGCGCCCCCTCGATCTGCAGGGCGGGGAACTTGTTCGGGACCACCCTGACCTTCCAGCCCGTGCTGTTCGGCCCCCCGCCATTCTGGCGGTAGGCATAGACCTCGGGCGGCGTCTTGTCCTCCTGCCCGGGGCAGAAGGGACAGAAGTTCGTGGTCTTGACGACCCGGACGGGCGTGAAGTTCGTGGGACGCCGACTGCGGTCAGTGGAGATGATGACCCACCGGCCGACGACCGGGTCCTTGCGCAGTTCCGGCATGGATCTCTCCGATGTCTCTCGGATGCCGCCATTCAGCGTACAGCCCGCTCGGGGATCGCGGGGCGAGAGCGGCAAAAGGAGCACCGTAGTCTAGTGATGGAGACAAGCTTAGGTCAAGAACCCATCGCCTGACCCCGGCACCGCAGCGACCTGGCGCCACTCCCTAGTCAGCCGCTGCTAAACTTCGCCTCTTGGCATCCCTTCGGATGCGCCGGATTGTCCCGGGAGGCAGCCTGTCGCGTCCGCCGACGCAGTGCACGGCTCAAGCGTGCAGGTCCCGAGCCGCGGCCGCCGCCTCCGTCCGCAGCCATTCCCCCCGCTCGACGGCGCTGGCCCGGAAGTGAGCCTCGAGAAGGGCGCGCTCGGCGGCCTCGAGGGCCCGTCCGCGCCGTCCCATGACCACCGAGGCGGTGCGCAGGAAGGCGTCGAGGCGGTGCTCCACCGCCCGCTCTCCGTCCCACCAGGAGAACGGGGGCAGCCGCTTGGGCGCGAACCGCCCCGCTCCGAAGAGATTCGTGCCCACGCCGACCGAGCCTCCCGTAGGCAGGAGCGAGCCGATCCCCGTCTTGACGTGGGCGCCGATGAAGCTGCCCACCTTGCTCGTGCCGCTGTCCCGCTCGCGGCCTCCGGCCCACGCGCGCACCAACCCGTAGTTGTTCTTCAAGTCGCTCGTCGTCGTGAGCGCGCCCAGGTTGACCCACTCGCCCACGATGCTGTGTCCGACGAAGCCGTGGTGCCGCTTGTTCGCCAGGCCCTGCCAGATCGACTCCTCGATCTCGCCCGCCACCCGGCAGTCCGGCCCCACCGTCGAGCGGCGCACGACGCCTCCCAGCACCTGCGTGCCCGCGCCGATGAAGCACGGCCCCTCGACGACACTGTGCGCGAGAATCAGGGCGTCGCGGCCGATCCAGATGGGCCCCTGGCGGGCATCCAGCACGGCGAAGGGATCCACGCGGGCGCCCGGCTCCACGGTGATCCGCGCGCGCTCGAGCAGGGCCGCACCCGGGGCCACCTCCCCGGCCACCACCCCTGCCCGCGCGCCCAGGTCGGCCTCGAGGGCCGCGAGATTGCCCCGAACGAAGTCCCATGGCCAACGCAGGACCTCGGCTTCCACCTCGACGCGAGCGAGGTCGAGCGCCCGGAGCCGCTCGTCGAACCGCGGGCCCGTGCCGAGACAGCCCTGGAGCGACGAGACCGCGAGGCGCGCCCCCACGGGCTCACCTCCCGACACGTAGAGCGCGGGCGGACCTTCCCGCGCGAGCTCTGCGGCCCAGGCGCCGGGCGTCGCCGCCGCGTTCACGGCCAGGACCTCGTCACCGGCATCCGGCCTCCGCCCCGCCACCGCGGGCGCCTCGTGCCAGGCCGCCAGAGCGCCGGCCCGCGCCTCGACCGCCAGGAGGGGCAGCTTCAGCGCTGCCAGCCAGCGCTCAGCCAGGCTCGAGGCGCCGAAGCGCAGGCCCGGCACGGGCAGCAGGTCCGCGAGTGGGCTCAGATCCTCCCAGTGCGAGTCTTCGTACAGCAGCAGGAAGCGGCTCACGCTCACCTTCCCCGGAGGCGGAACACTCCCGTGAAGCCTGCCTCGAGGGCGCGCCGCCGCAGGACGTCGGCGACCGTCCGATCCAGGCAGTCACGGGTGCGGACCTTGTAGAGGCCTCGCTCCTTCTCGATCGTCATGGGCACGAGGAGCTGCGACTGCCCGGCCTGCTGGTAGCGGCGCGCCTTCGCCAGCTCGGCCGGGGCGGCGATCTGCACTCGCCAGCACGTGTCGGACCGCGCCGCCTGCGCGCGCCCGGGGGGCGCAAGGAGCGCGGCGGGCGGCGGCGGCACGGCGGTGTCCGGCGCGGCCTCCGCCTGGGGCAGCGGCCGCTCCCCCAGCACGGGCACGGGCGCGGGCACGGGAATCTCCGCGGACGCCGTGTCCGCCTGGGCCACCGCGGACGATTCGGCCGCGGCCGCGGCAGGAGCCACCACCGGCGGTGGAGGGACGCGTTCCTCGGGCTTGAGGGGCTCGGGAATCGTGGCCAGCACCGCCCGGGCCTCGGCGGAGGGCGTCGTATCCGGAGCCGCGGGCGCCTTGGCCATCGGCGTGGGCCGCGCGCCTGGCGCCATCGTCGGGGCGGGCGCCGGAGCCGCGGGCGGCGGCGCCGTGGCGCAGCCGCCCATCCCCAGGCTCGCCGCCGCCAGGGCGAGCGCGATCCCCGCCCCCAGGACCGCCTCTCTCCCTCGGCTCATCGCGCCCCTCGCTTGCGCACGGCCTCGGTCACGCTCCGTACGCGATCGGTCTCCGCGCGGCGGCAGGCGAGGGTGGAGCCTTCGGCGTGGACGATCACCATGTCCTCGAGGCCCATCGCCGCCGCCGTGCCTCCCTCGCCCACGACGATGCAGCGGCTGCAACCCACGGCCACGGCGTCGCCGAAGAGCACGTTGCCGTGCTCGTCCGTCGGCTGCCGGCGAGCCCAGGCTCCCCAGGAGCCCAGGTCGTCCCAGTCGAAGGAGGCCTCGAGCACGAGCGTGTTCGGGGCCCGCTCCAGCACCGCATAGTCCACCGAGATGGCCTCGAGGCCGGGGAAGACCGGCCCGAGCGCGCGCTCGAAGGCCCCCTCGGCGGGCTCCCCTTCCCAGCGCAGCCCCCGCAGGGCCGCGGCCATGGCCGGGCGGCTGGCCTCGAGCGCGTCCAGGAACACGTCTCCGCGCCAGACGAACATGCCGCTGTTCCACAGGTGCTCGCCGCCCCGCAGATACTGCTCGGCGCGGGCGCGGTCCGGCTTCTCCACGAAGCGCGCGACGCGGTGCAGCCGGTCGCCCACGGGAGCCCCGCGCTGGATGTAGCCGAAGTTGGTCTCGGGCGACGTGGCCCGCACGCCGAAGGTGAGCAGGACCCGCTCGCGCTCGGCCGCCGCGAAGGCTCGGCGCGCATCCGCGGCGAAGGCGTCCAGGTCGTCGATGAGATGGTCGGAGGGCAGGACCAGGAAGGCCCCGCTCCCCCGGGCCGCGAACCAGACCGCCGCGGCGCCGATCGCCGGCGCCGTGTTGCGGCCGACCGGCTCGCCCACCACGGCCACTCCCGGGCAGTCGCGCCGCACGGCCTCGACGAGGTCGCGCGCGGTCAGCACGAGCACGTTCTCGCGCGAGGTCAGGCGCAGCGCCCGCTCGAGCGTGGCGGCGAGCAGCGTGCGGCCGCCCCGGGCGAGCGGCAGGAGCTGCTTCGGGCGCTCGGGACGGCTCCACGGCCAGAAGCGCTCGCCGCGGCCGCCGGCCAGGATGACGACGGATCGGATCGGGGAGGAAGCGGTCAAGAGAACCTCGTCGGCGGCGGACTATACCCCAGCCGGAGGCGGGGCACAGCCCGCGCGCCGGCCTCGCCGGATCGCGTCGCGGCGCCCGCGCGGGCGGGGCGTCGCCGCGCACGGACTCCCGCCCGCGTCGCGCTCAACGGCGCGCCCGTCCGTCCCCGAGCAGGTCCAGGTACACGCCCTCGGTGCGCCTCGCCACCGGGTCCCAGGAGTAATGGGCCCGGATGTGCTCGCGCGCCTTCACCTCGTAGCTCCGCACCAGCTCGGGGTTGCGGATGAGCATCTCCAGCTTGGCGCGCAGGTCCTCCGCGTCCCGGCTGCGGAAGGAGACGGCGCACTCCTCGGCGACCTCGAGGTTCTCGGGGATGTCCGAGACCAGCACGCAGCGGCCGTACGAGAGGGCCTCGAGCAGGGCGATGGAGAGACCTTCCATGACCGACGGCTGCACCACGAGGTAGGCGTTGCTCCACAGCTCCTCGAGGGTCTCGCCGAACACGTAGTCGAGCAGGCGGATGCGCTCGCCCTCGTAGCTCTTCAGCAGCCGGACGTAGTCCTCCGAGGCCGACGCGCCGCCCACCACGGCCAGCTTCAGCCCCGTGTCGATCTGCGAGAACGCCTCGCAGAGGAAGTGCACGCCCTTCTCGGGCACCAGCCGGCCCACGAAGAGCACGTACTGCCCGGGCACGAGCCCGAGCGGCAGGATCTTCCGCGCCGGGCGCGCGGGGACCAGGTTCGTCCCGTTGGGGATGAACACCGCCTGGGTGTGGTGGTGCTTCTCGAAGTAGTCGCGCAGCGTCTTCGACACGACGATCGTGCGGTTGGGGAAGCGCGCGGCGGGCCCTTCGCACTGCTTGAGGATCCAGGCCGCGACCCGTCCCCACTTCTCCCGCTGCCAGTCCAGCCCGTGCACGGTCACGACCGTGCGCGCCCCGCCGAGACGAGGCAGCCAGGAGAACACCGACGGCCCCAGGGCGTGGAAGTGGACGATGTCGTAGTGACGGGCCATGGCTTCGGCCGTGGACCAGGCCACGTGCGTGAAGGTGTCGAGATGCTTCGTGTGCACGCTGGGGCGGCGCAGCAGGCGCACGTTCCGGTAGGTCGTCCCCGGGGGCGTGTAGTGGAAGCGACAGTAGACGTCGACCTGATGTCCCATGCCCGCGAGCCGCCGCGAGATCTCCTCGACGTGCCTCTCGATGCCGCCGTAGGTGGCGGGGATGCCCTTCTGCCCGATCATGGCCACCCTCACGAGCGCACCCCCCCGGCCGCCGGCTCGGGCCGTGCCCCGCCCGGGCTCACCGCCGCGCCACCGCCCGACTGCGCCCGGAGCCTCGCGCCCAGCGCCTCGCCGAGCCTCTCGCCCAGTCGGCCCCAGGCGTACTCCGCCACCGCCCCCGGCATGGCGAGACCCCGCGCCAGCCAGCCCGCCGGGCGCGCACGCAGCGCCTCGGCCAGCTCGGGCAGCCCGGCCGTCACCACCCACGGCGCCAGCGACGCGTACCCGCGCAGGCCGAAGGGCGTCGTGACCACGGCCATTCCCGCCGCCAGGTAGGTGGGAAGCTTCACGTTGGTGCCTCCGCCGAGCGTCATGGGGTTGAGCCCCGCGTCGGCGGCGTGCAGCAACGGCGAGAGGTCGGGTGCCTCGGGCCGGGCGAGCAGCCAGCTCTCGCGCCGCCCGGCGAGGGCGCGCGTGACCGAGCCGGCCACCAGCAGGCGGAAGCCCTCGCCCGCCAGCTCGGGCAGCACGCGGTCCATGAGCCAGGCCAGGCCGGCGCGGTTGTGCGGGAAGTCCGAGCCCACGAAGAGCGCCACGTACTCGCGCGGCCCGATGCCCAGGGCGGCGCGGGCGCGCTCCCGCTCTCCCGTCGCCGGCGGGCGGACCATGGTCTCGTCGTAGCCGTTGGGAATCACGACGAGGGTCTCGGCCGGGGCGCCGTACAGCTCGCGCACGCGAGCCGCATCCTCGTCGCCGCAGACCACGGTGAGGCCCGCGCGGCGCACGGCCCGACGCTCCAGCGCGCGCAGGCGCTCGCCCCAGAAGGCCGCGGCCGCCACCTCCGCGCGCGTCATCCGGAATTGGTCCAGCTCCACGTTGTGCGCGGTGTAGACCTTCAGCGGGGCGGGATCGGCGGCGAAGAGCCCGGTGAGGTGCAGATCGGCCAGCAGCGCGTCGGCCCGTCCGGAGAACGTCCGCGCCAGGCGGCCCGCGCTCGCCGCGTGCCCGGCGGCCACGAGGAAGAGCGGCGCCAGACGCGCCCGCTCGAGCCGCCAGGCCGCGCTCGTGTACCAGGCCTTGCGTCGCAGGATGCGCACGCCCGCGATCCGTTCCTCGCGCGCCGAGCGGTTCCGGTTCTCCACCAGGCACAGAGCCTCGACCTCGTGCCGTCGCGCCAGCCCGCGGTAGAGACCGAAGGAGCGCTGCGTGCCGCCGGAGAGCGGCGGGTGGATGTCGTTCTCGGTGGCGGCGTGGATCAGCATGCCGCGTCCTCCGCGCGAGTCTCCCGCGCCGGCGCGGGGTCCGCCTGCGCCGCGGGCAGGGGACGGAGGAAGCCCACGACCATGCCGAGCCCGTTCATCGTCCAGGTCAGCAGCGAGTGGAGCGCGACCCGCGAGCTGCGCTTGCGCGCGGTCATCACGGCGAGCACGCCGAGGGGCACCAGGACCCAGAGCGCGAGGGCGCGCTCGTCGCCCGTGGCCAGCCCGAACGCCAGGGCGCCGAGCCCCAGCAGCCACAGGCCCATCGTCGCCACGTACAGCCGCTGGCGCACGAGCAGGGTGCCGAATCCCCGCCGCCCGGCGTACAGCCTCAGCACCTGGCCCTGGCCGAAGCACAGGCCCGTGCGCCAGCGCCGCGACAGCTCGCGGAAGCTCGGCCGGGGCGCGCTCCAGTGCCGCCCCGCCCTCTGGCCGAGGCAGAGGATCCCGTAGCCGCGCCAGCGGAGCCGCATGCCCAGCTCGAAGTCCTCGTCGGAGCTGAGCCGCACGTCGTAGCCCCCGGCGGCCAGCAGGGCCTCGCGCCGGTAGAAGGCGACGTTGGCGAGATAGCCCACGGGGCGATCGCGATCCCCCGCGCCGTACATGTCGTGATGCGGGCCGGGCCGCTCGACCACCCCGTCCACGAACCACTCCTCGATACGACCGCCGATCCCGCCCAGCTCGGCCCCCCGGGCGCCGGCCGCGATGGCCGCGTGCACCCAGGAGGCGTCCAGCTCCATGTCGGAGTCCACGAACAGCACCCACTCGCCCTCGCACGCCGCGAGCCCAGCCATGCGCCCCGCTCCCGGGGTGAGGAGCCGGAGCGGACGCCCGCTCGCGGGCTCGTAGCTCGGGAGGAAGCGCCAGCGGGCCGCGAGCCGGGGGAGCGGCTCGGGCGAGGGCGCCGCGACCTCGAGCACGCCCTGCCAGTCGTGGCCTGCCAGCGCCCGCTCGAGCGCGGCCACCGTGCGCGCGAGGAAGCGCTCCTGCCGGTAGCACGAGACCACCACCCCGATCTTCACCGTGCCCCCTGCGGCAGCTTGCGATCCTCGAGCGCGAAGCTCGCCAGGCCCAGGACCTCGTCGTACACGGACTCGAAGGCCTCCACCACCCGCGACCAGGTGAAGCTCTCGCTCACGCGAGCCGCCCCGCGCCGCCCGAGGCGCAAGGCGGCATCCGGGTGGGCGTGGAACTCCTGCAGCACCGCCGCCAGCGCGCGCGGGTCCTCCGGCGGCACGAGCCGCGCCTGCTCGCCGTCCGCGACCACCTCCGCGACGCCGCCCACGCTCGTGGCCGCCACCGGTCGCCCGCGGGCCAGCGCCTCCAGCAGCACGAGCGGCAGACCTTCCCAGCGGGAAGGCAGCACCACGGCGTCGGCCGCGGCCAGCAGCGGGCCCAGCTCGTCCACCTGGCCGAGGAAGTGGACCCGGTCGGCGAGGCCCAGGGCGCGGGTCTTCTCCTCCAGCGCGGCGCGGCGCGTGCCTTCTCCCGCCAGGGCGGCGACGAAGTCGAGTCGGCTCGCGGCGACCTGGGCCAGCGCCTCGAGCAGCACGTCCTGCCCCTTCTGCTGCTCGAGCCGCCCCGCGCAGACCCACAGCGGGCAGCGGGGCCCGGCCCCGAGCTGCTCGCGCAGGCGGCGCGCGTCCGCCCGCTCGGCCAGCTCGTCCGGCGGGTCGGCGCCGTTGGGCACCACGCGCACCCGCGCGCGGTCCACGCCGTAGTCGCGGACGAGGGAGTCGGCGACCGCGACGCTCACCGCGGTCACGACCGCGGCCCGAGCCAGCTCGCGGCGCTTCAGCCGGGTCTGCGCCGCGGAGTTCGGCTGGCCGACGATGTGCTCGGTGACGACCAGGTGAGGGACGGCCGCCGCCCCGGCCAGGGCCGCGAGGTAGCGGTCGGCCGCCGGCCACACGTGATGGATGTGGAGCAGGTCCGGGCGCTCGCGCCCGAGCCGCCGCCACGTCGCCCACATCCCCGCCCAGTCCCACCGCGAGTCCACCTCCGCCACGCGCTCGACGGGAAGGCCGCGCGCCGCGAGGGCCGCGGCGAACTCGTCCACGCCCGGCGCGGGCGACAGCCAGACGCGCACCGCCCAGCGGCTCGGAGGCAGACGGGTGGCCAGCTCCCACAGCACGCGCTCGGTCCCGCCGACCGTGGTTCCGCTCTCGACCAACAGCAGCTTCAGTCGCTCCGACTCGGCTTGCATAGCCTCTCGTAGGCGCGCAGGAGCTCTCCCGCGGAGTGCTCCCAGGACATGGTCTCCAGAAAACGCTGGCGGTTGTACGCCCCCATCCGCTCGCGGCGCTCGGGATCGTCGAGCAGCTCGGCGATCCGGTCCGCCAGGCGGCGCTCGTCGTTCGGCTCGGCGTAGAGGGCGCCCTCCCCCGCCGAGTAGCGGTGCTCGCGGAGGTCGTAGGCCACGATGGGGCGGCCGCAGGCCATGTACTCGAGCACCTTGTTCATGGTGGAGACGTCGTTCAGGGGATTCTTGGGATCGGGACAGACGCAGACGTCCGCCGTGGCCAGGAACCTCTCGACTTCCTCGTCGGGGATGCGGCCCGTGAACTCCACGAACGAGGCGATGCCCAGCTCGCGCGCCAGGACCCGCAGGTCCTCGAAGGAGTCGCCCGCCCCGATCAGGGTGTAGCTCACGTCGCCCCGGCCCCGGTCGGCGAGGATGCGCGCCGCGCGCAGGAGGTGGTCCACGCCGTCCTGCGGGGCCATCACTCCCAGGTAGACGACGAGCTGCCGGCGGCCCCGCCGCAGCCGCGCATCCACGGCCCGCAGGGTGGCGAAGCGCTCCCGGCTCGGGCCGCTCCGCACGACGAAGACCCGGTCGGGCGGCACGCGCCCGCGCGTCAGCGCCACCTGCCGGTAGGACTCGTTGGTCGAGATCACCAGGTCGGCGGTGAGGAACTGCGCGCGCTCCAGCAGCCGCAGGAGCCGGTGCGGCAGCGAGCCTTCGCGCTCGAGGCCGAAGCGCGAGAGGTACAGCTCGGGACACAGGTCGTGGTGGTCGAAGACGTAGCGCTTGCCGAAGAGCTTGTACGGGGCCGCCAGGGCCCAGAACGTGTCCGGCGGGTTCGCGGAGTGGATCACGTCGAATCCGCGCCGCGCCAGCACGACGAGCGACAGGCGCGCGGTCTGCACGAAGCAGTAGAGGAACTCCCAGACATAGGAGAGGAAGCCCCGCGTGGGCGGCGGCGCCGGGTAGCGCCAGATGTGGATGCCGTCGATGACCTCGTAGGGAGCGGTCCAGCCCTGGCCCGTCGGGCAGATGGCGGAGATCTCCCAGCCGCCCGCGCGCAGGGCGCTCAGCTCCATCCACACGCGGCGGTCGAAGGGCAGCGTCAGGTTCTCCGAGAGATGGAGGACGCTACCACACGAAGCCATGGTACTCCCCGCGGACGACGCTGGACGGATCCACGGCATGCACGAGGTCGAGGAGCACCTGGCCGGGCTCGAGGAGCGCGCCCACCTCGCGATACTCCCGGGCGCGGTTGGCCACCACCACCACCTCGCTGCTCCGCACCACCTCGAGCAGGTCCCCGCGCAGGCGCTCGGGCAGGTAGGGGAGCTCGTCCTCGACGTAGCGCCGGTTGGCCCCCAGCACTCGGGCCATGTCCAGGTTGGGGTCGTGGAGGAGCACGCTGTAGCCCTTGCCCACGAGCGTCCCGACCACTCGCAGGATCGGGCTCTCGCGCAGATCGTCGGTCTCGGACTTGAAGGAGAGGCCGAGGACACCCACGTGCCGGCGCTTCAGGCGCTCGATGTGCTGGATCGCCTCGTTCACGTGGCGCTCGTTCGAGCGCGGGATGGCGTCGATGATCGGCAGCTCCACGCCCAGCACGCGCGCCCGTTGCTGCAGGGCCCGCACGTCCTTCGGCAGGCACGAGCCGCCGTAGGCGAAGCCCGGCTTGAGGTAGTACGGGCTCAGGTTGAGCCGCTTGTCGCGCACGAAGAGGTCCATCACCAGATGGCTGTCGATCCCCTCACGCTTGCAGATCCGTCCGACCTCGTTGGCGAACGCGACCTTGAGGGCGTGGTAGGCGTTGTTGACGTACTTCAGGATCTCCGAGGTGCGCAGCGGGATCACCACGGTCTCGCCGCCGATGTCCGCGTAGAGACGGCGCAGGATCTCCGCGCTGCGCTCGTCGTCGGCGCCGATCACCGTCAGCTCGGCGTCGAAGAAGTCGCGGATGGCCGTGCCCTCGCGCAGGAACTCGGGGTTGTAGGCCACGCCGAAGTCGCGGCCCGCCTTCAGCCCGGAAGCCTCCTCCAGCGCCGGAGTGAGCAGGCCCTGGACGCTCCCCGGGAGCATCGTGCTGCGCATGACGACGACGGTGTAGGTGCGCGTGGCCCGCAGGGCGTGGCCCACCTCCTGCACGGAGCGCAGCACGTGCGCGAGGTCGAGGCTGCCGTCGGGCGCGCTGGGAGTCCCCACGCAGACCAGCACCGCCTCCGCGCCGGGCAAGGCCTCGTCGATGCGGGTCGTGGCGGTGAGGTGGCCGGCCGCGCGCGCGGCGGAGATCAGCTCCCCGAGGCCGCGCTCCACGATGGGGCTGTCGCCACGCCGAATGCAGTCCACCTTGTACTCGTTCGTGTCGACGCCCACCACCTCGTGCCCCCGGCTCGCCAGGCAAGCCGAGCACACGGAGCCGACGTACCCCAGTCCCACCACCGCCACACGCATGCAGTCACCTCCCGGTCAGGGAACCTTCGCCCGCGGGCCCCGGGACCGATGCCGTGCCCCGCGGTAATCCGTCCGCTCTCGCCGCTCGCGCCCCGCCGGAAGCCGGAGCTGGCGGCCGACCTGCCCGAGGCGGAATCAGGGAGCCGCGTCCCGGCTCGCGCCCCACCCCGGGACGTGCCACACCTGGACGCCCGCGAAGCGGTACTCCTGCGCCTCCGGATGGCGGGCGGCGAGAATCCGCGCGAAGACGCCCCCTGGATCCAGGTCCTCCGCACGGCTGAGCACGATCCAGGTGCCTCGCGCGCCTGCCAGCTTGCCCTCCAGCTCTTCGCTCAAGCGTCGCGGTCGGTCCGCGTAGCCCAGCCAGAGCTGGTCGACGGGAAGCGGCCCACGATAGTAATAGTAGATCGGCTCCTGCGCACCTAGGGCCAGGACCTTCTCGCCGAGCCGGCCTTGCTGGCGGACGAGCTGCGCCGCCGCTCGGTAGTCCTCCTTGCCGTAGCGCGGGTCGAAGTAGAGGTGCGCGAGCGACACCGCCCAGAGCAGGCCGACGGCGAGGCCGGCTCCGACCTTCCACCCCCTGCGCAGGTCCGCCAGCCCTGCGGCCAGCACGAGCAGCAGCAGCGGCGCCCCGACCGCGAGGTAGCGCGGGTTGAAGACCTTGAAGTTGCGCAGGGCGAAGAAGCTGACCACCACGATGGGCACGCCGAGCCAGAGGAGCGCGTCCAGGAGGCGCCGGCGCCGCACCAGGCCCCGGAGCCCGGCGAGGCCGAGGAAGCCGAAGACCAGGGTGGTCGCGACGAGCTCGGGAACGTGGCGGCCCAGCACGGCCGTCGGCGAGCCCGACTTCAGCTCGCGCAACGCCGGCCCGAGCGAGTACCCCACCGTCAGGGCGTGAAGGGCGAAGGGAATGGCCGCCGCGTGGAACGTGGTGGCGCCCCGCAGAGGCGCCTGCCCGGCGGGCGCCGCGCGTCCGAGGTGCAGCCGGCTCCAGTCCCAGGTACGCGTCATCTGCGGCACCCACGGCAGGAGGATCAGGGCCAGGAGAACGGCGAGCGCCACCAGCCCCAGCGCGCGCCAGAGTCCGCGCGACCGATTCGCCGCCCGCGGCACCGAGGGATCGCCGGCCGACTCCCCGGCGCCGACGAGCCACCAACGCAGGTGCAGCGGGCCCAGGAGCGCGAACGAGAAGTTGGCGAGCAACCCCGCGCCCGCCGCGAGGAAGTAGCCGACGAGGCGCAGGAGCGGGCGGCGGACGGGCCCGGCCAGAACGGCTCCGGCCAGGCAGGCGCAGAGGACGAGCAGCATGTAGTTGCGCGCTTCCTGCGAGTACCAGACGAGGAACGGCGAGCCGGCGGCCAGCCAGGCGGCCGGGACCGCGGTCTCGCGGCCGAGCCAGCGCGCCGCGAGCCAGGCCAGCGCCGGCACCACCATCACGCCGAACAGCATGGATGGCGCGCGGAGCGCCCACTCGGAGTCGCCGGCCACCGCGCCCCAGGCGTGGAGGATCAGCGTGTAGAGAGGTCCGTGCACGTTCTCGAGCAGCGTGGCGAGCGGCAGGCGTCCGCCGAGGTCGGCGCCCAGCCAGGTGAAGGCCTCGTCCACCCACAGGCTCTGCGCGCCCAGGTGGAACACCCGCAGGGCGAGGGCCGCCAGCGTGGCGGCGAGCACCTGGGCGACGACGGCGCGGTTGCCGACCGGGGAGAGCGCGGGCGCGCCGACGAACCGGCCGGGAGTGGCTCCGCGGATCCCCGTAGGTGCTCCGGTCAGCCGTCCGGGACTAGTAGGCTCCCTCGCGGGAGAGCACCGCGGGGATCGTCCGGACGAGGATCTTCAGGTCGAGCCAGAGGCTGCGGTGCTTGATGTACTCCAGATCCAGCCGCATCCACTCCTGGAAGCCGATGCGGCTCCGCCCACTGATCTGCCAGAGGCAGGTGATGCCCGGGAGCACGTCGAGGCGCCGAAGCTGCCAGGGCTCGTACTGCACGACCTCCTCGGCGATCGGCGGGCGCGGGCCCACCAGGCTCATGTCGCCCTTCAGCACGTTCCAGAGCTGCGGAACCTCGTCGACGCTGGTGATGCGCAGCCAGCGACCGATCGTCGTGACGCGCGGGTCGCGCGCCATCTTGAACACCGGGCCATCCGTCTCGTTCAGGTGCGAGAGGGAGTGCCGGTGGCGATCGGCGCCGTCCACCATGGTGCGCAGCTTGTAGAACGTGAACGGCTTCGCGCCCCGCCCGATCCGCACGGACTTGTAGACCACGGGGCCACGCGACCCGAGCTTGATGAGGACGGCGGCCAGGAGGAGGAGCGGCGAGGCCACGACCAGGCCGACGAGCGCGCCGCAGACGTCCAGACCGCGCTTCCCGGCGCGCAGGTACGGGCCACGCTCGGGCGGGATCTGGTGCGCGGCGCGGAGGCGCACCACCGAGGCCCTCGCAGGCAGGAGGCCGGGCCAGGTGGTCGCCCCATTCCCGTTCCCGGAGCCGTTCAAATGAGCCCCGGCTCCGTTGTGCAGGGCCGCGGCCTTGCCATTGGTCGCGATCGTCGCGTGCCGGTCGTCGATGACCAGCGGTGGCCTGGCTCCGTGCTTCCCGTCCTTGGGCGTGTCATGCAACACCTCATCGGCCGGCAGCGGCCATCCTCTGGCACTGGGAGCCGCGCTCTTCTGGGAGGCGAGGATGTTGGGCTCCATGATGCTGCTCTCTGTTGCGTTGCCCGTTAAGCAGGAGCCGAGGGCGTAGAAACGCCCTCGGCTCAACGCTCTCGCCTAATGCAGATGCACTGGGTCCCGGTCTCGAAGACCACGAGCAACAGGGGGGGAAACAGCAAGTTGTCGATCCTCAGAAGCGTGTCCTGGGCTCGGTAGGTGGCCGGGCCGCACTGGCGACCCTCGATCTGGCCTCCCCTACGGCGAACCGCTGTAGCAACGCGTCGCTAGCGCGCCCTCCTCTGGGGACTTTGCGGGGCCCTGAACTCCAGGCCTAGGTTAGCAAAACTATGACAGTCGGCGCAAGTCAAACGTTCGGCTCGCACTGATCGCCTAAGACGCTGCCGGACAAACGGATAGCCGATGGGGCCCTACCCGCTTCCTCCGCTCCGGGCCGAGGCGGCCCCGGACCCACCCCTCCGCACTCGTCCCCGAGGCATGCTTCGGGCGCTCGTCCGAGGCGGGCCCGGCGCTGGTCGTCGTGCCCCCGCTCGCAAGGCCGCCTTCCCTCCATGGCCACGATGTCCAGCCGGGACCATGGAGGCGCGCGGGGCGCGCGCGAGAAGGTGCTCTGCAAGACGCAGCCGCGAGTCCGCGGCCGAGCCGGGACGTCGCGCGCCGTGCTCGAGCGTGGACGCGGGGATGACCGCGGGCCGCTCCGGATGCCGCCCGCGCGAGAGAGGAATGGTCTCCGGAGAAGCACCCCCGCGGGCTCGGAACGAACGCGGAGCGCAGCGCGCCGCTGCGCGCCGCCGGCGGCGGGGTCACGCCCGTTGCGTCCGGCGCGGTCGGATCGCGGGCGAGGAAGTCGGGAGCCGCATCCGCGGGAAGGCGTTCCTTGCCGCCATCGGTGTGCGGTTGCTAGAGTCCCGCGAGCATGACTCCCGACCTCGGCCATTTCCTCCGGATCGCGCGGCCTTCATGATCGGCGGCCTGCGGATCTCCTGCGTCATTCCCTGCTACAACGAGGAGAACGGGATCCAGGAAGTCCTGGGGCGCATGCCTCCGGCGGTGGACGAGGTCGTGGTCGTCGACAACAACTGCACCGACCGCACGGCGGAGGTCGCGAGCGCCCGCGGCGCGCGCGTCGTCGCCGAGAGGACGCCCGGCTACGGAGCCGCCTACAAGACCGGGCTCGGCGCCGCCACGGGGGACCTGGTCGCCACCATGGATGGGGACGGCACCTATCCGCCGGAGGAGATCCCGCGGCTGGTGGGCGTGTTGCTCGACCGGCAGTGGGACTTCCTCTCCGCCAGCCGCTTCCCCCTCGCCGACCCGCGCGCCATGGGAGCCAGCAACCGTCTCGGCAACTGGGTCCTGACCGTGGCCGCGGGCATGCTGTTCTTCAAGCCGATTCGCGACAGCCAGTCCGGCATGTGGGTGTTCCGCCGCGCCGCCCTCGAGCGGATGCGGCTCACCTCCGACGGCATGGCCTTCAGCGAGGAGATCAAGCTGGAGGCGCTGCTCCGAGGCCTGCGCTTCGGCGAGGAGCACATCCCCTACGGGACTCGCGTGGGAGAGGTCAAGCTGCAGAAGTGGCGCGACGGCTGGAACAACCTCCTCTTCCTCCTGCGCAAGCGTCTCGGTTGGCTCTGAGGCCTGGCGCCCCGTGCGCCGCGGGCACGGAGATCGCTGCCGCAGCGACCTCGGCCGCGTGAGCCCGAACGCCCTGCCTCGCCGCCACGAGGCGCGGCCCACCACTGCGAGACGCTGGGCTCGCGGGTTGCGCTTCGAGGCGACCGACATCCGGCTGGGGTAAGATATCGTCGTGCGTGACTGCGGGCCCGAGGCTCGGGGGATCGCCGTGCCTCACGCCCGGTTCCAGCGCTGGGCGCGCCTCTGGATCGTCCCGGCCGACCAGGGGGAGCGGAGGAGAGCGGAGAGGAAGATGGCACTCCAAGGGGCGGGGCGCACCCGACTCGCGCTCGGCGCGATCTTCGTGCTCGCGCTCCTGGTCCGCGCCGCCGTGGGCTACATGGCCCGGGGACACGGCGAGATGGAAGGCCTCGCGGACCGTTACCAGGAGGAGGCGTACGCGCTGGCCGCCGGATACGGCGCGGTGCGCCCGCTCGCGACCCGGCCTCCCGAGGTGAACCTGATCCGCCTCGCGGACAGCCTGGAAGCGCGGGGCGCCAAGCTCACGCCCCGGACGGCGCCGCCCATCCATCGGGCCCTCTGGCGGCCCTCGACCATGCATCCGCCCGGGTACGCCGTCTTCCTCTTGGGGATCTATCGGCTGCTGGGCGAGCCGCTCATCCCCAAGGCCAAGGTCGTGCAGGTTCTGCTCGACGCCGCCTCCATCCTCCTCGTGTACTCCATCGGCAAACGCTTCGCCGGCCGCACGGTCGGGCTCCTGGCTGCCACGGCGGCGGCGCTGTCGGCGCCGGCGGCCTTCCTCGCCACCTCGAGGGTGGCCGACTCCCTGTGCCCCGCGCTCTACGTCCTCGTGTTCTGGCTGTCGGTGCGGGCCCTCGAAACCCGACGCGCGCTGTGGTTCGTCGCGGCGGGGGCCGCCTGCGGCATCATCTCCCTCATGCGCCCCGACTACCTGGTCTACCCGCCCTTCCTCTTCCTGGGCGCGCTTCTCTTCCTCCGGCAGCCGCTGGCGGCCATCAGGGGGACCGCCTTCTTCGCGGCGGCGATGTTCCTGGTGCTCCTCCCCTGGGGACTGCGCAATCAACGCGTCTTCGGGACGTTCACGGTGAGCTCCACCTGCGGGTGGGCGGGGCTCTACCAGACGATCGGACAGTTCAAGAATCCGTACGGAATCGTCTTCAGCGACGCCCTCATGGACGCGCTCGCCCGGGACGCCGGCTTCGACAGCTTCGACGATCCCGCGGCCAACAGCTACTTCAAGGGGAAGTTCCTGGCCATCGTCCGGGAGAATCCGGCCTTCCTGGCCGGCGAGGCGCTACGGCGCATCCCCATGGCCGTGGCCCCCATGTATCGCTGGGGCTACGTGAACGCGCACTACGAAGCGGGGCACGGCTTCTACGACTACCTGGCGCGCGAGGGGCTGAGCACGGGCCAGGCCGTGCGGCGTCACCCCCGAGAGCTGCTGCTCGCCTACTGGGACCGGCTGCTCTCCGGGGCGATCTCCCTCGGGCTCTTCGTGGCCAGCGTGGCGTTCCTCGTGGCCGAGCGGCGGCGCTGGCGGACGGCCGTGCTCCTGCTCCTGCCCTACGCCACGATCGTGCTGACGCACCTCGGCTACAACATGGGGGCCCGCTTCCTCGCGCCGGCGCTCTTCTGCCAGCTCGTGGTCGCGGCCTACTGGATCGTGCGCCTGTCCGGCTCGGAGCCCGTGACGCTCTGGGAGCCCGGTCGGCCTCCGTCCGTGGGCCCGGCGCGCGCCTAGGAGGCACGAAGGCGTCGAGGCGTTCGGCCGCCAGGCGAAGCGCCGCGCTCTCCCTCGCGGCACACGCGGCTTGCCGCAGGGCCGGGGCTCGCGTAGCCTGACCGCCGCGCGTGGTCGTCCGCTCGCGTGGCCGTGCCGTCCGCCGGTTCCCGGCAGCGCGCCGTGCCGGCGGCTCCCGCGACGGAGAGCCAGAGGCGCCCCGCGAGCCTCCACCGCGCGGGTTCGAGATCACGTCGGGAGACCAGGCAGATGACCAGAACAGGCGCCAATCCCGCGACGCACGGGCAGGATCGCTCGCTCCCGGCCGCTCTCCGGCTGGAGAGCCCGGCGTTCGTCACGCGACCCACGATGCCGGACCTGAAGGAGTACGCGCGGCTCCTGGAGGAGATCTGGGGCTCGCGGTGGCTCACGAACCAGGGCCCCTTCCACCAGCGCCTCGAGCAGAGGCTGGGCGAGTACCTCGGCGAGGATCACGTCAGCCTGTTCTGCAACGGCACGATCGCTCTCCTGGTGGCCCTGCAAGCCCTGCGGATCAACGGCGGACAGGTCATCACGACGCCCTTCACCTTCCCCGCCACGACGCACGTGCTCTTCTGGAACCGGATCGAGCCGGTCTTCTGCGACATCGATCCCGACACCATGAACATCGACCCGCGGCAGATCGACGGGCTCATCGGCCCCGACACGCGGGCGATCCTGCCGGTGCACGTCTTCGGCCAGCCCTGCGACACGGAGGCCATCCAGGAGATCGCCACCCGCCACGGCTTGCACGTGATCTACGACGCGGCGCACGCCTTCGGGGTGCGCTGGAAGGATCGCTCCATCACCGCGCAAGGCGACATCTCGATGCTGAGCTTCCACGCCACGAAGCTGTACTCGAGCATGGAGGGCGGGGCGTTGGCCTGTCGCTCCGCCGAGGTGAAGCGGCGCATCGACTCCCTCAAGAACTTCGGCATCGCCGACGAGGAGACGGTGATCGCCCCGGGGATCAACGGCAAGATGATCGAGGCCTGCGCGGCCTTCGGCCTCCTGCACTTGAACATGGTGGACGAGGAGATCCGGCGGCGGCGCGCGGTCGCCGCGAGATACACCGAGCGCCTCACGGGCCTGCCCGGCCTCAACCTGCTTCCCGCGCGCGCCGGCGTGGTCGAGAACTACTCCTATTACCCGATCCGCATCCGGGCGAGCGAGTTCGGCGCCTCGCGCGACGAGCTGCACCGGTATCTGCGGGCGGGGAACGTCGTGTCGAGGAAGTACTTCTACCCGCCGGCGAACCGCTATCCCTGCTACGCGAAGCTGCCCAGCGCGGCGCCCGCCTCTCTGCCCGTCTCGGAGAGGGTGGCGCAGGAGATCCTCTGCCTCCCCATCTACGGCGAGCTGAGCCTCCAGGCCGTGGACGGGGTGTGCGACATCATCGACTGGGTCAGGAGGAGCTGATGCCGGGCACGCCGTCGCCGGCGAAGCCGGTCGAGCTGTCGGCGGTGATCACCTGCTACTACGAGGAGCGGACGATCGCCGAGTTCCACGAGCGGCTCGTCGCCGCGCTGCGCGACCTGGGGGCGACGTTCGAGATCGTGTACGTGAACGACGGCAGCCAGGACGCCACCTTCCGCTGCCTGGCCGAGATCTTCGCCCGGGACCCGGAGGTGGCCTGCGTGCTGGATCTCTTCGCCAACTCGGGCCAGCTCGCCGCCATCACCGCCGGCCTCCAGGAAGCCAGCGGGCGGGTGATCCTGAGCATGGACAGCGACCTGCAGCTCGATCCCGCGGAGATCCGCAACCTCTGGGGCAAGTACCGGGAGGGCTTCGACGTCGTCAGCGGCTTCCGCGAGAAGCGCGCCGACTCGCGGCTGCGCACCGTCCCCTCGAAGATCGCCAACGTCATCATGCGGCGGGCCAGCCACTCGCGGCTGAGCGACTTCGGCTGCACGTTCAAGCTCTACAACGGCGACCTGGTCCGCGCCTTCGGCTTCGGCCCCCACCGCCCGTTCAATCCGGTCCGCGTGGTGAGCCACGCCGGCCGCTGCGTCGAGATCCGGGTCACGCATCGGCCCCGGCAAGTCGGCAAGTCGGGCTGGACGTTCCGCAAGCTCTGGAACTACCAGATGGAGCACGTCGTGCGCCTGAGCGAGAAGCCCTTCCAGTTCCTCTCCGCGGCCTGCATGCTCCTCGCGGCGCTCATCGTCGTGCGCCTGATCCTGGCCTGGTTCGTCGACTTCCACTTCGTGAGCCAGGTGACGAACGGCCTCCTGCTGAACGTGCAGGTGGCGAGCACCCTCGTCGTCCTCTTCGTCCTGGCCGTGATGGGCGAGTTCGTGATCCGGGTGTTCATCTCGACTCAGGCCGAGCCCCGCTACATCGTGCGCACGAGGCTCCGCAAGCCCGCCGCGGAGGGCAGCGATGGAGCGCGCTGAGCGGCCGACGGGCGTCGCCATCCTGGGCGCCGGGGGGATGGGCCGCGAGGTGTACTGGTACCTCGCCACCGCGGGCGTCGGCCCCCTGGTCTTCGTGGACGACGTGAGCGGCATCCGCACCGTGCGCATGGGCGCGGTCGACGTCCCGGTCGTCGCGGACTGGACCTTCTCGGCGCGCGAAGGCCGCCCGGCGGTCGCACGCTTCGTGGTCGGCCTGGGCGACCCGCGGGGGAAGAGGCGGATGGTGGAGCGAGCCCTGGGCGCCGGCCTCCAGCCGATCCCGACGATCGTCCATCCGCGCGCGTGTCTCGCCGCGGGTGACGCGGTCCTGGGCCTGGGCGGCGTCCTCTGCCCGGGCGTGGTCGTCAGCACGAACGTGCGCATCGGGGACTACGTCATCTGCAACTGGAACGCCTCGATCGGGCACGACGCCGTGATCGGCGACTTCGCCACGGTCAACCCGGGGGTCTGCGTCTCGGGAAACGTGCACGTCGCCGAGGACGTCCTCCTCGGGGCCGGCGCGGTCGTGCGCGAGCGCATCCGCATCGCGCCGGGCGTCGTGGTGGGCGCGGCCGCCTGCGTCGTCAAGGACATCGCCGAGCCCGGCTGCGTGGTCGTGGGCGTGCCGGCCAAGAAGCTGACCTGAGCCGCGGCGCGCCGCCCGCGGGCTCGCCGGCGACCTCGGCCGCGGCACCGGCGCCGAGGCCTCTGCGGCGCCGGCTCCGTCCGGCCCGCGCGCCTTGCCGCTTCCGGCGGGCGGTTGCTACACTGGTGTCCGCGCGATTGCGCCTCCCTGCCGGCCGGTCGTGGGCCGGAACCCGTGGCCGGCGACGCCTCGGGGCCGATGGGACCGCAGCGCCCAGGGTGGCCGAAGGGGTGGGTGTGGCCGATAACCGTCTTTCGAGGGGCGCGGTCGGGCTCGCCGCTCCTCCGGGAGTCCGCGCGCGGCCGCAGGAGCCGGCGAGGCGGGGCGCTCGCGGGCTCGTGGCGATCCCGGCCGCCACCGGACCCCATCATCGGGAGGGCACACCCCGGGTCATGGACGCGCCGCTCACCTCAGGACGGCCACGGATTCGACGCTTGCGCCGCGGCCACGCATGAGCCTCGCGCCACGCACACTTCGGGCGCCGCGCCCGCTGCTCGGACTGCTGAACCGCCTCGGCGCGGTCCTGCTGGTCGTGATCACCGGCGCGGTGCTCGGCCTGCAGTACATCGTGCCGAACAAGCGAGTCCTCGCCGTCCTGGCCGCCACCGTGCTGTTCGGCGTGGCCTGGCGCGTGGACATGGTGTCGGGCCTGGGCGTGTTGTCGCTCGCCCTGCCCTTCCCCCGCAACACCGTGTTCGGCAACACCAACCTCGCCTTCATCCTGCTCCTGCTCGTGCTCTGGCTGCTGCGCGTCTCCCAGAGGCAGCTCCCCCTGCCGCAGCGCACGCCCGCCGACGCGCCGATGGTCGCGATCTTCATCGCCTACGTGGTGTCCTTCTACAACGTCACCTCGAGGGAGGCTCTCGGGCTGGGCCTCCTGCGGTTCGAGATCGTCGCCGCGACCATGTTCATGTTCGTCCTGATCACCAGGAACATCCGCTCGGAGTCGGACTTCCGGCGCCTGCTGGCGTTCCAGGCCGTCACCGTGCTGACCGTCTGCCTCCTCGCGCTCTTCGAGCTGGCCCACCCGGGCGGCACGGTCGTCCCCGGCTGGATCGGCTTCTCCGGAACCGAGAACCCCGAGATCAACCTCCACACGCTCCGCGTGGGCTCGGCCTTCTTCGACTACGAGCTGCTCGCCGAGTTCTGCGCCCTCTTCGGCCTGGTCGTGGTGTTCCTCATGATCCGCGCGGAGAACGTCAGCCTGCGGGTGATGTACGGGGGCCTCCTCCTGCTCGACGTGTTCGTGCTCTTCGCCGCGGTCACCCGGGGCGCGTTCCTCGCGCTCGCCGGGGGCCTCGCCTACTTCCTGTTCCTCGTCCGGCGGCGGCTGCGCTTCGTGCCGCTGGTGCTGGCGTCGGCCGGCATCGTGGCGCTCTTCCTGGCCATGGACTTCTACGTGAGCAACTACACGCGGTCGGGGAGCGTGGTGGGCCGGTTCACCACGGGCCCGCAGTTCAAGGGCATCGTCCCCGCGGACCGGGGCGAGACGTGGACCCTGGCCTTCACGCGCATGCTCGAGCATCCCTGGATCGGCCACGGTCCCTACTACTCGATCATGACCGGCACGAACGTCTGGACCTGGCCCCACTGCGTCTATCTGCTGATCGCGAACAACGTGGGCCTGCTCGGTCTCGCCATGTACCTGTGGCTGTTCTGGACCCTGTTCAGGCTCTCCAAGCCGCCCACGGACGATCTGCGCCGGGGCCCCATCGCCGAGAGCTATCTGATCATCGCCCGCGTCCAGATGGTGGTGTTCCTGGTGGACGAGATCAAGATCGACTACCTGCGCAACTCCACGTATCAGTTCCAGGTCTGGATGATGTTCGCCCTGCTCATGTCCGCCCGGCAGCTCACCCACTCCCTGCGGCCCACCAACGGTCAGTCCGTGACTCGGTAGCGGAGCAGGGTGAAGAACGCCTCGAACGCGTCACGCCACCCGATCTTCTTGCCCTGGGCGCGAGTGCGGTAGTGGAAGTGGATGGGCACCTCGAGGATGCGCTCCCCCCGGCGGGCCACGCGCGCGGTCACCTCGGGGCAGAACTCGAAGCGCTCGCAGCGCAGGGGGAGAGACTTGAGGAGGTCGGCGCGGAAGGCCTTGTAGCCGGTGGCTTCGTCGGTGAGCCGCAACCCGTACAGCGCGTTCGCCACGAAGTTCAGGACGAGCACGCCCAGCTTGTAGTGGGTGAACGGCAGGTCGTTGCGCGGGTCCAGGTAGCGGGAGCCGTAGACCACCTTGGCCTCCCCGAGCGCGATGGGCTCCACGAGCCGCGGATAGTCCTCCGGGTCGTATTCGAGGTCGGCGTCCTGGACGATGACGATGTCGCCCTTCGCCTCGGCCAGCGCGCTGCGGATCGCCGCGCCCTTGCCCCGGTTCCTGGCATGGACGAGGAGGCGGATCGGCAGCCTCGCGGCGAGCCGGGCCAGCAGCTCGCGCGTCCCGTCGGTGGAGCCGTCGTCCACGACGATGATCTCCTTGTCCAGCGGCACGGCCACCACGCGCTCCAGGAGCCGCTCCACCGTGGAGCGCTCGTTGTAGGCCGGCACGAGGATCGAGAGCAGCGGGGCCAGGCGGGCGCTCCTTGTGGGGGACGGGCGGCGAGGGCTCCGAGTGGGAGATGCGAGCGCCGGATTCTAGCAGAGCGCCGCGAGGGGGAGGCAGCGCCACGGGGGCCCCTGTTGCACCGTGCTATAGTGTCGTCGCCATGAGTGCTCCAGGCATGGCCGCAGGGCCGTCGCCGATCTCACGGGGGCGCCGCTCGTCTCCGACCACCGCCCCCCGCCCGGCGCCCCCTCTTCCGCCCACGACCGGGTCCCCCTTCTCGAGAGGCCTCGACCGCTGAGAATTCGCCCGTTCATCGCCGCTGACCGCGAGCCCTGGGACGCGTACGTGCACGCCCGGGCCGACTCGCACTTCGGCCAGCTCACGGCATGGAGGGAGCTGATCGTCGAGACCTACGGCTGCCGGCCCCACTACTGGCTGGCCGAGGACGGGGACCGGATCCGGGGCGTTCTGCCGCTCTTCGAGCGGCGCGGCCGGGAGCCGGCGCTCTTCTCGGCCCCCGGAGGGCTGCTCGCGGATGACGAGGCGAGCGCGGCCGCGCTCCTCGAGCCGGCCCGCGAGGCGCTCGCCCGGGGGAAGCTGGAGTACATCGAGCTGCGTGACCAGCGCCGGGCCTGGCCGGGCCTCGAGACGAGCCAGGAGCACGTCACGATGGTGCTGGAGCTGGCGGGCGACGCCGAGGCGCAATGGCGCGCCCTGGACGGCAAGCTGCGGAACCAGATCCGCAAGTCGGAGAAGGCGGGATTCGAGGCGCGCTGGGGTCGAGAGCTGGCGCCGCTCTTCCACGCGGTCCTGCTCGAGAACCTGCGCGATCTGGGCACGCCCGTGCGCGATCTTCCCTACTTTCGCCGGGCGCTGGAGGTCCTGGGACCGGCGGCCGACGTGCTGGTCCTGCTCCATCGCGGCGAGCCGGCCGGCGCGATGTTCGCCGTGGCGCACGGCGAGACCATGTCCGACCCGTGGGCCTCCTCCCTGCGCCGCTATTTCGCCCTCTGCCCGAACCAGATGCTCTACTGGCTGGGGCTGCAGCGCACCCTGGCCCTGGGCCTGCGCCGCTTCGATTTCGGCCGCAGCCAGTGGCACTCGAGCACCTATCGCTTCAAGGAGCAATGGGGGGCCGTGCCCGTGCCGCTCTTCTATCAGTACGCCCTGGGCCGCGCGCGTCGCCTCCCCACCCTCGAGCGGCAGAAGGCCGGCTACGCTCTGGCGGTGACCCTGTGGCGCCGGCTACCCTTGCCGATCGCCCGCCCGCTCGGCGAGCGGGTCAAGCGACTGTTCCCGGAGGTCCTGTGACGCCGGCCCGCGGCCGGGCGGGCGAAGGAGAGCGGCCTTGAAGATCAGCGCACGTGTTCCCCGCCGGCAGTACGAGCGCGAGATCGCCCCCCGCAGCCTGCTGCGCACGCTCTGGCAGAAGTCCCTCCACATCCTGGCGCGCTTCTGCATCCCGCCCGGCCCGCGGCTCTGGCTCTATCGCGGCATGGGGATCGCGATCGGCCGCCACGTCTTCGTGGGGCTCGACACCTGGCTCGACGACCAGTTCCCCGAGCTGATCCGCATCGAGGACGAGGTCACGATCTCCTTCCGCGTCATGGTCGTCGTGCACGACGACGCCCGGCGCATGGACCGGACGGCCCCGGGAGCGGGAGACGGCACGGTGGCGCCGGTGGTGCTGGAGCGGGGCTGCTATCTCGGCGCCGGCTGCATCATCCTCCCCGGCGTCACCGTGGGGCGCGGGGCCGTGGTCGGCGCGGGAGCCGTCGTGACCCGGGACGTGCCCCCCGGCAAGCTGGCGGTTGGCGTGCCGGCCCGTGTCCTCAAGGACGTGGGTTGAGAGGCTCGCGCGCGCCGCTGGCGCCCCTCGCCCTCGGCCTGCTCGCCGTCGCCGGCTGGCTCGTCCCCGGCGTGGCCGGTCAGGCGCTCCTCTATCCCCTGCTCGGCGTCTTTCCCGGGATGGCGATCGCCGCGCTGCTGGCCGGGGCGCGCCAGCCCCGCTGGACGCTGGGGCTGGCCTTCGCGCCGCTGGCGAGCGCGGCGGGCGGGGCCCTGCTCCTTCTCGCCGGCCTGCCGCTGGCCCCCACGGCTCTCGGCCTCGCGGCAGCAGGCTGGCTGCTGTGGACCGCGCTCGAGGCCGCGCGGGCAACGCGGACCGGCGCTCCGCCGCCCGGGCCAGGCGGCGAGCCGCGCGCCGACCTCCGCTTCCTCGTCCTCTTCGCCGTGGGGATCGCGCTGCTCACGAGCGTGCCATGGCTCCTGAACCCCTGGCTGCGCTCCCGCTCGGACGCCTGGATCCACGGCGGCATCGTCTGGGACATCGTGCGGCACGGCATTCCGCCCGAGGATCCGCGCTTCGTCGGGCTGAGGCTCAACTACGTCTGGTTCTTCAATCTCTTCATCGCCCTCGCGACCGGGCTCACGGGGCGCGACCCGTTCGTCTTCATGATGCTCTTCAACGCCGTCAACCTGGGCGTGTGCATCGCCCTCGTGTACCGCCTGGCGCTGGAGCTGTGGCGCGAGCGCTGGGCGGCGGCCGGAGCCGCGATCCTCGTTCCGGTCGGCCTGGGCGCCGGCAACTGGCTGCTCTGGTCGCTCCCGGTGCTGAAGAAGCTGCTCGGCTCGCCGCACGGCTGGGCGGACGCCGCGAGCCAAGTGCGCGCCCTCCGCTGGGGCACTTGTGACGTCCTCGCCAGCCTCGGCGCGCCTTTCGCCTACATGGTCAACACGCTCGACAAGTTCACGGTGGGCACGGCCCTCTCCTACGCCTGGCTGATGATGCTGGCGTACCTGTGGGCGATGGTCTCGTGGCTGGCGCGCGGGAGCCGGCGGGCCCTGGTGTGGGCCGGCGCGGGGGCGGCGGGGATGCTCTTCTTCCATGGAGTCGTCGGCTTGAGCGTGATCCCGGTGGCTCTCGGCGCCCTGGCCGTCGCCTGGCTGGCCTCGTTCCGCTGGCCATGGCTCCCCCGGGGCCGGCTGCTCGGGCTCGCCGGGGCGACGGCGGCCGGAGCCCTGCTCGCCGCGCCCTACACCCTCGCCATCTCGAGGGGCTGGTCCGCGGAGGAAACGGCAGTGCCGAACCAGTACGTCCACTTCGGCCTGAAGATGGCCTGGACGATGGCGGCGTCCCTGGCGGTCGTGGCCGCGCTCGCCGGCCGCGGCCTGCTGCGGGTGGCGCGCGAGCGGAATCCAGGCGGGGCGGCGCTCGCGCTCTTCACGCTGGGCATGGCGCTCTTCGCCCTGATCGTGCACCTCCCGCTCGACAACGAGACCAAGTTCGTGTTCGAGGTCTTCTTCCCCCTGGCGATCTTCGCGGGGCCGGCGCTGCCTCCCTTCGCGGCCGCCACCGTGCGCCGGCTGGGGGCGCCCCTGGGCGCGGCCGCCCTGGCCCTGCTCTTCCTCGTCCCGCCCGTGGTCATGCTGGCCAGCTACGCGCTGGACCCCTCCGGCCGGACCGATCCGGCGGTCGCTCCCGCCCCCGGCGAGGACGCGCTCTATGCCTGGATCCGCGCGCACGTGCCCGACGACGGCTACCTCGTGGACCGCGGCGGTCGGGATCTCGTCATGGTGAAGGCGCAGCGTCGCCTCTGGGTCGGCACGACCTCCGGGCCCGAGAGAGCCGCCTTCCCTGCACGCGAGCTGGCCCGGCGGCGGGCAGTGGAAGCGGACCTCTACGGCTCCGCGGACTCCCTGGAGGCGGACGCGCGCGCGCTGGCCGGCCTGGGGCGGCCGGCCTACGTGCTCTATCGCCTCTCCGACTTCCGGGAGGCGAAGCCCTGGCGCGCGCTCGAGGCGCGGTACCAGAGGTTCATGACCGTGTACACGACCAGGGAGTTCCGGCTCTACCGCGTGCGGAGCGAGCGGTGAACCCGGCGGCGTTCTCGCTCGACATCGAGGACTGGTATCACTCGGAGCTGATCGACCGACGCGACCGGCACGGCCACGGCATGACCGTGGTGCGTCCCGGCACCGAGGCGCTGCTCGACCTCTTCGCCAGCCGGGGCGTGCGCGCCACCTTCTTCGTGCTCGGCGACGTGGCGCGAGAGCATCCCGACCTCGTCCAGCGTCTCGCCGCCGAGGGACACGAGCTGGGCTGCCACGGCATGGACCACCGCCCGCTCTGGGAGCTGGACCCCGCGGGATTTCGCCGGCAGCTCGTCGAGTTTCGCCGGGTCGTCGAGGGAATCCTCGGAGGCTTCCCCGTCACCGGATTCCGCGCGCCGGTTTTCAGCCTCGATCCCTCCACGGCCTGGGCGCTGGAGGTGCTGCGCGAGCAGGGCTACCGCTACGACTCGAGCATCTTCCCCGCCAAGGTGCCGACCTACGGCATGTCGCGGGCACCCCTGACCATCTACCGGCCGGCGCACGACGATCTCGCGCGCCACGACCCCCAGGGAGAGGTCGTGGAATTCCCGGTGGCCGTCCAGCAGTGGGGGCCGCTGCGGGTGCCGGTGGGGGGCGGCTTCTACCTGCGCGCTCTTCCACTGTGGATGGTCCGCCGCTCGCTCGACGAGATCCTCAAGGAGCGTCCGGTGGCCCTCTACCTGCACCCCCGGGAGTACGTGCCCGAGCAGCGGCGCCTGCGCCTGGCCCCCTGGCAGGCGCTCGTCACCTACACCAACCTGCACACCGTCCGGCCGAAGCTGGAAAGCCTGTTCTCCCGCTACGCCTGGGTGACGATGCGCGAGGCTCTGGAGCGGGGCGGCCACCTGCCCGCGGGCGCGTGATGCCCGGCGCCGCTTCTCCCGGCGCGCGCGCCCGGGCTCGGGCGGTGGCCGTCACGCGGGGCCTGGCCTATGATCGCGGAGCCGCCGGCGGCCGGCCGGGCCCGCAGCCCGCGCCGGGCCTCGCGACTCCTCGGCTTCCTGCCTTCGCCTCGGGACACGCGCGCTAGACCATGCCGATCGCCAAGCGCTCCTGGACTCCGTCCCTGCTCGTCCTGCTGGGCCTCGCTTCCCTGGCCGCGCGGGCGCTGCCGCCGGGCCTGCGCGAGGTGGCCTTCTATCCGGCGCTCGGGCTCTTCCCCGGCTTGCTCGTCGCCGAGCTGCTGGCGGGCCGCGAGCGGGAGTTCGATCGCTGGATCCTGGGGCTGGCCCTCTCGCCGCTCGTCGCCGCCCTCGCCGGAATCGGATTGTGCCGGCTCGGAGTGAGCCTGGCAGTGGGCACCTCGCTCATCGCCGGCGTGAGCTTCGGCGGCTGTCTGATCGCCCAGGTCGGGCGCCGGCTCCGGCGCCCCTCTTCCTCCGAGTTCCCCGAGCGACGAAGCTGGCAGTGGCTCGGCTGGGCTCTGGGGTTCGCCGGCGTGCTCGCCCTGCTCCCGATCGTCAATCCGTGGCTGCTCGTCCGCGCCGACTCGTGGTTCCACGCCGGCATGGTCTGGGAGATCGTGAGGCGCGGCATCCCCCCGGAGACGCCGAGCGTGGCCGGCCCTCCCGCCAACTACATGTGGACCTACAACTTCTTTCTCGCCCAGTCCACGAGCCGGGGGTGCGATCCGTTCGTGCTGATGGCGGTCCTGAACGTGGTGTCCGGCTTCCTCCTCGTCGCCATCGTGCGGCGCCTGGCGTTGCTGGCGTGGCGCAGCGAGCAGGCGGCCACCGGGGCCGCCGCCTTGGCTCTCGTGGGCCTCGACGCCGGCACCTGGCTGCTCTGGCCCCTGAGCCCGCTGCGGGCCCTGACGGGACAGGTGCGGGGCGGGGCGGAGCTGACCCGGCAGCTCCACAACGTCCACCTCCTCGATGCGGGCGTGCTCTACTTCGTCGCCGCGCCCTTCTCGTCCGTCGCGAGCCTCATCGACAAGCTCACGGAGGGTACGGCGCTCGGCTACGCCTGGATCCTCCTGCTGCTCCTCCTGTGGAGCGCGCTGGCCTGGCTCGAGCAGGGGCGCAGGAGAACCCTGGGCGTGGCGGCCCTGGCGACCCTCGGGCTCTTCTTCCTCCACGCCGTGGTCGCCCTCTCGGTCGTGCCGGTGATGCTCGTGACGCTGGCGGCGATCTGGCTGCTGCGCGGCAGACAGACGTGGCTCCCGCCCAGGGGACGTGTGCTCTCCCTCCTGCTCGCGGTCGCCGTCGGGGCGGGACTGGGGATGCCCTACCTCTGGTCGGTCATGCGGGCGTGGACGCGCGCGGACTCCGGTCCGCGCTTCCACTACCTCCCCCCCGACGCCTTCATGCTCTGGACCTTGCTGACGACCGTGGGAGTCGTGGGCTGGCTGGCCTGGCGGCCGGCGCTGCGCTCGTTCCGCGAGCGGCTCGCTCTCCCCGCCGTGGTGACGGCCTTCGCCCTCTTCATGACGCTCTACGCCCTGGCCGTGCGGCTGCCCGTGCCGACCGACACGAAGCTCGTCGTCCAGGTCTTCTTCCCGCTCGCGCTCCTGGCCGGCGCCGGCTTCCTCCCGGGCGTGGCCCGGCTCGCCGCACGGCGGGGGCGCGGCTTCGCCGCCGCGGTGCTGGCTCTGGTGTTCGGCGTGGGCCCGCTCCTGACCGTGATCGGCTTCGCCGCGGATCCGAGCCGGGGGAGCGACCCGCACTTCCTCGAGACGCCGGCGGAGCGCCGCCTCGACGCGTGGGTCCGGGAGCGCACCCCGGTGGACGCCGTGCTCCTCGACGGGGGCTTCCGCAATCTCCTCACCGTCCGCGGGCAGCGGCGGCAGTACCTGGCCTCGGGTTACGAGCCTTTCGTCCTCGGCTTCCCCGCGGCGGAGCTGGCGCTGCGAACGGCCGTCATGCAGGATCTCTACGGCCCGGGCGCCGATCTTGCCGCGGACGCGGAGAAGCTCCGCGCGCTGGGAGCGCCGGTCTTCGTCGTGTACCGCCCCGAGGATCGCCGGGGTCCGCGGACCCCGTGGTCGGGGCCCGCGGGCCGCGGGGATCTCTACACGCCGGTCTACGCCGCCGACGGCTTCCACGTCTTCCGCGTGCGGGAGACGGCCGGAGCCCTCCCGCCCGCGGAATAAGCCGCCTCAGGGCGTGCCCACCTTGCCGGCCGCGGCGCCCGTGGGCTTCGCCGGGGCCGGCTGGCGCCAGCTCACGCCCAGCTCGGCGAACAGGAACGAGTAGACGTCCGCGTTCAGCTCGTTGCGCGCCTTGAGCGGCGTGCCGATGTGGCCGGTGCCCTTCTCGGCGCGGAGCAGGACGGGCAAGCCGGAGGTGCTCGCCGCCTGGAGCCGTGCGGTCATCTTCCGCGAGTGCATCGGGTTCACGCGCGGGTCGTTCGAGCCGGTCGTGAACAGGACCGCCGGGTACTTCGTGCCGTCCACGACGTGATGATAGGGCGAGTAGGCGTAGAGGGCGGCGAATTGCACGGAGTCCTTCACGCTGCCGTACTCGGTCGTGTTGAAGAGGCCGTTCGACTCCAGCTCGCTCCTCAGCATGTCGTAGACGCCCACGCTCGACACCACCGCCCGGAAGGCGTCGGGGTGCTGAGTGATCATGGCCCCCATCAGGATGCCGCCGTTGCTCCCCCCCTGGCAGGCGAGCCTCGCCGGCGAGGTGTAGTGGTGATCCACCAGCCAGCGGGCGCAGGCGTAGAAGTCGTCGAAGACGTTCTGCTTCTTCGTCAGCATGCCGCCCTCGTGCCAGGCGTCGCCGAACTCGCCTCCGCCGCGGATGTGCGCGACGGCGTAGATGCCACCCTGGTCGAACCACACCCGCCGCGTGGCCACGAACGACGGACGCTGGCTGATCGCGTAGCCGCCGTACCCGTAGAGCAGCGTCGGGGCCGTTCCGTCCAGGCGCGTTCCCTTGCGCATGAGGATCGTGAGGGGGACGCGGGTGCCGTCCTTCGAGACGGCCGTGGCCCGCTGCACCTCGATGTCCGCGTAGCTCACCGGGGAGCGGCGGACGAGGGCGGTCGTCCCCACGGTCTTCCGCGCCGGGTCGTAGGTCACCCAGCGAGGCGGCTCCGTCCAGCGGGTGATGCCCAGCGCGACCTTGCCGCCGCCGGTCGGCACCATGCCGCCGACCGTGGTCTGCTCGGGCAGCGGCACCGTGCCCCTCGCCTGGCCGTCGCTCGTGAAGATCCGGACCTGGGAGGGGCCGCCGAGGATCTCCTCCACGTAGAGCAGGTCCTCCGAGGGCGTGAACCACTCGATGCCCGCCTGCCCCTCGGGGACCAGCACGGCGGCCTGGCTCAGCCCCTCGGCGGGCAGCGGAAGCCGCAGCACCTTCCCGTTCGGGGCGTCCATGCGCGACAGGAGGTAGAGGACCCCGGGACCGAAGCCGGCGTCCACCACGCGATCGGCGAAGGTCGAGAGCGGGTGGAACACGCCGTCGGCCTGCGACGCCAGCCACATCATGTGGTCGCCGCCGTCGCCGTTCAGCACGTCGGCCAGCACCCACTTCCCGTCCTTCGAGGACGAGAGCTTGATCTCCGCGATCTTCGGGAACTCCTTCCCCACGGCGTAGGTGTCCGAGGCTTCCGGAGTGCCCAGGCGGTGGAAGTACACCTGCTGGTAGAAGGGCAGGTCCTCGTCGGGCCGCTCGCCGGGTGCCGGATAGCGCGTCCGCCAGTACCCCGTCCCGTCGGCGTTCCACGCCAGGCTGCCACCGGCCGTGCCGCCATTCGTGCGCGGCACCTCGTCGCTCAGCTTCCGCCCCGTCGCCACTTCCCAGACGTGCACCGTGCCCGACTCGGTGCCGCCCTTGGAGAGCGAGACGGCGACCTTCGCCCCGTCGCGCGAGGGCACGTAGAAGTCGATGGTCGTGGCGCCGCTCGGGTCGATCGCGTTCGGGTCCACGAGCACCTTCTCCCCCGTCGGTCGCACGAGCGAGCGCAGGGTCACGAGGACGGGCTGCTGCTTGGGCGGATCGTCCTTGAGCGCGAAGTAGATGCCGCCCGCGCGCTCCACGGCGAACCAGCCGGGCGTGGGCTTCTCGGTGATGGACTCCACCTGGCGCAGAACGGCGGCGCGCATGGGCAGGCTGTCCAGGAAGGCCCGCGCCACGGCGCTCTCCGAATCGCTCCAGGCCGGCACCGCCGGATCGTGCCAGTCCTCGAGCCAGCGGTAGTCATCGGTGACCGTCACGCCCCAGTAGTGGTCCTCCACCGGGCGCTTCGGAGTGAGCGGCAGGGGCGGCCCGGCGACAGCCACCAACGTGAGGGAGGCGATTGCCGCAGCCGCGGCGAAGATCGTCCACATGCGCATCAGCACTTCTCCTTCTCGCGGGCCGGAGGGTCCGCGGCCCAAGAGGGACGTAGCGGCGCGCGTTCGCGCCGCGGCGCGGTCGGCGACCACCGGGGTCGCCAGCCGAAGCGCTCCAGGTCGATCCTACCTCGGGCGTCGAACCTCACGCCCTCGCCTTCGAGCCGGAGACGCTGGGTGACGTCGTCGCCGCGCCCGGGGGGCAGGCTGATCCCGCCGCGCGCATTGACGACACGGTGCCAGGGAGCGTAGCTCGCCTGCGGCAGCGCGTGAAGGGCGTAGCCCACCTGCCGGGCGTGCCCCTCCAGCCCGGCCAGCCTGGCCACCTGCCCGTACGTCGCGACGCGTCCCCGCGGGATCCGGCGGACGACGGCGTAGACGCGCTCCCACCGGCTCGGTGCGCGCTGCACGCTTCCCCTTCGCGCCTCCGGCGGCCGAGTCCGCCCCCCGCCGCTCAGCGCGCCCATCTCTCGAGAACCCCCTCGAGGCGTGGGCGCACCCGCTCCCAGGCGAATCCCTCGGCGGTGCGGCGGGCGCCGGCGCCCAGCCTGCAGGCGAGATCCGGTCGCGAGAGCACGCGGGCCAGCGCCTCCCGCAGGGCGGCGGGGTCGCCGGGAGGCACGAGCAGCCCGTTCACCCCGTCCACGATCAGCTCACGCACGCCGGCGACCGGCGTGCCGATCACGGGCCGCCCCCACGACATGGCCTCGAGGAGCACGTTGGGCAGGCCTTCGCCGCTGCGCGCCGCGAGCACGACACAGGCCGCGCCGGCGTACAGGGCGCCCAGCCCGGGGCGGCCCACGAAGCCCGCGAATTCCACGCTCGCCGACCGCCGACGGGCCAGCTCCTCCAGCCGGCTCCGTTCCGGTCCTGTTCCGGCGATGATCAGCCGACGGCTCTGCCCGGCGGCCGCCTCGATCGCCACGTCCATGCCCTTGTCGCGAATGAGTCGCCCCACCGCCAGCACCGGGCCCGTGGCCACGTCCGCCGCGGGCAGGGGCGGGTCGGGCAGGTCGAGCCCGTTCGGCACCACGTCGAGGTGGGAGTCCACTTCGGCGCGCGCCCACGGCGCGTACCGCTCCAACTCCCGCAGCAGCGCCTCGCGCCCCGCAGAGGTCTGGACGAGCACGCCGCGGGCCGCTCTCCAGGTCCGGCAATTGAGGGCGCCCTTCAGCCCGGCTTCCCCCAGACGATACTCACCCTCCCCGCGGATCCAGACGATCGCGGGAACGCCCAGCCGCCGCTGCGCCCGCACGCCCACCCAGCCACTGATGAACGACTGGAAGCAGACCAGCAGGTCCGGCCGTGGCTGCAGGGCGTCCAGCGCTCGGCCCGTGCGGTGCGCGTCGACCAGAGCCCGCAGGCCCCGGGCCGGGAACAAGGGCAGGCGAATCACCTCGTAGCCGTCCCGCGCCTCGCGCCCGGGCGGGGCCGGAGGCTCCTGCCGCGTGATCACGACCACCCGGTGGCGATCGCTCAGACGGCGCGCCCACCCCTCGGCCTGGTGCTCCGCTCCTCCCTGGGGTCCGGGAGGAAACCGGCCGACCAGGAAGGCGAGGTTCACGACGGCTCGCTCGGCCGCAGCGAGGCCAGCGGCGCCCCCAGCTCTTCTCGCGGCCGGTCCAGGTAGGTCCGGGCCCACAGCTCGAGGCAGACCAGCACCCAGGTCTGACGCGTGCGGCGCTCGTCCCTGGAGCCGCTGTCGCCGAGCTGCCGCTCGATCGCGGCCGTGTCCAGCCAGCCCCGGCGCCGGGTGACGGGATCCAGGAGCACCTCCCGCGCCAGCCGCGAGAAGCCGCCCCCGAACCAGTGCACGAGCGGCACGCCGAAGCCCTGCTTGCCGCGGGCCACGATCTCCGGGGGCAGCAGCGGGCGGGCACACTCGCGCAGGATCCACTTGCCCACGTTCCCCCGCAGCTTAAGGTGGAAGGGAATGCGCGCCGCGAACTCCTGCAGCGGATGGTCGAGGAGCGGCTCGCGCGATTCCAGCGAGTGGATCATCGTCGTCCGGTCCACCTTGGCCATCACGTCGTCGACCAGGTAGGTCTGAGCGTCCAGGGGCAGGAGGGCGGGAATCTCCCCGAGACCCGCCGCCGCCGCGCGGTGGATCGCTCGCGGCGTGGCCCCCGCGTCGTAGTCGGCGACGGCCGCCCGCAGCTCCGGCGTCAGCATCGCCGCCAGCTCGAGGGGCGGGAAGGTGGCCTCGACGTGCAGGTGCCGCGCGCCGACATCCATCGCCACGCGCCGGAGCTTGCGCCCCAGCGGGTGATCGGGATGCATCCAGCCGGCCGGCCGTGCCAAGCCCCGGCGCAGGGCCGCCGGGAGGAAGTCCAGAGCCGCGTAACGCCGGGCCCACGCGTAGGTGGAGTAGCCGCCGAACGTCTCGTCGCCACCATCGCCCGAGAGGCTCACGGTGACGTGCCGCCTGGCCATCTGCGCCAGGTAGTACATGGGGATCATCGAGGCGTCGGCGTGCGGCTCGTCCATCTGCCAGATCAGGGTCGGCAGGAGCTCGAGGGCGTGCGCCTTCACGACCAGCTCGTGGTGCTCCGTGCCGAGGTGCCGCGCCACCTGCCGGGCGTGCTCGACCTCGGTGAAGTCCTCCTCCTCGAAGCCGATGGTGAAGGTCTTCACCCGCTCCGGGGCCACCTGCTGCATGAGCGCGACGACCACGCTGGAATCCAGGCCGCCGGAGAGAAACGCCCCCAGGGGAACGTCGGAGTGCAGGCGCAGGCGCACGGCCTCCCGGAGCAGGCTCGTGAGGCGCTCGCGATACCAGTCCTCGGGATGGCCGGCGTCCACTTCCGTGGGGAGCTGCCAGTAGCGCTCCAGCCGCGCCCCGTTCGCGTCGCAGATCAGCCGGTGGGCTGCCGGCAGCTTGCGCACGCCGCGCCAGATCGTGCGGGGCTGCGCCACGTACTGGTACGAGAGGTAGTCGGCCACGGCACACTCGTCGATCTCCCGCGGGATCGAGGGGTCCAGCATCAGGCCCTTGAGCTCCGAGGCGAAGACGAGGCGCCGCCCGTCGTCGTGATAGTAGAGGGGCTTCACCCCGAAGCGGTCTCGCCCGAGCACCAGCCGCCGCCGCCGGCGATCGAAGAGGCCGAAGGCGAACATGCCGCGCAGGCGGCTGAACATCTCGTCGCCGTACTCCTCGTAGAGGTGGAGCAGAGCCTCGGTGTCGCTCGTCCCCCGCAGGCGGTGGCCGCGAGCCACCAACCCGGGAGCGAGGTCGGGCCAGTCGTACAGCTCGCCGCTGTAGACGACCCAGACGCTCTCGTCCTCGTTGGCCATGGGCTGGCTCCCCGTCGGGCTCAGGTCGAGGATGGCCAGCCGCCGATGGGCGAAGGCCACGTCCCCGTCCACCCACGTTCCCGCGCCGTCCGGACCGCGGTGCCGCATGGCCCACGCCTGCCGCTCGAGCAGAACGGAGTCGGCCGCCCCACCCCCATAGTGGAAGACTCCGCTAATCCCGCACACGTGCCGCCTCCGCCGCCGCCACGCTCCCTCGCGGCGCCAGGAGCCGCAGGCTGCCCACGGCCCTCCCCGCGAAGTAGTCCTGGTCGAAGAAGTAGTCCGAGAGCCTGAAGTTCGCGAAGACCGGCGAGCGGATCATGCGCACGCGCACGACGTACTCGCCGGGAGCCACGTCCCTGGGCACCGCCACCGAGAACTCGTCACGCACGACCTGGTCGGGCCGCCAGAGATCCACCCCGTAGATCCCTCCCACGGGGAGATGGTCGTCCCGGAAGCGCAGGCGCTCGTGGAGCCGCCTCTCCAGCAGCTTCCGCCAGGGCTTCCCCAGGAACGCGGGAGGACTCCAGCCCGCGGGCAGGGGGCGGTCGAAGCGCACGGCCACGGTGTAGGAGCCCGGCGGCATCGGCCCCGGCGCGCGCCAGTCCACGGCGCAGCGAAGCGTGTCGCCGGGCCGAGCCCGCTCGGGACGGAGCGCGAAGCCCACGATGGCCGGAAGAGCCGCGGAGCGAGACTCCGGCGCCAGCGCGTCTCCCGCCGTCACCGGCCGCACGAAGGGCCGCGGCGCCGGTGGACTGGCCAGCCGGTCCAGCCCGCGCGGGCGCACGCGGTAGACGACCACGCCGCGCAGGTCCGCCAGGCGCTCGAAGGCCCCGGGGGCCGAGTCCAGGCGCGCGCGCTCGGCGGCGTACCACGAGCGAGTCGGGGTCCAGTACAGGAGCGGGGCGGCATCGCCCAGCCGGCCGTCGAGCACGATCACGCTCACGCCGTACCGCCCGATCACGTCGCGCATCCGCGCCCACGGCTCGTAGGGGTCGAGCGCGTCGCGCGTGTCCAGGATCCGCCGCAGGGCCAGCGAGTCGTTCGGCGAGCTGTGCTGGTCCACGATGGCGACGACGTATCGCCCCGTCATCATGGGCACCATGTACGACGTGGCCAGGTCCGAGAGCACGACGTCGTCGGGCGGCAGGTGGGCGTTCATCCACGCGAAGACGTCCCCCCAGCGCCGGGGATCGTACTCGCGCCTGGCCTGCTGGAGCGGCTCGGGGGCCAGGAGCACCGTGGCCGCATCGCGCGCGGGCGCGGCGAGCAGCACCACCGCGAGCGCCAGCACCACGCCCGCCGCCGCGCGCCGCGCCCACGGGCCGGTCGCGGCCACGCGCGCGGCCAGCTCGGGCAGCAGCCAGCCGAGAATGCCCGCGAGGGGCACGAGCCAGATCAGCCGCATCAGCAGGTAGCCCAGGCGAGGCTGGAGCAGGGCGACGACCGGCGGGTCGTACATGATCAGGCCCACGGCCAGGGAGGAGGTCAGCAGGTAGAGCACGGCGGGGTTGTGCCTCCCGCGCGCCCACAGCCATGGCCAGGCGAGCGGCACCAGCACCCAGGCCTCGCCCATGTGGGTCCAGAGCGCTCCGATCGTGACCACTCGCAGGGTTCCGACCAGGGTCAGCAGCCCCTGCGGCTCCGTATGGATGATGTTCGTGGGCGCGTACGCCTGTCCGGCGCGCATGACGACGTAGGGCAGGCATGCCGCGGCCATCAGCAGGACCGTGGGAACGAGCCGGCGCAGGTCGGGGCCGACCCGCCGGTCCCGCAGCAGGAGGCCGAGCGCGAGCGCCGAGAACACCACCGCGAAGTGAACGGCCGCGAACACGTGCGTCGCCACGGCCGCGAAGCCGAGGATCGCCGCCGAGACGCGCGTCCCGCGGGCGCGCATCCGGAGGTCTGCCAGGACCGCGACCACGGCCGCCAGCGCGAGCTGATCGCCGAAGTGGGAGGCGAAGGCCATCTGGCGCAGCTCCTCGGACCACAGGCCTCCGCCGAAGGTGAGGAGGAGCGCCCACGCGGCCAGTCCGGCGCCGATCGGCCCGCGGCAGAGGTACCCCAGCCCGGCCACGGTGAGCACGAAGAAGGGCACGATGAAGCTCCCGAGCCAACGCCAGGACTCGAGCGGGTCCACGGCCGCGAGCCGCGTGATCAGCGCGATGACGACGTGCCAGACTCCCTTGCGCGGGTCGGCGCCCATGCGGCCCGCGTCACGGAAGAACGCGTCGGTGGGAAACGCCTGGCCGGTGAGCAGCATGCGCCGCAGCGTGCCCACGTGGTCGGGCGTGTCGGTGCCGTATCCCGTCGGCGGGCCGATGCTCCCCGCGGTCCAGGCCGCCACGCCCGCCGCCAGCAGCACGGCCAGCACGGCCCAGCGAGGCAGCGTGGGCGCCCCGTCCGGCCAGGGGACGCGCCCGCGCCAGACCACGACGCCCCAGAGCGCGGCGTTGGCCGGGAGCATCCAGAGCGTCAGGGGCAGGAAGCTCGGGACGAGCGTGTGCGCCAGCAAGGCCAGCGCCGAGGCCCAGGCCACCCCGAAGCCGAGCGCCCAGCCGGCGGCCAGCCAGGATCCTCCCGGCGGCCGGGCTCCCAGGGCGACGAAGGCCCAGCCGGGAACCAGGACGAGCACGCCGAAGGCCAGCGCCACCCGCACGGGACCCGGCAGGGCGGCTCCCGCCCCCGCCAGCAGAGCGGCGTGGAACGCCAGGCTGGCGAGGCCAAGAGCCAGCGCTCGCGCTCGGGTCATGCGCGGATCTCCGGCGGCCGCGGCCGCACGGGAGCCGGAGGCTCGTCCGCCCCGCGGGGTCGAGCCTGGGCCAGCCACTGGAAGGCCATGAGGTCGGGAAGTGAGGCGCAGGCCAGCCGGTTCAGGGCCCGATCCATGGCCCCCAGGCGCAGCCGGCACAGGACGCGGTCGAGCCGGCAGGGCTGCAGGCTGAAGGTCAGCTCCAAGATGCGAAAGCCGCCACCCTCCAGCAGGGCCGAGAAGCTCCGCCGGGTGAAGAAGCGCAGGTGGGTCCGATCCAGGATGCCGTATTCCTCGTAGTCGAAGCGGCCGCGCAGCAGCGCCCGGCGAATCGTGTGATGCGCCACGTTGGGGATCGACACCAGCAGCCGTCCCTCCGGCGCCAAAGCCGCGCGACAGCGCGCCAGGACGGCTTCGGGCTCGCGCAGGTGCTCGAGCACGTCGGCGAGGATCGCCACGTCGAAGGGGGGCACGACGTCCGTCCAGAGCCGCTCGTCCTCCACGTCTCCCACGAGCACGGCTTCACAGAACGGCGCCGCGTGCGCGGCGGCGGTGGGGCTCCGCTCGACGCCCGTGACCCGGCAGGCTCGCCTCTCCCGCAGCACCCGGCTCATGTAGCCCGTGGCGCAGCCGATCTCGAGCACCCGCGTGCCCGCGGGCGTCCAGTCGACGAGCACGCGCTTGTTCGCCTCCAGCTCGTCGCGCCAGGGGTAGACCTTGTCTCTCATGACGCCGCCGCCTCCCTGCCGCGCGCCTCGGGAGACACGAGCATCCGCAGGCATCTGCGCATCAGGCGAAGGACGTGCGCGGTCCGGGCCCGGCGGGGCGGGGCGAAGGGCGCCAGCAGCGCGTTGCGGAGGAGCGACAGCCCGAGGCTCGCCAGGAGCGCCAGCTTCAGCAGCGCACCCGCCGGCCCCGTGAACGTCAGGTCCCAGAACACGCCGATCGAGCGCAGGCTGAGCAGGGAATTCGTCTCGACGTCCAGCTCACGGCTCGTGCCCCCCAGATGCACCACCTCGGCCGCCGGCTCGTAGCGCAACGTGAGGCCATGACGCCGTGCGCGAAGGCTCCACTCCACGTCATCGTAGTTGAGCACCAGCCGCTCGTCGAGCAGCCCGACCCGGGCCAACGCCTCGCGGCGGAAGAGGATGCAGGCTCCCGACAGCACGTCCGGCACGCCCGGCTGCTCGTACCACCGCCGCGGGTAGGTGCCGCGCACGAAGGGGAGCAGGGCCGGCACCAGGGCGGGGAGCTGGGTGTGGCCGAGGAGCGAGGGCAGGAAGCGCGGCGCCCGGCGAGCGCAGACCCACTGCGTGGAGCCGTCCGCGTGGAGGAGACGGGGGCCCACCGCTGCGGCCGACGGCTCGCCCTCCAGCCGGCGGACGAGCGCCCCGAGCGCGTCGCCGCGGAGCAGCGCGTCCGAGTTGAGCGCCAGCACGTAATGCCCGCGGGCCTCGCGGAGACCCTGGTTGCACGCGGGCGCGTAGCCGCGGTTCTCGCCGTTCACGACGAGGCGCGCCGCGGGCCAGCGCTCCGCCACGCGCCGCGCCGAGCCATCGCTCGACGCGTTGTCGATCACGAGCAGCTCGCGCGCTATCTCCGGCGAGCTGGCGAGCGCGTCCTCCAGGCAGCGCACCAGCAGGTCGCGCGTGTTGAAGCTCACGACCACGATGCTGACGAGGGGCGCGCCGCTGGCCTCAGGCATCCGAGCCGCCTCCGGCGGGCTGCAGCCGCGCCAGCAGGACCTCGCGAATCCGCTCGATCTCGCGGCGGGTGATGGAGGTCAGCGCCCAGGCGAGGGCGATCGCGATGCCCACGAGGCGCAGGCGCAGATCGGGGAACGGCAGGGAGGCGACGGCCACGACCGCCACCGTGCTCGAGAGCAGCAGCCGCGTGTTCTCCGCCGTGAAGCGGAAGCCGTTCACCCGGCGCAGGTAGACCACCATCATGACGAAGGCCACCGCCCACGAGACCGTGTGCCCCCAGATGGCTCCCTGCAGGCGGGCCGCCGCCGGCACGCCGAAGAAGATCCCCGCGAACACCCCGTACTGGACGAGCGACATCACGTTGCGCGCGCGGAAGCGCTCCTGGGGAAGCATGGGGAGCTGGACCGCGAAGACCACGGCCTTGACGAGGTCGCCGACCATCTGCACGGGAAACAGCGCCGCCGCGTCCAGGAATCGGCTCGAGTACAGCACCCGGATCATCACGTCCCGCGACAGGAGGAGCGCGAGGATGCCGGCCGTGGAGAAGAGGAGCGCCACGCGCGTAGCGTTGTTGACCTCCTGATTGATGGCCCCGAGCTCGCGGAGCTGGCTGATGCGGGGGAACGAGTACGCGGTCATCGCGTTCAGGGGAATGGCCAGGTACTGGGTGGAGACGGCGAAGAGCACCTGGTAGATCCCGTTCCGGGTCAGGCCCAGGTCGTGGACGATCTGGGCGCGCAGCACGAAGGGGAACATCAGGGTGAGGACGAACGGCGGCAGGTTCGCGTAGCCGAAGCGGAAGAGGCTGGTGATGGCCGGGCGGTCGAAGGGGGCTTCGTCCACGGCCCGCCTCATCTCGTGCCCCATCGCTCGGTCGGCGGTCCAGCGGGCGACGGCCCAGGCCAGGATGGCGAAGACGAAGAGGTGGATCGTGGCTCCCTTGAGCCCCCAGGCGAGCACCAGCGGAGCCAGAACGGCGAGCCCCAGCACCGAGGTCAGCACCAGAGCCCGCGAGTAGGCGCGCATGTCGAGCCCGGCCTGCACGTAGGTCAGCCAGGTCTGGCTCTGCACCAGGAAGGGAATGCCCAGGATGGGCGGGATGAGCAGGACCAGGTAGGCCGGCGAGTTCGTGGCCCACAGGGTGATCGGTCGGATGAAGAGCAGGCAGAGCGCCGTCGCCCCCACGGACAGCCACAGGAAGGTGCGTGCCGAGGTGGCCACGAAGCGGGCCTGCCGGTTCGGATCC
This sequence comes from Candidatus Eiseniibacteriota bacterium, assembly GCA_033853925.1. GTDB lineage: Bacteria > Eisenbacteria > RBG-16-71-46 > RBG-16-71-46 > RBG-16-71-46 > JANXPZ01. The sequence continues at coordinate 55,866 of JAWOLC010000052.1, forward strand.
CCGGTGCGATAGAGGGCGAAGTAGCGCAGCGCCCCGGTCTGCAGCCCGAGGGGCACGATCCCGGCGGCCACGGTCTGCAAGCCGAAGAGCTGCGCGAACAGACCGATGCCCGTGGGCCCGAGGGTCACCGCCAGCAGCTTGTTGCGGAGAACCGACACCCCCGTGTTCGCGACGGAGGAGAGGCCGATCAGGAAGACCGAGCGAACGAGCGCCCTCATGCCGTCTCCCGGGGCGCCGTCCACAGCGTGGCGACCTTGTCCAGGCCGGCGCCGCGGCCCAGCCAGGCCAGCACGGGGAGCGCCAGCAGGATCACTGCGGCCGACCGGACCAGAGCCGCCAGCACCGGCCGCGGCGGCCCCAGCTCGCAGGCCACGAACGCCGCCGCGCCGAGCCACAGCGTGGGCAGGAAGCTCGAGGCGGCGAAGGACAGGCGCGCGCGCGGCGCCGCATGGAGGTCACGCGCCGCGAGCGCCACGATGACCACCGCGAACAGTCCGTAGCCCGCGCAGGCCGCGGCGGCGACCGGGAAGGGCCGGGGCGCGCGCGCGGCCACGCCGAACACGACGGCGGCGGCGAGGGCGGCGCACAGGACGCCGGCCGCGAGCAGGGCGCGGGCGTGTCCCCGCCCCAGCAGCCAGTAGCCCGGCAGCGTGGCCGCCGAGAGCAGCAGGGCGGCCATCGCCAGCAGCCGGACGGACCTCGCGGCCGTCACGAACTGCGGCAGGAACAGCTCCAGCACGGGCGTCACCCAGATCATGGACACCGCCACGGCCACGGGCAGCAGCAGGGACAGGGTCCGTTGCGCGCGCGTCACCTCGTGCCGGGTCCGCTCCAGATCGCGAGCCCCGTCCGCGGCCGCCACGATGCGGGGATAGAGGACCGCCGCCGCGGCCTCGGGCAGGTAGAACACGAGCCCCGCCGCCATGAGGCCCACGCTGTAGGCACCCAGGTCTTCCGGATGGCCGAAGCGGATGAGGGCGAGCCGATCCACGGAGCGGAGGACGAGCGACACCCCGTAGAAGGCGAACACCACGAATCCCCCGCGCACCAGCGCCCGCGAGCGGGCCAGCGCGCCGAGCCGGAAGGGCACGTCGGGGGCCGCGCGGCGCACCCAGACCAGGGCCACGGCCGTGCCCGCGAGCCAGCCCCACAAGAGCCCCGGGATCCCGAAGCGGTGCACGAGCGCGATCCCCAGCGCCCCTCCCACCAGGACCTGGGCGGCGGTCGAGCCGCTGACCGCATCGAATCGGCCGCGCGCGCGCAGGACCGAGCCGACGTACTGCAGCACGAGCTGGAGGAGCCCGGCTGCGAGCATGAGGAGCGGCGCCTGCCAGCCGAGCCCGCGCAGGATCCGGGGGTGCCCGTTCGCCAGCATGACGATCACGGCGAGCGCGAAGAGGGCCCCACCCCCCACCACCATGTTCCAGGTCCCCGCCAGGAGCCGCCGCGATTCCTGGGCCTCACCTCGCGCGCTGGTCGCGGGCAGGCGGAGATCCAGCCCCTGCAGGGCCCCGCAGGGAGCGTACGCGCTGTAGTCCAGGATCAGGTTCAGCGCGTTCCAGCTCCCGAAGCCCGCGGGTCCGAGCGTGGCCGCCGCCACCACACCCCGAGCGAGCAGCATCGCCCGCGAGACGTACTGGCTCGCGGCCAGCCCCAGCATGTCGCGGACGAAACGGCGCCCCGTCACGGCCCGGCCGCCCGCGGCCGCTGGAGCCCGAGGCGCACGTGTCCTAGAATCCGACGACCGATGCGCCCTCTCGTCTCGAACGCGGCCTGCCGGTCCTGCCGGGCTTCCGGACGCCGCCCACCGCGCCCGTGAGCGCTCCGCCCGCTCCTCTTGCCTCCCGCGGCGGCGCTCCCGTGCGCTCCGCCTTCCTGCCCTTCTCGCGTCCCTCGATCGGCCCGCGGGAGAAGGAGCGCGCGCTCGAAGCGCTGGACTCCGGCTGGATCACGACCGGACCCCTGGCTCAGGAGCTGGGGCGCCGCGTGGCGGCGCTCGCGGGCGCGCGCCACGGCTTGGCGGTCAACTCGGCCACGGGCGCCCTGCATCTCGCGCTCCTCGGGCTGGGGGTGGGGCCGGGGGACGAAGTCGTGACCTCGGCCTACACGTTCGTGGCCTGCGCGAACGTCATCGAGCACGTCGGCGCGCGCGTGGTCCTGGCCGACGTCGAGGCGGACACGCTCTGCATGGACCCGCGCTCGCTGGAGCGGGCGCTGGGTCCGCGCACCCGGGCGATCCTGCCGGTGGACTACGCCGGCCATCCCTGCGACCTCGAGGCCATCGGGGCCCTGGCGCGCGCCCGCGGCCTGCCCGTGATCGAGGACGCGGCGCACTCGCTGGGGGCGGCGATCGGAGAGCGTCCCGTGGGCTCCTTCTCCACGGTGACCGCCTTCTCCTTCTACGCCACGAAGAACGTCACCACCGGCGAGGGCGGGGCCGCCGTCACCGACGACGAGGCCCTGGCCGAGCGCATGGAGCAGTACGCCCTGCACGGCATGAACCGCGACGCCTGGCGGCGCTACTCGGACACCGGCTCCTGGTACTACGAGGTCACGACGCCGGGGTTCAAGTACAACCTGAGCGACGTGCTCGCGGCTGTCGGCCTGGCCCAGCTCGAGCGCTTCGCGGACATGCAGCGCCGGCGCCGCGAGCTGGTGGCGCGCTACGACGACGCCCTGGCGGGAATCCCCGAGGTGCGCCGGCCGCGCTCGCGCCCCGGGGTGGTGCACGCCCATCACCTGTACCCCATCGCCCTGGAGCTGGACCGCCTGAGCTGCGACCGCGCCCGCTTCATCGAGGAGCTGCGGGCGGAGAACATCGGCGCCTCCGTTCACTTCATCCCCATCCACTTCCATCCCTACTTCCGCGACCGCCTCGGGCTCGGAGCCGGCGCGTTCCCGGTCGCCGAGGAAGCCTACCGGCGCGCGGTCACCCTGCCGCTCTTCCCCGACATGTCGGCGCAGGACGTCGCCGACGTGGCGAGCGCCGTGGGCAAGATCGTCGCCCACTACCGCCGCTAGCTCTCGGCCCGCCTCCTCGCCCACCGGGCCGCGCCCGACAGGACCCTTCCCCGTTCCTCCCGCTTCCGGGCCGAGCCCCGGCCGCAGGCGCGCGGGCGCGCGAGCCTTCACGTGGTCACCTCCTGCGCCCGGTTGAGCGAGGCCAGGGAGAGGCCCTCGCGCCGGAGGTAGTAGAGGCCCACGACCGTGACCGGCAGCCACTGCGCGGCCCAGTAGAACCACGAGAAGGAGCTGGCCACGTCGCGGCTGCGGAAGCCGAACAGCGTCAGGCCCATGACGCACGCGGCGTTCATGGTGCCCACGTAGCCCGGCGCGGCGGGGGCCATGATGGCGATGGCGGTGATCACGAGCAGGGTGAAGCCGGCGTACCAGGGCAGGTGGATGCTCAGGGCCTCGAGGCTCCACTGCAGGGCGACGCCGAAGCAGCCGAACATGATGAAGGAGAGCAGGAAGACCCAGAGCAGGCGGGGCACGTCGCGGAAGAGGCTCAGGCCCTCCATGAAATGGTCCAGCATGACCTCGAGCTTGGTCCGGTAGCGCACGGGGAGCCAGCGCACGAGGGCGTGGACCAGGCGGCGCGCGGCCGTGGGCGTGCGCTCGAGCAGGACGAGCACCAGCGTGAGCAGGATGGTCAGGAGGATGAGGGCGATGGCTCCGCCGCGGATGCTCCGGCCGGCCTCGCTGTGGGCCTCGATGGGGTGCACGAGGAGCGTGAGGGCCAGGATCCCCAGCAGGGTCAGCATGTCCACGGCGCGCTCGACGACCACCGTCGCCAGCACCATGGTCCCCGAGCACTTCTCGCGGCGGGCGAGGGCCCAGGCCCGCACGAACTCGCCGAGCCGCAGAGGCAGGACGTTGTTGGCCATGAAGCCGATCATGGTGGCGCTGAACAGGCTGTCCAGGCTGGCCTGGCGGGGCGCGGCCAGGAGCGAACGCCAGCGCAGGGCCCGCAGCCAGAAGGAGAACAGGGTGAGCCCCATGACCCCGGCGAAGAGCAGCAGATTGGACTGGCGCAGCGCCTCGATCACGCGGGGAAGGCTCACGCCCCGCATGGAGTACCAGATGGCGACGATGGAGATCGCCAGGCCCAGAGCGAAGTGCAGCCCGCGCTTCATCCGCGCTCCGCGGGGGCGCCCGCCGGCCCGCCCCCCCGCCGGAGATCCTCGAGCTCGCTGCGCAGCAGGGCCAGCTCCCGCGTCAGCGCGTGGTTGTCCTGTCCCAGCCGGGACAGCTTGACGGAGAGATGGAGCAGCATGGCCAGGCTGAAGCCGATGCCGAAGGCGAAGACCGTGGAGCTCGCGCCCATCATGCCCAGCGCGCGCGTGATCCAGGTGAGCAGCGGCGTCGAGAAGCCCAGCGTGGCCACGAGCACGGTGCAGATGACCCACAGGAGCGAGTACTCCTCCGAGAGCTTGCGGCGGCGCACGAGGTCCAGCACGTACAGCACGAGCAGGACCGCGCCGATCGCCATGATGACCTGGGTTCTCGAGAGAAACGTCATGGAGGCTCCTCAGAGCTGGGCCGGCCGCTTCAGCAGCGCCATCAGCGAGGCCAGCAGACACTTGTAGGGGTAGTACAGCGATCGCCCGAGCGTGTAGAAGGATCGTCCCGCCCGCCGCTCACGCATCTCGACCGGCACCTCCTCGAAGCGGAATCCGCGGCGGCCCAGGGTAATGAGGAGCGGGGCGTCGGGGAAGTCCCTCGGGAAGTCCTGCTGGCACACCTCCATGACCGCCCGGGAATAGGCGCGAAAGCCGGAGGTCGTGTCGGTGATCCGCCGTCGGAGCACGGCGCTCACGAGGTGGGAGAAGAGCACCATGCCGAGCCGGCGCGCGACCGGGGCGCGGTAGCCCGTGCGCCGCAGGTAGCGGGAGCCGATGCTCACGTCACAGCGGCCGGCGGCCAGCGGCTCGACCAGGGCGCCGAGGAAGGCCGGGTCGTGCTGCCCGTCCGCGTCGAGCTGGACCCCCACGTCGTAGCCGTGCTCCACGGCCCAGCGGAAGCCGGACTGCAGGGCCCCGCCCACCCCCAGGTTGACGGCGTGCCGCAGGACGGGCGCACCGCGCTCGCGCGCGACCCGCGCCGTGGCGTCACGCGAGCCGTCGTCCACCACGAGCGCGTCCATCTGGGGCGCGAGCGCGTGCAGCTCGGCGAGCGTGGCCGGCAGGCTCTCCTGCTCGTTCAGCGCGGGAATGATCACCAGCACGCGGGGAGCGCTCACGAGGGTCTCCGCGACTCGGCCAGGCGGGCGAAGAAGCCCAGGAACCAGACGAGGCTGCCGCGCACGAAGCGGGTCCAGGCGGCCTCGAGCGGCACCTCCTCCAGCTTCTCCAGGTCCTGGCGCCGCACCAACCCGAAGGCGAACAGGCCCACCGCCGCGGGGAAGAGCAGGACGACATGGAAGGCGAAGAGGGCGAAGACGTGCCCGCGCAGGCTCCAGTCGACGAGCAGCGTGATCCCGACCAGGGGCAGCACCAGCCCCAGGGTCGTCAGCGTCGCCCGCGACCGCTCGCGCGCCTCCTCCGGCAGCAGGCGGGTGCCCACGAAGAGCGCGGCCGCGTAGGACACGACCGCGCCCACCAGGTTGGACCAGGCCGCGCCGATGACGCCCAGGGTGGTCACCAACAGGAAGTAGGCCCCGAACTCGCCCACGAACTTCACGACCGCCAGGACCAGCTCGATGCCGGGGCGACCCAGGGCCCGGAACAGCATGGTGAAGGGCTGCTGGGCGGTGCGGGCGAGCGGAACCAGCGCGAGGACGCGCAGCAGCGGCACCGCGGGCAGGAAGAGTCGGCTGCCGAGCACCCGGGTCAGCTCGCGGGCGAACACGAACAGGCCCAGCGAGACGACGAAGGCCAGCGCCTGGACCAGGCGGTGCGCCTGCGAGAACGCCAGGCGCAGCCGCACCCGCTCACCCCGAGCCACGAGCCAGGTGAGCGAGGGCAGCAGCGCGGAGGGGATGGCGTTCACGAACTCGCTGAAGCGCTCGACGGTCTGGTAGGCGAAGGTGAAGTACCCCAGCAGGGTCGTGTCGAACAGGCCGCCCACGATGATCTTGCTGAGGTTCTGCCCCGAGGTGAAGGCGATGCGCCCTCCGAGCAGCGGGAGGCAGTAGGCGAACATGCCGCGGAGCAGGCCGCCCCAGGTACGCTCGGGCGCCGGCGCCTCCCGCTCCTCCGGCTGCCGCAGGATCCAGAAGCAGACCGCGGTCTGCATCAGGCCCAGGCTCACCGAGAGCCCCGCGAAGCCCACGGCCAGAGGCACCAGGCCTTGCCGGCTCCACCACAGCGCCCCCACCAGGACGGTCTTGGCCACATGGAACACCACGGCCAGGACCGAGACCCAGCGGAATTGCTGGAGGCCGAAGAGCGTGGAGCGACTCGTCGTCGCCAGGCCGTCGAAGGCCACGGTGACCACGAGGATCGGCACGAGCACGCGCAGCTCGGGAGTCTCCCAGCGCCCGGCCAGCCAGGGGAGGATCGCCAGCAGCACCGCGCTGGCCAGCAGGCCCAGCGAGACCTTGACCGCGAGCGCCAGCACGTGGGCGCGGCGGAGGGTCACGCCCAGCCGGCGTGCCTCGTACTCGGCGGCGTAGCGCTCGAGATACATCTCGAAGTTGCCCGTCGCCGTCGCCGCCATCCCGGTGAAGGCGAGGGCCAGGGTCATGATGCCCAGCTTGGTGGGCCCCAGCCAGCGCATCAGCAGCAACGTGTAGGCGACACCGGAGAAGATCGCGGCCGCCTTCTCGACGGCCAGCCAGAACGCGCCGCGCGAGACGCTGTGCGCGATGCCGCGGGGGTTCATCGGCCCAGCTCCGCCAGCTCGCCTTCGAGGTAGCCGCGCACGTCCTTGAGGTGGCGCAGCGCCTCGGGCAGGGGGCGGTTGGCGAAGAGCAGCGCCGCCATGTCCGCGTGCCTCGGGTCGTAGCCGTGCATGGCCGCCAGCGGGCGCGAGCCCATGAACGAGGGCACCATCAGCACGCCCGGATCGAGCAGGAAGATGTCGTCCCCGTAATCCCGCCCGGGGAACAGCGCCCCTTCCCGCTCCAGCTCGGCATCCGTGAGCCAGTGGCCGCCGGGCTGCGCGCCCAGGGCCGCGCGCACCTCCGCCCGCGCCCCGTCCGACCGCCACCAGAAGCGCGCCAGGGTGGAGTCGAAGAAGGGGACGAAGTCACGCGGCCACCGGCAGGAGCATCTCGCCACCACGCCCATCAGGTCGACGCTGCGGCCAACCCTCACCATCCCGTGGTCGGAGAGCAGCACGAGCCGAAGGTCCTCCCCGCGCCGCTCCGCCGCCCGGACGACGCGTCCGAGCCAGGCGTCGTAGAGTGCGAGCCGCTCCCGGGCCCCGGGGCCGTCGGGGCCCTCCTGATGCAGCACGGCGTCGAGCTTGCCAGTGTAGCAGAAGAGGAAATCCTCCGGCCCGCTCTCGAGGGCTCGCTCCACCGCCGCCAGGCTCTCCGACTCCGGCATTCGCCAGCTCCAGCCCTGCCAGAGGAGGCCGAGGCGCTCCGGCGCGCTCCACAGGCTGTCGCCGGGCAGGCCGTGGGCCGCGAAGACGTCCTCGCGCTCGGCCAGGTCGAATTCCTCGAGCAGCTCGCGCGGCACCTCGTAGAGGCTGAAGTAGCCACGCACCCCGCGCGCCACCACGAGCCGCGTGAGCAGCACCGAGAGCTTCCAGCTCCGGCGCAGGCGAGGCGGCAGCCAAGCGAGCCGGCGGAAGCCGCGGAAGGGCGTTCCGGCGCCGGTGGCCCGGCGGTACATGAGCCAGCGCCCGTGCTCGTGCGGCAGCCGGCCGGTGAACAGGGTCGGCAGCGCGCCGGCGCTGAAGCCGAGGATCGTCTCCAGCCGGCGCCGATGCGGCAGCATGCCGGCGAAGCCGGGCGAGCGGCACGCCAGCTCCCAGCCCAGGGCATCCACGAGCAGGACCACCAGCCGTCGTCTCACGCCGGCTCCTCGCTGCGCTGGCCGTCCAGCACCCAGCGATCCCAGACCGCCGCCACGGCCCCGGCCGCCGCCGGCCAGTCGGGGCGCGCGGCCGCGCTCACGACGCCCAGGCGGGCGAGCGCGCCGGCGGCGCGGGCCGGCAGGGTCGGGGCCGCGGCCGACCACGCCGCGGTCGCCGCGGCCCGCA
>JAWOLC010000053.1:0-2891 GCA_033853925.1 Candidatus Eiseniibacteriota bacterium
GACCGCAACCGCAACCCCAGCAAGTACTCGATCCTGCTGGTGTCGGAAGGGGCGATGTTCGGGGGCGGCGAGATGGTCTTCGAGAGCGAGGCGGTGGACGCCTATGGCCACGCCAAGCTGGGCGGCATCGGCGACGTCGTCGCCTCGCACCTCCGGGACCTGTCGGCCAAGTTCAACAACGGCAAGAAGATCGAGGTCATCAACCAGAAGCTCGGCTACCTGGTCCGCGGCGGCGATCCGGACGCCATAGACTCCATCGTCCCCATGGCCTACGGCAACCTGGCCCTCGACCTCATCCTCAAGGGAATCCACGGGCGGCTCGTGGTCCTCAAGAACGGGCGGTACGACAACGTGCCCATCGACGTGGTCACGGCCAGCAAGAAGGTCGTGAACGTCCGCGAGCACTACAACGTCGAGCGGTACCGGCCCCACTACCGCAGCTTCGAGATGAAGCCGCTCTTCCTGGTGACGAGCGAGAGCTAGAGAGCCGAGCAGGCAAAATCACGCGGCTCTCTGCAGGACTTGGAGGTTGTTGACGGCAGCGCACCTGCGTACGTCGAGGGTGTTCTTCCGGGCGCCCTTGTAGCGGGCCCGAGGCCCCTGGACGGCGTTGATGCGAGCGAGGCGGTGCTCGATGGCCGTCCGCTCTCGTAGGGCCAGTCGGCCTTCGGGAGTCTTTCGGAGGGCGCGGAGCTCGACGAGCAGGTCCTCGTGCTCGTGGATGGCGACGGAGCGGCCCCGGCCGATCGCGACGGTGCAGCGCGGGCGCAGCGGGCAGGGGCTACAGACGCGGGCGGGGAAGTGCACGACGGAGCCGAGGCCGCGGATGGCCACTTGTTCGCCGGCGGGACAGACGATCTCGCCTCGGTCGATCCGGATGGAGAAGTCCTCCTTGGTGAAGCGGCCGGCGTTGCGGCTCGGCCAAGGCTTGGCCCGGACGGCGACGCCCTGCTTGCGCATCGAAGCGATCTCCGTGCTCGCCAGGTAGCCGCGGTCGATGAGCGTCTCGACGACCTCGCCATGGCGGCGAGCGTCCTCGAGGAGCGGTCCCGCCGCCTCGTGCTCGGGCTCGTTGGCGGGCCGCACCAGCGCGCCGACGATGAGATCCGTACCCGCCAGACCCACCAAGTGCCGTTTGTAGCCGTTGAAGAGCTTGGACTTGCTCTTGCGGCCGTGGCGCATCTCCTTGTCGCCGAGCGAGGGCATCCGGTCCCTGGCCACCCCACGGCGAATGCGCATCCCCCCGCCAGGGTCGGGCTCCAGATCCTGCTCCAGCACGCGCTGGAGCGCGTCCAGAGCGGCTTTCAGAGGGCCCTCCATCGCGTGCTTCCCGGCGTGCTTGCTCACCCACTTCCGCAGCGCGTCGACCTCCGCCAGCAGGCGCCGCAGCGCTTCCGCCTGCTGCGCAGGGTCGTCCCAGTCGATGTCCAGGGCCGCCTTCAGGCTCGGGCCGGAGAGCAGCTTCAGTCCGGCCTGGTCGAGGATCCGCTGGCGCGGGATCGCCAGCCCCGCGGCCGCCGACTCCACCACCGTGTCGAGCGCCCGGCCGATGAGGTTCCAGGTGTCCTCGACCCGGCCCGCGCCCAGCAGCGGCGAAGAGTCGAGCATCGCCTTCAAGTGCTGCCAGCCGAAGAGCCCGGTCTCCTTTGCCAGCTCCACCGTCCGGTCGAGGAGCTTGCGGTCGAGATCCCGCGCCACCATGCGCTCGCGGAAGCTCACCAGCACCCCCTGCGAGAAGGGCGCCTTCTCCGCACCCAGGCACCCGAGCACCAGCTGCCATCGCTGGTCCATCTCGGCCGTCACCACCGCCTCGGCGTCGCTGATGCGGTCGTACGCCTGGAGCAACGTGACCATCGCGAGCAGCGCTGGCGGCTTCGGCTCCGTGCCGCGCGGCTTCTCGTATGCCTGCGCCAGCTCCGCCTGAAACGCCTCGTCGAAAAGCCGCGGCTGGACCTGCCGCAGGAACACGTAGAACTTCCCCACCCGCTCGAGCCGCCTCGCGACCCGCTGCTCCCGCTCACTCAACTCCGCCGGCAACGTCCAGCGCATCCCGACCTCCTGGCCCCGTCCCCGGGGCCAAGAGATCAAGGACGCTCGGGAAAGTCGATCCCCACGATCCGAACGGGTTACGTGATCGGCTCTCTAGGCGCTGCGGGCGCCGGCCCTGCGGCCGCCGCGGTGCGCCAGGGTGCGCGCCAGGAACTGGCCGGTGTAGCTCTCGGAGACCCTGGCCACCTGCTCGGGAGTCCCCTCGGCGATCAGGCGGCCGCCGTCGTCGCCGCCGTCGGGGCCCAGGTCCACCACCCAGTCGGCGTGCTTGACGACGTCGAGGTTGTGCTCGATGACCACCACCGTGTTCCCGGCGTCCACCAGGCGGTCGAGCACCCCCAGCAGCTTCTTGACGTCGTCGAAGTGCAGGCCGGTGGTGGGCTCGTCCAGGATGTAGAGGGTGCGGCCGGTGCCCACCCGGGCCAGCTCGCGGGAGAGCTTGATGCGCTGGGCCTCGCCGCCGGAGAGGGTGGGGGAGGGCTGGCCGAGCTTGATGTAGCCGAGCCCGACGTCGTCGAGGGTGGTGAGGACGCGGACGATCTCCCGGTGGTGGGCGAAGTGCTCCATGGCCTCGCGCACCGAGAGGTCGAGCACCTCGGCGATGTTCTTCCCCTTGAACTGCACCCGCAGCGTCGCCTCGTTGAAGCGCTTCGCCCCGCAGACCTCGCAGGGGACGAGCACGTCGGCGAGGAAGTGCATCTCCACCAACTTCATGCCGTCGCCCTGGCAGGCCTCGCACCGCCCCCCCTTGACGTTGAAGCTGAAGCGGCCCGGCTGGTAGCCCCAGGACCGCGCCTCCGGCGTCTGGGCGAAGACGTCGCGGATGAAGTCGAAGACCTTGG